>JAJRTE010000308.1 GCA_024278455.1 Myxococcota bacterium
CTCGAGCGGTTTCGCCAGATGATCTAGCCGGGTCGAGCGGTTTGGGGGGGCGGTCATGGCCGGCCGCGTGCTCAGTCGACATCGACAAGGTCGTAGTCCGGGCTCCCGAAACCGATTTCCCGGGCGTGGGTCAACTGGAACCGGGCTGGAATGTCGAACGCCAGTTCCCGCAGGGTGCGCCCCGACTCCCGTTCCACCAGGTCCACCGCGGCCGCGTCGATCGCCACCGGGTCCCTCGAGACCAGAAAGCCGATGTCCGGCACGATCTTCTCGTATTTCCCCAGGCAGTCGCAGTCTCGAGTGATCCGCTTGAGCGCGGTGATGTAGAGGGCGCGCCCCCGCACGCACGTCACCACGCCCAGGGCGTGCTCGACGATCTTCCGTTGCAGATCTTCGTAGGTGGCTCCCCAGTTGTAGTGCACCGCGTCGAACCGGCAGACGGCCAGGCATTCGCCGCAACCGATACAGGTATCCTGGTCGATGACCGCCACCCCACCGTCCATCGTGATCGCGTCCTCGGGACACCACTCCGTACACGCCTCGCAGCCGGTGCACGTACCGTCCTTGATCGAGGGCATCGCAGTCGAATGCTGGATCAGCTTCGCCTTCCGGCTCGTGCAGCCCATCCCCAGGTTCTTCAATGCCGCGCCGAAACCGGACACCATGTGCCCGGTGAAATGCGACACCAGGACCAGGCCCTGGACCTTGGCGAACATCGCCGCAACCTTTACCCGATCGTATAGGCGCCCCGGAATCTCCACCTCGACCTCTTCGTCGCCCAGCAGGCCGTCCGCCATGATGACAGGCATGCCCGTCGCCGCCACCGAGAACCCGTGCCTGACGGCCAGGAGCGCATGATCGACGGCATTGGTTCGATGATGACGGTAGAGCGTGGACGTTTCCGTCAAGAACGGCGCCGCGCCCCGTTGCTTGATCGCCGAACCAATCGCCGCGAGGTACACCGGTCGCACGTAGCCGTCGCTCCCCTCCTCCCCGAAATGGGTCTTCACCGCCACCAGGTCCTTCGGCGCAACGAAATCCAGGAGAGTCTTCGCTTCCAGAAAGGCCGCCAGCCGCGCACTGGCCGCGGCGTCATCGTCGTCGTCTCCACTCCTCAACAAGTAGACGCTCTCTCGCATGCCTGGTCTCCCGATCCACCACCAGCAGATCCGTCGATGTCTCGGCGCGCCGCCTTTCCGTCGATCTCGCGCATCCTAGCGCAAAGGGCCGACGGCGTACACAGGCAAGCCCCTGGACACCGTGTGGTTGCCCAGGCGGTCGCCCCCCCGGCCCGCCGGGCGAATGGTATGGGCGACCGGCCGGTCGCCCGACCGTCGCTGTCCGGTGCAGATGCCCGTGTGGCATCCTTGTTCTCGAGCCTTTCGGACTCGCGTTGGCCTGGCCCATGGCGGTCAGTATGAGCACATGAGCGCCGCGGTGGTCTCCACGTGCCTCTCCGACAGGTCCAGGAGCGAGTACCTGTCGAGGGTGGCGAGGATCTGTTCATTCAGTTCGACCCACAGGTTGCGGGATGGGCATTCCTTGGATCGGCCGCACCCGTCCGGGTCGCTGACGCAGTCCACGACGGCGATCGGCCCGATCGCCGCCTCCACGACTTCTCGCACGGTGATGTCCGCCGGGTCTCGCCGCAAGGCATAGCCACCGCCGCGCCCGGTCGTCACGGTGAGCAGGTGGGCGTTCTTCAGGCTGATGGCCAACTGCTCCAGGTATCGCTTCGAGATCTGCTGTCGTTCGGCGATGTCTCTCAAGACGATTGGCTTTTCGCTGTCCGCGTGATCCGCGAGATCGATCATCATGCGGAGCGCGTATCGGGCTCGCGTCGATAGTTTCATGGGTTCGTCCATGCTCGATTCTGGTTGACAGGAGGGCTCGAGGATTCGCGCGGACCGTGCGCCTTCGGGAAGTCGCCGGCCGGCGGGTCGTCGTTCGAGCTGAGACCGACCCCACAATGCCCGACGCTGGAGCAGTTTTCAAAGCAAATTGCGTCGCGAAGGGGAGATCCTGGTTTTCGGCCCGCATGCATCGTGGGCCGGAAGGATACTTTGATCCGCCACTCGTTCCTGGCATAATGCCGCGGATGTCTCGAGCGGTCGGTCCTGGGGTCTACTTCCCGGACAGGGGCAGTCTGCCTGCATGCGATCGAGGAGCGGTCGGGGGTCGATGAAGCGATGGTTTCCCAGTATCCTCACCCTGCTTGCCCTGTTTGGGGGCCTTTCATTCTGGTGGGCCTTGAAATACCGGGCTTCCGGAGATGCCTCGAGTTCGCTGGCGTCCCCGGGCGCCGTTGCCAGTGCGACGCCGGAGGGCCGGGTCGAGAACGGCCTGGCTGCTGTGACGCCGGGCGCGGCGCGTTCCCCCGTGGCGTCCCTGCTCGAGGAGACCGAGGGGTTCGAGCAGCCGGCGAACGACAGGCCGGCGCGTGACAGGGGAGGGGAGGGGGGGCGGATGGCAGCCCGGCCTGGTTCCCGGCCCGCTGAGTTGCCGGCCGGGTCTTCTCCACCCCCTCGAGGAGCCTCTCGTGCCTCGAGACCGGTCCCGGCGCCTGTCCGGCTCGAGCAGCCTGTCCGGCTCTCCGAGTTGCCCGAGGAGGCGCCGCCGCCGGCCGGGAGAGCGAAGTTGAAGACGGGGTCGATTCCGATCGAGACCCGCCTAGTCCTGGACGGAGAACCCATCAGTTCCTTCGTGCTGGGCAAGCGGGCCCTGTCTCCTGGCGTTCACGAGGTGCGGATGGAGCGGGGGGAGGACTGCTTGAGCTTTACGGTCGAGCTGTTCCCCGGCGATGTCGTCTACTTGATATGGGATTTCGACGTGCGCCGCTGGCGCTGGCACGAGCGCCGGGGTCCGGGGGGGCGGCGTGTGATCAGTCCTCCCGTGTCGAATTGCGAGCGCGAACCATGACCCAAGCGCCGTCCGGAACACCCTTTCTCCTCGTCGTGGCGATGTTGGCCCTGTGCGTCGCGGGCATTTCGGTACCCTCTCGAGCTGCCGGACACGGCGGGAGGATAGAGGAGGGGAGCGGCACTCTCGCCGGCCGGGAACCCGGTGACGACCGGCCTCCGCCCACCATCGTGGAAAAGGTTTTCCAGCAGATCCTGGTCGAGCGTGACCTGGATGCCGCCAGGGCCCTGCTCACCGGCGCGCTGGTCGAGGCCCTGGGCCAGGTCCACAACCCGCGCTGGATTGCGCGGATCTACTCCCTCCTGTCGGCCATCGAAGTCTACGAAGGGGATGAAGCCGGGGCGGAGCGGTATGCGCTTCGCGCCGTGGCCCTGGACCCCGCGGTGCAGCTCGAGGCGCAGCTTGGCGATGCCGCCTCGGAGGTGCTATCGCGAGCCGGGGCGGACTGGAAGGAACGGGCGCCGGACGCTGGCATGAGCTTCCCTTCTCTGCCCGGCGGGCTCGAGGTCTACGTGGACGGGGAGCCCTGTGCACTACCGGGCTCGGTCCGTCTCAAGCCAGGCGATCACTTGGTCCAGGTCGCCGGCCCCGTGGGGGTCGTGGCCCGGAAGTGGGTGACCCTCGAGTCCGGGGCACAGGTGGCGAATCCTCCCCCGATTCCGCAAGTCCTGGAGGCCGCCAGCGGGGGCCGAAACGTTTCCCCGTTGTCCGGCGCGGCGCTGTTGGAGGCCCTGGCCAGGGCTGGCGAGGATGCTCGAGCGGTCACCGGGAGCGTGGCGACCTTGCTCGATCGGCTCGACGAGGCCGTGGACGCGAGACGAATCCATCGCGCGGCCTGTTTCCAGGCACGCATCGCCGAAGCGGGCCGGCTTGCCAAGGAAGTCGAGGGGTTCGCGAAGCGCCTCGAGGCGGCTGCCAGGGAGAACGACGGCGCGGAGGTGCTCCACCTGGTCGAAATGGTGCGGATCGCTCGCACACAGTCGGAGAAGAACCTCGATGAAGCCGAAAGCTGTTTCGACATCGTGGATCCGTCCGCCCCGCCCGAGGTCCTGGTCCTGGAGGAACCTCCCGCGCCCCCCGCGGCGATTGCGTTGTCGGTCCCTGGTGGCTCGCCGCCGGGAGCAATGGCCATCTTCCCAGCCCCGTTCCCGGAAAGGTTTCCCCGTTTCACCCTCTTGAGACCCGAAACCTCGTCACTGGCGGAGTCGGCGTCTCGAGCCGCGGAACAGCGGGAAGCGGCCGGGGCCGGGAACTCGAAGTCGGGCCGGGCCCTGCGGGCACCCTGGTGGCGAGCGGAAATATGGGCCGACACCGTGATCGACTCGAACCCGGACCGGCTCCCGGCCACGGTTGCCTCGAGCAGCAGCTCGAGCCTGCTCGAGGGCGTGCTGGCGCTCACCCCGTCGCTGACAGCCGGCGGCAAGGGGTGGCATGCGGGGTTGCGATACCCGTTGCGACTGGGTACGCGCAGGGTCGTCGCGCGTGATTTCGAGGCGGTGGCGCGCGGGGAGCGGACTGGAAGGCGTGGAAAGCCGGCCACCGGGCTTCTCGAGGTCCGGCACGACACGTTCACGCCGGTGCAGTTGGGCGGCGGAGCCGGCCTGTTCCAGCGTACCGCGGCACGGACTCGAGTCGGTGTGGACATGTTGCCCCCTGGTGCTCTTGCCATCCGTGCGGTCGGCGAAGCCAGCGTGGAGAAGCATGCCGTTCCGGATGCCGGCACGCACCTGGTTCTGGCTCGAGGCGGTACCGGCGTGCAGGGCGTGTGGCACGCGTTTCCGAGGAGTGCGTTCGTGGCGGACGTTGCGATTGGGGTGGGCGAAGAGGCAGAGGAGCCGGATGCCGTTGGCGGGCTGTTTGCTTCCGGCCGCCGGCACCGTTTCGCCGCGAGGCTGCGCGTGGGTTTCACCGGGCAACTGGCGCCGCACCTTTCCCTGGACGGGCGCGTGGGACCGCAGTTCACCCGTGTTTCCGCGGGGGATACCCTGACGCTCGGCCTGGCCGATGTCCCGGTCGGCAAAGCAACATTGCGCTACGCCCGCGGCCCGTTCGTCTGCTGGCTCGGCGGCGAGCGCGTCGTTTCGGACGAGGTGTTCGCGGACGCCGTGGTGGCGTCTCGAGGCGAACTCGGAGCGGCCGCCGGTGGGACGGGGTGGCTTCGCGTGTCCGCGAGGCTCCATGCTGGCAGGGAGGCGCTTCTGGTGGCCGGCGACGCAGGTACCGGCACCGCCCTCCTGCCCGGTGGCTGGTGGCCGGTTCAGCGCTACGTGGGGGGGGACATGGCGGTCCAGGTCCGGTTCCGTGGACGCGGGCACGATGTCGATCTCCGCCTTTCCTATGCCCCGGTCGAACGGTGGGGTGTGCCGGAGCAACTGGGGGGGGCGGACATGGCCGGCAGCGGTCGCGTCGTGGTGCACCAGGCGTTCGCCGGGGTGCACGCCCTATTTTGACATCGAAATCTCGCGATCCGCGGTCTATACTCCAGTATCCAGCAGGAAGGAACCGCGATCGTGGGTAGCGGCCCGTGTCGTGCCGGGCGGGAAAGCCAGCCGCGCCCCGGTCGCCTGGAGGTCGCGTTCGTGGAAACACGGCGGACAGGCGGATGGACCAGAAGGCGTTTCCTGGGCAGGCTCGCAGCCGTGGGAACGGCGGCACTGGTCTGCCCGGACATCCTGGAGTACGTCTCGCCCCGCGGTGCCCGAACGGCTCGAGCCATGGGGCGGGCGGCGCAGGTCGATATTGGGTACCTGCGCATCGGCGACGCCGAGCCGAATCCGCGGCCGGGTGTGATCGAGCTGATGCTTCTCGAGCTGGCGCGCAACACGTCCGTGGACGTGGCCGTGGAGGCGGTTCCGGTCGCCGCGGCAAGCCGTGAGCTGTTCGATCATCCCATGGTGTTCCTGTTCGGCGCCCGCGCACTTCCGCCCTTGACCGGCGGGGAGCGAAGCAACCTCGAGCGCTACCTGCGCAACGGCGGCATGCTGTTCGTGGACGACAGTTCGGGGCTCTTTTCGAGCCCCTTCGACGAAAGCGTGCGGCGTGTGGTGGCGCGGCTGTTTCCGGGCGAGCGGCTCGAGCGGATTCCGTCCACGCACGTGCTGTACCGGACCTTCTTCATGTTGGACAGGGTAGCGGGCCGGGCGGCAGTGAAGGGCTACCTCGAGGGTATCACGCTGGGCGACGGTCTCACCCCGTTGATCTACAGCCGGAACGATCTGGCCGGCGCGTTTGCCAGAGATCCATTGGGGGGCTACCTCTACGAATGCGTCCCCGGGGGCGAGAGCCAGCGGGTGGCGGCCTACAAGCTCGCCATCAACATCATGATGTATGCGTTGTGCCTGAACTACAAGCACGATTTGACCCACGTGCGGGCTCTGCTCGACAAGCGGCGGGGCGTCTTCGATGAGTAGACGGCAGCCGGAACGATGCCGGGCTCGCGAGGTGCACCCATGACGGCGGCAGGTGTCGTGGATGTCTTGCTCCGATTGTTCGCCATCGAGCGGCTCGAGGGCGTGGGGGTCGAGCTGTGGTTCGATGCACCGTTGCGCGTGCCGGTCGTGGTTCTCCTGGGTCTGCTCGCGTTGCTGGCCCTGGTTCTGCCGCTGGCCAGGCTTTCACGGGTCTCCTGGTGGCGGCGTGTCGCCATCGCGTCGCTCCGGGGCGTGCTGGTCACGCTGGTGGTGTTCGCCTTGCTGCGTCCCGCGGTGGTGCTCATGTCACCGGTGCAGGTCAAGGAGAAGGTCGGCGTGTTGATCGATTCTTCCCGGAGCATGTCCATAGGCGAGACGCCGGAGCAGCCGTCGCGGTGGGATCGGGCGCTTGTTGCCCTACGGGAAGGGCCTCTCGCCGCCCTGGCCTCCAGGTATGACCTCGAGTACTACGTTTTTGGTTCCGCGTTGACCAGGATCGCCGGGATGGAAAGCCTCGACGCCGTAGCGCCGGATGACCCGGAGACCGACCTGTCCGGGGCGTTGGAGCAGTTGACCCGGGAAGGCAAGGACCTTGGGCTGGGCGCGTTGGTCGTGGTGTCGGACGGGATCGTCCGGGGCGGGATGCGCCGCGCCTGGCGTTCCGGCGGAGACGCCCGGCTTCGAGAAGTTCTCGGCTCGATGGACCTGCCCATTCACACGATGGCCGTTGGCGCCGGCGACGCCTTCGTGGACCTTGCCATCGACGACCTCGAGTACAACGCTTTCGCGTTCTTGCGGCAGCCATTCGAAGTGCGGGTGGCCATCCGTGCCACCGGGCTCGAGAACACCTCCACCGTAGTGCGTCTGACCAGTGGAGGCCGCCTGCTGGCCACGCGGTCCGTGGTCATCGACGCGGCGGATGCCGAGGTTGCCGTGGCGTTCGAGGTCAACCCGGAGCGGGTCGGCAAGTTCACGTATACCGTGTCGTCTCCGGTCCTGGCAGGGGAGGCGGTGGCCGAGAACAACCGCCGGAGTTTCACGTTGAAGGTCGTGCGGGACAAGACCCGGGTACTGCAGGTTGCAGGAGCGCCGTCCTGGGATGTCAAGTTTTTGCGACGCCTCTTGAAGAGCGACCCGAACATCGACCTGGTCAGCTTTTTCATTCTTCGTGGGCCGAGCGATCAGAGCATGTTTCCGCCCCGGGCCTACTCGTTGATCGAATTTCCCTACCAGAACCTGTTCGACATGAACCGGGACCTGAAGTCTTTCGACGTGGTCGTGTTCCAGAACTTCGCCTATCGACCCTATCTCAGGGAGCAGTCGAGGCGACTGCTGGGCAGCCTGGCCGATTTCGTCAGGCAGGGTGGCGGGTTGGCCATGCTGGGGGGTGAAATGGCTTTTGCGGCCGGCGAATATGGTGGAACCCCGCTCGAGGAGGTCATGCCTGTGCGTTGTAATCGCGCCCCGTCGGCGGTTGCGGTTCCGGTCCGGTTCGCCATCACGCCGCAAGGGCTCCGGCATCCGGTTACGGTCTTGCACTTCGACCCGGTGGAGAACCGCAGGAAGTGGGAGGGCCTTCCGCTGTTGGACGGGTACAATCCCACGTCGGCCCAGGCCGGCGCGGTGGTCCTGGGGACGGTTGCCGGATCACCGGACATCCCCCTGCTGGCGGTGCGCGACGTGGGCAAGGGGCGCACCATGGCCCTGATGACGGATGCATCCTGGAACTGGACGTTCAAGGCTGTCGGCGAAGGGGGCAGCGGCCTCGAGTACGTCCGGTTTTGGAAGAATGCCTTGCGCTGGCTCGTCGGAGATCCGGACGAGGGCCAAGTCCAGGTGGACACCGAGCGCGAGAACTACCGGCTTGGCGAGGAGACCGTCATCCAGCTCAAGGTCGCCGGGACGGACTACGCCCCGGTGGAAGGTGCCCACGTCTCTCTCGACGTGTTCCTCGACCAGCCCGACGCGACGCCTGTACATTTCGAGGGCACTACCGGGCCGGCGGGGGCGCTGATCGAGCGCTTCTGGGCGCCGGAGGCAGGGGCCTACCGGGTCACGGCGGCCGTCACCGGAAAAGGGGTTTCCCGGGGCCGCGATGAGACCGTCTTCACGGTCTCCGAAGAGGGACCGGAGATGAAGGACCTGGCCGCGGACGGGCCATTTCTTGCTGCCCTCTCCAGGGTATCGGGCGGCCGGGCGCTCGGCGAGCACGGAACCGCGGCGTTGCGTTTGCCGGCGAAACGCAGGTCATCGCTGAGCAAGCGGCTTGTCGTGCCGCTCTGGAATCGATGGCCTCCCTACCTGGCCGCGCTGGCCCTGTTGTGCCTCGAGTGGGCGTTGCGGCGGCGGTGGGGGCTTCGTTGACCGGCCGTGGGGGTTGTCACGGGAGGAATCGCGATTAGCTTGCAGAAGGACCCCACCCGTGTTTCTTCTGATGGAGCAGTTGAATGCTCGCACTCGAAAGTTTCGTCCACAGGCAAGCCTTGGCCGACATCATCGGCCGCTGGATGCTCAACAAGCCCGAGCCCGGCGATGTCCGCCGGCTGAAGACCGTGGTCAATTTCAACCTGTACGCCGCCAGAATCTGGCTGGACTACGTGGCCAGGGATCTGTTGTCCAAGCTGCACGGCGTGATGCCCCGTCGCATGATTGCCAAGACCAAGGGGCAGTTCAAGGACTTCGCGGTCGAGCACCCCAACGTCACGAACCGGCGTATCGAGGAACTCCGCGCTCGCTATCGGAAGTTCCCGGAGGATTTCTACCGGGAGACGCCGATCGACGGTGCCTACTACGTCATGGACGTGGAGAACGAACCCATACTCGCCGGCTGTTCCCGTATCAAGCGCTTCAGGCGTATCGCCGACAAGGGCAGCCGCCGGATCGTCGATTTCATGCTCGAGCGCATTCGTGCCAACGCCGACGACCTTGCCGCGGAACGCGCCAGGCAGCGGGGTATTCCCAAGGAGCATCTCATCTCCAAGGAAGACGAGATGGTCGAGGAGTTCGCCCATGCCGAGCGGCGTTTCATCAAGAGCATCAAGCAGGGCACGCTCCACGGCGACCTGCCGGTGCTGAGCATTCCAGACGTGGTGGGTCTGAAGGTGATCATCGAGCAGCGTGACTACGACCACCTGCTCGAGGTGATCGGGGGCAGCGACCGCTACGAACTGCTCGAGGAGGAGCGGCACACGGGCAACTACAACGCGGTCAACCTCAAGGTTGGGTGCCGTCTTCCGATCCCGTTGCTTCTCGAGCTGCCTCCTTCCGGGGACTTCCTGAATCTTCTCAAGTTCAGGGGGTTCGATGTGAGCAAGGTCGTGGGAGCATACCGTGAGTTCCTCGAGACCGCCGAAGACACGGTCATGCTCGAGGTCATCGTGTCGTCGTTCGAGGAGTACCTGGAGTCGGAAATCGGGCGGTCGATGCACGAGGAGCGGGTGTTGTCTCAGCGGTCTCATCCGGACTACAACGGGCACCTGGCCACGAACGCCCGTTACCTCATGCAGTACATCCTGGGCGTGTGCCGGAGCGCGGGCATGCCGGTGATAACCGATGTGCCGATCAAGCTTTGGGTCAAGTACATGCCCGAGACCATCGAGCTTGTGATTCGGCGGCTCTATCTTCCGGACGAGCTGTTTTTCGGCACCGGCCCCGAGCCCCTTTGGGCTACCGAGCGTCATCCGGGACGCCTGGCCTCGACGCCGGCAAGCCTGTAGACCCCGCCCCGCCCCGCCCTGGCGTTTCGGTTTGACTTCCGGCGACTCCCGTGTAGGATTGGGCCGTGAGGTGACCATGCGGTTGACGGGTGGCACGGCAAGAGGTCGCCGGGTGGCGTCTCCTCGAGGCGGCCTGACCAGGCCGACATCGGACAGGATTCGCGAGAATCTTTTCAACATCCTTGGACCGCTGGAAGGGGCGCGCGTCCTCGACCTGTTCTGCGGCGCAGGCACCCTGGGTCTGGAGGCGCTCAGCCGGGGCGCCTCGAGCGCCTGGTTTGTCGACGTGCAAAAGCTGCCGCTCAGGGCGCTCGCATCGAGCGTCGCCTCCCTGGGTTTCGAGGAACGGGTCACGGTCCGCCGGCTCCGGTTGCCCGGTGGGCTCGATGCCATACGTTCGCACGCGCGGGCTTTCGACCTCGTCCTGCTCGACCCCCCGTATGGGTCGCTCGACCTGGAGCCGTGCCTCGAGCGGTTGGGTGCTGAGGGGCTGGTTGCCGCGGGCGGTATCGTGGTGGCCGAGCACGACCGGAGCAAGCTGCCCGGCGAAACACATGGCCGTTTGCGGAAGGTCGATGAGCGACGCTACGGCAGGACCGTTCTGACTTTCTTCCGTTGCAACGAAACGTGATGGGGCACATTCATGCATGACAAGCCGTTGGCCATCTATCCAGGTTCCTTCGACCCGTTCACCCTCGGCCACAAGGACCTGGTAGAGCGAGGCCTGGCGGTTTTCGATCGCCTGGTCGTGGCGGTGGTGGACAATCCGCAGAAGACATCGCTGTTCACTTCCGAAGAGCGCGTGCAGATGATCCGGGAGGCTTTCGACTATGATCCGCGCGTGCGTGTCGAGGCGTTCGACGGCCTGTTGGTCGACTACGTGAAGGCCATCGGGGCTCGAGTCATCTTGCGGGGGCTCCGCGCGGTTTCCGATTTCGAATACGAGTTCCAGATGGCCCAGATGAACCGGCAGCTCGAGGACAGTATCGAAACATTCTTCATGATGACGGGCCAGAACTTCTTCTACCTGAACTCGAGGCTGGTCAAGGAAGTGGCGCGGTTGGGAGGATCGGTCCGCGGCCTGGTTCCGGACAACGTGCTTGCCAGGCTCGAAGAGAAATTCGGTGTCAATCGATGAGGGGGCCATGTCCACCGTCCGCCTGTCTCCCACGGTCGCCGGCCTGGCGAGTTCCGCCACGCTGGTCCTCAACGCCAGGATCCAGGCCATGCAGGCCGACGGGATCGACGTCATCAACTTCACCGCCGGCGAACCGGATTTCCCCACCCCGAGGCGTATCGCCCGTGCCGCCATCCGGGCCATCGAGACGGGGCTCACCCGGTACACCGCCGTTCGAGGTATCCTGCCACTGCGCAAGGCCATCGTCACACGGGTCGAGCAGGATTACGGGCTGAGCTTCGAGCCCGATGACGTGGTGGTGAGCAATGGGGGAAAACAGTGCCTCGACAACCTCTGGCGCAGTCTTCTGGCGCCGGGCGACGAGGTGATCGTGGTCGCCCCCTACTGGGTCTCCTACCCCCCTCAGATCCAGTTGGCCGGCGGCGTCCCCATTGTCGTTCGGACCCGGATCGAAGAGGGCTTCCAGCTCGACGTCGACCGGGTCGCCGCGGCCTGCAGTCCGAGAACCCGTGCGGTGTTGCTCAACAGCCCGGCCAACCCGTCCGGGGTGACCATCGGCGACGGTCGCCTGGCCGCTATCGCCGAGTTGTGCTGCGACCGGGAACTCCTGCTCGTCACCGACGACCTCTACTACAAGATGGTCTACGGCGACTTCCGTTGGCGTCATCCCGCATCGCTGGTCCCGGAGGTCTTGCGGAACAGTCTCATCATAGGCGGCGTGTCCAAGGCCTACGCCATGACCGGCTGGCGAATCGGATACGCCCTCGGCCCGAGGCCCCTGATAGACGCCATGATCAAGGTCCAGGCCCAGGCAACCTCGAACCCCTGCACCATATCCCAGTATGCAGCCCTCGAGGCGTTGACCGGAATGGGGGGGGACGAGGAAGTCACGAGGATGGTCGCCGAGTTCGAACGGCGCAGGGATCTCATGTACCAGCTCGTCGCAGCCATTCCCGGCCTCGAGTGCGTGAAGCCCCAGGGCGCTTTCTACGTGTTCCCGAGAGTGTCCGCCTATTTTGGCCGCCGCACCCCGGATGGACGCACGATCGCGTCGGCCATGGACCTGCTCGAATACCTCATCGATACGGCTCGAGTCGCCGGGGTGCCGGGCAGCGCCTTCGGGGGCCCGGACCACATCCGGTTCTCCTATGCCTGCGGGGTTGAAACGATAGAAGCGGGCATGGCTCGAGTCGCCGGCGCCCTGGATGGGCTGATGTGATTGCCCAGCGTTCCAGGTCCCGCCGTACCGGCCCAGCCGGACTAGAGCCGGCTCAGGCACCCATCAGGTGCGTCGTGCCGATACGCTCGCAGAGGAAATCGAGACACGGTTCGACCAGGAATTGGTGCGTCTCGAAAAAGAGGCCCTTCAGACCGGACTCCAGTCGCTCTCTCGCAGCCGTTGCTGCCGCACGCTTCGCTTCGGGAAAGTGTTCGAGCAACGCACCGTCCTCATCCTCCGGACGTTCGGAACGGACCATCGAGAGGAATCGCTCCCAGCCAGCGGGGTTCGTCCCGTGGAAAATGAGCGACGCCACGTAGTTGTGACGTTTTTCGAGCGCGTCGCGGCGCAAGTCCACCATGTCATCCATGATCTGGCACCCTATCCCGACCCGGTAAAGCGCTTTCTTGACAGGCTCCAGTTCGCCTTCATCGAGCACCTCCACGGTTTCCGGGACCCCCCACGGGCAGAGGAACAACTTGCCTGTCTTGTAATGGTGCACCCGCCGAAGGACATCGTTCGGTTCGAGTATCCGGTCGACCCCCATCTCCTCCGTCGCCTCCTGGGCACCGCTCTCGGTCAGTGCCCGGAGAGAGGCGGAACTGGCGGCAAGAACCTGGTCCCGGGTCAATGTCTCCTCCCAGCACGCCCTGGTGACGAGGGCGAACAACACCCTGTCGGAGACCATGATATCGAGCACAGACCGAAACTTCTTCGCGCCCCCCGGCAAACTGGTCCTCAGCGTGGCCTTGTATTCGTCGTCCAGGATGTTGTCACACCCGGTAACCATCCCTCGCAGACACTGGTTGATGGCAGCGTACAGCACGCGCCTCGACGGGGGGAGCCGCACGCGGTGGTAGGAATACAGGAACAACGCCGAGAAGAAGTTGTTCTCCATGGAAAGGTAGTCGGCCGGCGGATCCAGGAGCAGGATACCACTCCCCTCCAGGATGCTGGCCGCGGTCTCCCAGTACATCGTGATAGCCTCGTTCAACTCGCCCGCCAGTGTCGAAAAGACACCGTCGGCGATATTTGACATCGCCCATCGCTCCATGATCCGGATCGCGTCGAAAGCGCCCGTGGTCTCTGCAATTGCTGTAGTCATGCGCGACTGCCCCCGCCATTGACGTTGGTCACCAGGTTTTCGTGCCACTTCGTACAACGCTAGCGGCGCGGAAAGGCTGCCCGAAAAAACCTCGGCAGTCCCAGAGCGTCGAGCCCAGCTTCTCGAAAACTCACCTGCGGTCGAGGGGAGGAAGGCTGTCGCCTCTCCATCCGGCGTGCAGTGGCCCGGTCGAACCTGGTCACTTCTGCACGCGGACGAAACACCCGGGCGGATGCCGAATCGTCTCGAACGAGCGAATCGTGAATCCCGTCCGGGTCAGACATTTCTTCAAGGCATCTGCGGTGATCGTCGGCGAAAAGAAGTACAGCCTGGCGAGATGCATGCGTGTGGGAGGCCGGAGCGCCTCCTTGAAGGAGAAAACACCGCCCGGTCTCAGAACGCGGTGAACCTCGAAGACCACTTTCTTCCAATCATCGACGCTGTTCAGGACGCCAAACAGGAATGCCGCGTCAAAGCTGCCATCCGGATACGAAAGGCTGGCCGCATCCTCGCAGGCGAATTCGATGTGCGAAGTCCGGGCACATCTCGCCCACACCGGGAGGTGACCGACATACCGCTTCGCAAGGGCGACCACATCGGGATCGTTGTCGATGCCCACGATTCGGGCACACGGCACGGCCTGGCTTATCAGGAGCGTGCCGGCGCCGTGGCCGCACCCGATCTCGATGCAGTGGCTGTTGCCGGGGAGACCGAGGCCAGACAAAACGCGCGGAGCCTCGAACTTCCTTTGCAGGTACACCCTTAGCGGATTGTAGACGAACAGCCCTTGGAGGAGTCTGAGCCGCCGCTTCGCGTGCTCAGCTTCTGAAGTCATGGCGTACCTCGAGAGAATCCTGTGCCGGCAGCAAAGGCGTCATGCGCGTGGCATGCCCGGCGCGTGCGACACACTGACGTCCCCGGCATTGTGACACAAAGAACAACGCCGTGCGGCAAGAAAAGCTGCAGCCTTCTGGCAGCAAGGACGTTCTACCCATCGCAGTATCGCAGTGGGCCACCCATTCTCTGTTGTCTCATGACACGTTGCTCCATGACGGATGCTCGGCGATCGCCAAGTTGTCTGCAAGTACGACCGCAGCCGATCGGTTCCCGGTGCGTTCTGTCTGCCGTTGGGACGGGAAGTGCATCTCGAGAGGGCGGACAGGATGATCCTGGGGGCGGCAGGAGCGGCACTGGCCGGAACGAAGGCGACAAGCGTGACAGGCTGAACAGATCCGCGAAAGGGGGCTCAGTCGGCGCAGATCAGGGAACAGGGGGACGCCGCCGCATTGTCTGCAGCTCACTCCAGTGTCCACTTGCACCTAACCCGAGAGGAGGAAAAGATGAACAGAGTCATTGGCATCCCTGGGGCGATCTTGACGTTCATGCTCGCATTCGGCTGGATCCCGGTTGCCGGTGCGTATCCGTCGGCAACGACTGACTTCAACAACCTGTATGGCACGAGCGGTACGAGGCTTGATACGTGCGGCGTCTGTCACAACGAATTCTACGGCGGCGGTCCGCTGAACGCCTATGGAATCGACTACAAGAGCAGCCGATACGACCTCACGGCCATCGAAGGTGCCGACGCGGACGGTGATGGGTTCACCGCTGGTGAGGAAATCACGAATCTTTTCATGCCGGGCCTCACCTGCGACACCATTGGAGACACCTCCAACGCGCCGGCTGACCTTGCCGACTATGTAGACCCGGCAAACGTAGGTTGTGTCGCCGGTCCGGTCGACAACGACGGCGACGGGTACCCCGTCGATATCGACTGCGACGACACCGATGCCACGGTGAACCCCGGTGCGACCGAGGACTGTGCCGACGGAATCGACAACGACTGTGACGGAGTCATCGATGGGGCCGACACGGATTGTGTCATCGACAACGACGGCGACGGGTACCCGGTCGATATCGACTGCGATGACACCGATGCCACGGTGAACCCCGGTGCGGCCGAGGACTGTGCCGACGGAATCGACAACGACTGTGACGGAGCGATTGATGCCGCCGACACGGATTGTGTCATCGACAACGACGGCGACGGGTACCCGGTCGATATCGATTGCGACGACACCGACGCCACGGTGAACCCCGGTGCGGCCGAGGACTGTGCCGACGGAATCGACAACGACTGTGACGGAGTCATCGACGGGGCCGACACGGATTGCGTCATCGACAACGACGGGGACGGGTATCCGGTCGATATCGATTGCGACGACACCGATGCCACGGTGAACCCCGGTGCGGCCGAGGACTGCACCGACGGAATCGACAACGACTGTGACGGAGTCATCGATGTCGACGACAGCGACTGCGCTGGCATGGTGGACAATGACGGGGACGGGTACCCTGTCGAGAAGGACTGCGACGACACCGATGCCACGGTAAACCCCGGTGCGACCGAGGACTGCACCGACGGAATCGACAACGACTGTGACGGAGCCATCGATGCCAGCGACAGCGATTGCGCTGGCATGGTGGACAATGACGGGGACGGGTACCCTGTCGAGAAGGACTGCGACGACACCGATGCCACGGTAAACCCCGGTGCGACCGAGGACTGTGCCGACGGAATCGATAACGACTGTGACGGAGCCATCGATGCCAGCGACAGCGATTGCGCCGTTGCAACAGACAACGATGGCGACGGATACTCCAGTGACACAGATTGCGACGACAACGATCCCTCCGTGAATCCTGGTGCCGAAGAGGACTGCGACGACGGAATCGACAACGATTGTGACGGAAGGATTGATGGCGACGACAACGATTGCAGGACCCCCCCCCCGACCATCCCGCCCGGCGATGATGACGATGATGACGATGACGATACCGGGGGCTGTGGGGGCGAAATCGAGGATGGCGACAGGCTGGGTGGCCTGGGCCACTTCGGGTTCCTTCCATTTGTGCTCGTCCCCCTCGTGGTGAGCAATCGACGCAGGCGTTCGCGGCGCCGGTAGGAGACCCTGGAGCAGCGCCCAGGTGCAGAGGCCAGGTTCAACCTGGGGAAACTTCGTGAGGTAGTCGCTGGTTTCGACAGGATCGAAGTATCTCTGGCCAGGTTATCGAACGACCTCGAAGACTCCCTGAAGTCCAATGACGCGGCGGATTTCCATGGGGCCCAGCTCTCGGGTCTCCAAGAGCGGGCCGATTTCGCGCTGAATCGCCGGCCCCACCACGATCCGGTTCACTTCAGGCAGAGCCGTCAACCTTGCCACAACATTTGCGCAGTTTCCAATGCCATGGCGTCCTCCCTTGGCCAGTGCTTTCGATGTGCGGCAAACACCGGCTGGTCGTTGCTCCCGCGCCACCAGAAACGTGCTCGGTTCCAGGTGGCCGCTGCTCTCGGACAGCGTTTCGGTCAGTGCTACGGCAATAGGTAGAACGCCCGGTTTGCGTGGAGGCTGCCGGCATCCGCACCGTCAAGAAAAGGTCGCAGCCTCTTGTCCCGAATGCCGTTCAACACAGACAGACCAATCCCAGCTTCACGGTACGCTGCATGGACGCTGGTCCGTTCGTGGTGGCCGAGACCAGGCGCGGCTGCGTTGCCGGTGTCGGTAAGTCAGGCTGGTACAGGGGCAGCGGTGATCTTTTTTCGTCCGCGGATCGAGCCGGGGGACGGCGAAGCGTATTCCTACGTTCTGGCTGGTCATCATGATCAGTGAAGGTGTAGACTATGTTCCTGGCCTGGCTTGCTCGAGCCCTGGGTCGGTTCGGGGGCGGTCGCAGGCAACATGTTCTGCGCTGGATGGGCCGATCACTTGTCGGTGGCCCTCTGCGCGCCGGTCCAATCCGCTCGATTACGAACTCGGGTTCTGTGGTCAGGTGTATCGTGGTTCGCAGGCCATCAAATGGTGAGGAAGAAATGGCATTCTACGTTCCCTTTCTCCGGCTGGTTTTCGCTGCTGGCATCGTCGCTGCATCGACCGGCCCGGCGTACGCTTTCGAGACGGCGGACTCCGGCGAGCACGCCACGAACAGGGTGGAGCCAGGTTTCGATGTCGTCCCCAAGTCGGCCTCCCTGCACATCGGATGGCTCTACAGCTACGACAACGGACTTCCCAACGGCTACGACGCGACAGCGACCTCGAGGCCCCAAGCTGGCGAGGTCATGGCAGGCTACCTGTGGCAGGTTGGGGGTCTCAAAGATGGGTGGCCGAGTTGGATAGGATTTTATCTCGGCTGGGCGGAGTTCCCGGAGCAACGCTTGAGCGTTCGCACCGGTGTCCTGGAATACGGTCTCCGTGTCAAGCATGCCCTGTTTCCAGGGGCGCGTTCGCGGCCCTTTCTGACCTACGGCCTGGGTACCACCCAGGTGTGGGTCGACGGTTTCGATGGTCGCGACATTACCCACCAGACCCGTGTCGGGGTCGGGGTGGACATCTCCATGGGGGAAAGCCTGCAATTCACCTGTGAAATCGAGTGGCGGACGCAGATCCTGCCAACCATGGGCGGTCAGGACTGGTCCTTCTCCACCGTGGCGATCACGTCGGGCTTCTCCTATGACATCGGGCACAAGCCGGGGAAGCGTGTGGAGTCATCCTCTGCCCGTAGGGACGCGGCCGGCGGGGCCGTGGCACGGTAGAGGTCGGCGCGTGCCGGGCCATCCTCGGGCCGGCCTCGCGTTCCAATCGGAGTAGTCTCTGGACAATCCTCCTTCCAACACGAATGACTGTCTGTGCAGCTCCAGCAGTGCTCGATACCCAGTGTCGGCAACGCTATTCTATCTGGCGCCCGGCCCAGGGGCGTGGATTATCCAGGAGGAGCGCCATCGTGAAGCCGCTACCCGGGGAGTTCGGTATCTTGATTGCCACGTTGCCCTTTCTGCTCGCATCGGCGCATTGCCGTTCTCGAGATGGGCAGGTGGTGGACGAAAGTCTGAACGCCTACCACTGGGAAGGGGGGGAACCCTTCTACGAAGGGTGGTACTTCAAGGTCTCCGCGCCGGATATCGAACGCTCGTTCGTCTTCATCTACGGGGTCCTGAATCCTGGGGGTACATCTCCCCACAGCCAGGGATTCGTCGTCGTCGCCATGAACGGGGAGGACGTCGCGGGCTCCATCTACGAGCGGTTCGACGCCGATGCGTTTCGCTCCAGCCGCGAGACGTTCGACGTATCCGTCGGGCCACGCAACCGGGCTCGAGGAGACGGCGACATGCTCCATCTCGAGGGGTCGGTTTCCGGCGGAGGCGGCAGCGCTTCCTGGGAGATCGATCTTTCCATCGAGGCCAGGGGGACCCACGAACTCGGGATACTGAAGCTCGTGCCGAGCCTCCAGACCGACTGGTTCGTTCACGCCATGGATGCGCGGGCAACAGGGTGGGTGCGCTGGGACGGCCAGGATTTCGAACTCGACGACGCGCTCGGATACCAGGAGAAAAACTGGGGACGGGCGTTTCCCACTCGATGGTACTGGATGCAGGCCAACCACTTCGATGATCCCGGCGCATGCTGCCTTTCCGTCGCCGGGGGAGCCCTCCCGGTCGGCCCGATCCTCGCCGAGGGGTGGGGCATCGGTTTTCGCTACCGCGGCGAACTCTACACGTTCAACAAGCCCATGGAGTTCGCGTCGGTGGCGCATCGTATCGAGCCGGGAAGCTGGGAGGTGTCGGCCAGGAAGTCCAGGCACAGGATCGTTATCTCCGGTTCCTGCGATCCGGAAGACATGCTCAACCTGCCCAACCCGACGGAGGACGGGATGAAATACCTGACCTGGGAGACCGTGGCAGGCAGGATCCGGGTTCGCCTCTTCGAGAAGGTCAAGCGGCAGTGGGTGTTGATGGTGGACACCGAATCTGACTACGCGGGCCTCGAGGTGGGAGGTGAGGAGTGGCGGTCCGGCCTGTCCGCGGACGAACGACCGAAGTAGCCCGACCGGCGGCTCCCGGCCACTGGTTGGCCGTTGCTGTTCTCTGTCAGCGCCAACTCCCAGTATACGACACCGGGAAGAGGATTGTCGTAGTATGGTTCCGTTCTTCGAAACCCGAGTGTCTCGTAGAGGTGCATGGCTTCCGTGAGCCTGTCGAGGGTGTCGAGGCGCATCACGGCGTACCCGAGTTCTCGTGCGACCAGAATGACCTTTCGGGCGAGTTCTCTTCCTGTGCCCTTGCCCCTGGCACCCGGTCTCACGAAAAGGCGCTTCATCTCGCACACCCCATCGTCCAACTTGCGAACCGCCACACATCCAACGATCCTCTCGCCATCAAGAGCGATGAGGAGGTCACCGTGTGGGCGCGAGTACGCACCGGGCAACCCGGCAAGCTCCTCCTCGAACCCTTGAAAGCACAGGTCGACACCCAGGAAAGCCTCGTACTCCCGAAAAAGGGTCCGTACTTCTTCAATCTCCGATTTCGTTTTCGCTTGCTCTATTCTCATCTGTCACCGGCCCCAGGACCGGCGCAAGCACCTTGTCGCGCCAGGGCCATCTCGCTCTTCGGCGCCGTCCCATTCCGGACTTGCGGCCTGGGTGAGATGATGTGTCCGAGCTTGGGTCCGGTCAGTCGCGGAGAGGTCAGCAGTAGGTTTTTGTGGGCTGCCGTTACACGATCGACCGACTTCAATTCCAGGATGACTTTGCCGTCCACAATGGTGTCGGCCCGGAAAACCTTGGTCCGTCCGGATTTCGTTCATGCCTTGGTTCATCGTGTTACGCTCTGTTCCCCCGAAGGGTACTGCCGGCGAGCGGTGGACGCGCGATCCATCGGCCTCGCCGCACCGCCGTCCTCTGGGTCCACACCGGACAACGCGTGGTCTCGGCGACCGTCGCTGGAGACGATGTGCGTGCCCCCACCCTTCTTGTTAGTATGCGAAGGCAGGCCGACGGGGTCAACCCGAAAGGCGGGAGCGCGCGCTGGGCAAGGCGAACGTCGGACGTGGTGAAACCATTTCTCACGATTCCTGTTTCAAGACGGTCAACGCGCGCGGGAAGTTGGAGTACAGTCCTACGAACCGTCCGACATCGAGGTCTCCCTTTCGAGACGCCAGGTTGGGTGCGACCTGGAGGATGCTGTCCTTGCCGGGAGCAGGCTGCTGTAGACATCGGGAGAAATCCCGAGGGACACCCACCAGGTGGTGGTTCCTGTCCTGAGATCGACACCTGCATAGGCCCTGGGCACGAAGCTCATCCCCCGTCGCAGGGTGAAGAGGTAGGCCTTGACCCCTGCAGCCACTGCCGGGGCGACCTCCGGAGCAGCCTCGAGGTCGGTCCATCCGGCGCCAGCCGTCACCTGGACCTCCGCGCGGACTCGAGACAGGAAGAGCCAGGGCACGGCTCCGACCGGGAACTCCGGGCGCCAGACGTCCTGGGAGATGGTCAGGCCAAGGAGCGCGACGGTGGGCGCTTCCACGCCGCTGGCTAGTTCTACCCCTGGAAGCGCCCAGGTGCCGGTGAATCCGCCGAGCAGGTACCGGTATTCCCAGCCCGACCGGTGCCCTCCCTTGACATCCAGGTCGACGACACCCCGGCCTATCCACTTGCGAGCGGTGTATTCCCCCCAGACTTGCCACCGCGGCTCGATCGACCCTGGTATGCCGTTGCGATCGTCGTAGGCCACGAGCGCCTGGGTCGAGCCGATGGAGAAGAAGTGGCCCTGGCTCGGGTTGCGCCAGGCGTTGCCCTGTCCCCATCCGAAGTCGAACGTCTCGACCAGCCCGGCCGATCGTCCGGCCAGTCCGTCCGGCGCGCCGTCGGGCGCCACCGGCGACAGGGCGTAGAATTCGACGAACCGGTCGGCTGCAGCGCCCAGGGTCATCGAGGCGCTGGACATCCCCCGCCCCCAGGGCAGGGTCACGATGCCCCCGGCTTCGGGTCCACGGCGCCAGACCACGAAGCGCTGGTCGAACTCCTGCACCGTGCGCACGGGGTCGGCGTTCTCGCGACCATAGACCGTGACCGGGAACCCCAGGGATTCGTTGGTGTAGGAGGCGTAGTAGTTGGGCCTGCGGCTGAAGAGCCCGGTCCCGACGGTGCCGTAGAAGGAATGGCGGCCGGTGGGCTCGCCCACGGCGGCCTCCACGCCAAGGGTGGGTCCGCCACGGAAGCCCCCGGCCCACGCGCCTTCGTCGTCGCTCATGACCGGGGCGAGCCTGAGCAGCCGGAGACCGGTGACGGGATGGTAGGCACGCACTTTGAACGGTGGCGCCGCCGGGGCGGGCTGAATCCCGGCGCTCTCCAGGGAGACCAGGAGGCCGGGCGCGCTCGGCTTCCCCACCGCGCCAGGCCGGCGGACTTCTACCGAATCCCTCGCCGTCTCCCCTTCCCCCGGTCCCGCTGTTTCCCCTGTGCCCGCTCTTTCTTCCTCGAGCGGTGGCGCGGCACGATGCGCCACCAACCGGCCGTTTGCACCAGGCCGGTCCCGGGGACTCGCGGGTGAGGGGGCGAGCCAGAGGTCCCGCACGGCTGGAACCGGCCGGCCGGGACCGACTCCCTCCAGCGCCGCGCGCTCCTCGGGCGTCGGATCGAGACGGTAGATGTCGAAGCCGCTGGCAGTGTACCCGCGGAAGACCACGACCGGTCCCTCCTCCCGATGGACGATTCGAGGCTGAAACGCGCCGGTGGAGACATTGGTCAGCGCCCGGACGGTGCCATCCCGCAGATCGACGGTGTAGAGGTTGTAGATTCCCGATCGATCGGACGAAAACAGGATGTGGTCGTTGTCGACCCAGACGGGTTCGCGATTGACGCCGGGCCCGTCCATGATGCGGAGGTCCTCTCCGCCCGCCCCGGTAACGCCGATGGTGTACCTGGCCGTCTCCGGCGGGTCCTGCTGGATGAGCAGGGAAAAGGCGACACGGCGCCCGTCGGGGGAGACGGCGGGAGTGGCCACCTGGAGCCTTCGGTCCGGAACGAAGATGTCGGTGACATGCGTCCCGTCCGGGGCCATGCGCACCAGCCGCGAAAGGCCTCGCGACCGGGCCACGGCGAAGATCCAGGCGCCATCCGGGCTGATCGCGGGGTCCGAAGCGCGCAGCCCGTCGGTCAGCCTGGTCTCCCGTCCCGCGTCGATGTCGTACACGAACAGGTCCATGCGGTAGGTGGTCCGCGCGACCGGCTGGTCGTGGCGGTAGAATCGGCTGTAGACGACCTGGTTGCGATCGGGGAAGATGGCGATCTGGCCGTCGATGCCGGACCGGGGGAGGAGCAGCCGGGACCTGCCGCCGTCGAGGGGCACGATCTTGAGGCCGTTGATGCCGGAATCTCCCCCGGCCGCGTAGACGATGGTGTCGCCAGCGGGGAGGAAGGCGGGAGACTCGGTCCAGCCCGCGTCGCGTGTCAGCCGAATGGCGCGACTTTCGCCCGCGGCCCGCACGGCGTCCTGAACCTCGAGGCTGTATCGCACGAGTTCCGTTTTCCAGTCGTGGAGCACCTCGGAGAGGGGGACGCCGACAGCCCGTTGAAACCCCCGCTCGAGACCGCCCAGGCGGCGCCGGCGCAACCGGGATCCGTCACCGCCGAGGTCGGCTATCACGTCCGCCACGCCGTCGAGCCGGATGTCGTCCAGGTACGGGACCTGGGCGTTGGTGGCATCGATGATCTCCCGCAGGCTCTGGAGTCCGAATCGGTCGCTGACGTAGTCCAGGAAGGCGCCCCCGTAGAGATAGCGGGACCCCGATCCTGGCCAGCCGTGGACGTTGCCCCAGGCCCCCATGCGAAGGAGCCGGTCCTCCAGCACGTCGGTCCGGAGGAACATCGTCGTCGTGCTCGACGTGGCGCGTCCGCCGGGAGTGAGTGCGGTTTCGAGGGCCACGGCGTACCCTTCGATGAACCAGCCGGGATAGATGAGTTGGAAGGGCTGCCTGTGGGTCAGCCATTTCCAGAGCTTGGTCCAGCCGGTGAACCGGCCGAGGTGCACGGCGTGAGCGAACTCGTGGGTGAACAGAATCCGGAACCAGGTGTCTCCCACCATGTCCGAGATGTCGGAGGAGCCGCCCGTGGGCGGGGCCGGCGCCGTGAGGTAGAACCGCATGGTGTTGCCCGGGTACCCGGACGACGACCCATTGGCGTAGTCGTGGTTGTCGAACAGCAGGATGTCGTAGCGGGGCGGCCCCTCCACGCCGAGGCCCTCGAGCACGCGGTCCCTCACCTCCTCGGCGATCCTGGCGATCTCGAGTGCTGCTGCCTTGCCGTCCGCGGCGTCGTAGACGATCCGGAAGTGTTCCGTTTCGATGGTCTCGAGGCGCGCCCCGGGGTCGTACATCCCGGACGCATCGAGCGGCGCGGGGAGGCCTGCCAGGATGGCTGCCCAGGCGAACGACCACATCACCAGGGCGGTGGACCGGTTGTTCCTCTCTCGCTGCATGCGATTCCTTCCAGGATGTCGAGCCAACGCGAGGCCGTTCTAGAAGACATGCCCCCCCGCCCTCGAGACGCTCACAAGGGCTGCTGGTGCTGTCCAGGAAATTGCCCACTCCGCCGTGCCTTGACAAAGAACATCTCGAGCGTGCCTTTTCCTTCCACGGCCACATGCCCGCGCGATTCGCAGATGAAATACTCCCGAACGCGCTCGTAGGTGCTCCGGGAGATGTTGATGCGCCCCGCCTTTCCCAGGGCTTCCATCCGGGCCGCCGTGTTGACCGCGTCTCCCCAGATGTCGTAAGCGAACTTCCATTTCCCGATGACGCCCGCGACCACCGGTCCGGAATGGAGGCCGATGCGCAACTGGAACGGCTTCTTGCCGGGCGTCTGGCACCGGTCATCGAGGTACTCCTGCATTTCCAGCGCCGCTTCCACCGCGTCTCGAGCGTGGTGCAGGTTCTTCACGGGCAGCCCACTCGCGGCCATGAACGCATCCCCGATGGTCTTGAGTTTCTCGAGGCGGTGTACGCGGCAGATGTCGTCGAACACGGCGAACAACTCGTTGAGTTCCTGCACCAGTTCTTGGGGGCTCAAGTCGGCGCAAAGGCGCGTGAAGTCCTGGAAGTCCGTGAAAAGGATGGTGACCTCGGAATACAACCGGGGCGCCGCGACCCCGCGTTCCAGCAACTCCCCGGCTATCGGCGCGGGAAGAATGTTCAGCAGCAACTGCTCCGACCGCTCCTTCTCTTTCTTGAGCGCATGGGTCCGGTCTTCCACCTGCTGCTCGAGCCAGCGCTTCTGCCTGATGACTCGAGACATCCTGACGGTGTAGATGATGGCGCCGAGCAACAGGATGAGACCCACCTCGAGCGTTCGGGCCCACCAGGTCGCCCAGAACGGTGGATGGATTACGAAGGAGAAACGCGCGGGCACCTCCGACCAGAGACCGTCGTTGTTGCACGCAACGACCTCGAACGTGTACGCACCAGCCTCCAGCGCCGCGAACGACACCTCGTTCTGCGCCGTTTCGGTCCATTCAGCATCCTCGAGCCCGGCCAGGCGATAGCGATACCGGACCCGCGACGGATCGACATAGGAGAGCCCGGCGAACCGGAACCGGACCCGGTTTTGGTTATGCTCGAATTCCAGGTTCTCGAGACGGGGGTCGATCGCGCGGTCGTGCTCCCAGACGTTCTCGATCACCACCGGGGGCGGGACGGGGTTGACCGGCGGAGGACGCCGCACGAGCACGGCGAACCCGTGGATGGTTCCCACCCAGAGGCGCCCCTGCGCGTCCCAGCAGGCGGCGTCGGTGTTCGTCTCGTCATCGGGGAGCCCCTGGCGATGGGTGAAGGTCCGCCAGCCTCCTTCCACCTGTTGCGCAATGCCACGGTTGGTCCCAATCCACAGGCGCCTGGTGTCCGGCTCGCTCGTGATGAAGTTCACTGTCTCGTCGGGCAGACCGTCGCGCTTGCCGATGACCTCGATGTTGCGCCCGCGTCGTCGCACCAGTCCCTGGTAGGTCCCGATGTACAGGTTTCCGTCTCGAGTTTCCAGGATCGATGTCACGGTGGGGCCGGGCAGGCCGTCGTCCGGCGAGAGGCGTTCGACGACCTCTCGAGTCCCGGGGTCCCACCGGAACAGCCCCTGGTCATAGGTGCCGACCCAGAGCGTCCCGTCCGAACAGGGCTCCAGGTGCGTCGGGTAGTGCGAAGGCAGGCCTTCATCGATGCCGTACCGGGACCAGGTCCCGCCCTCGAACACGAACAGACCTTCGTCGTTGGCCACGAAACGGCGGCCGTCCGCCTCGAGCAGGTCCAGGATGGAGGAGACACCCACTTCCGGGATGGGTGTGATCGAGACCGGGGATTCGAGTCCGACTTGGAAGAGGCCGCCGGTGTTGGTCCCCACCCAGAGCGTGCCGTCCTCGTTGAGCAGCAGTGCGGTGCAATCCAGGAGCGCCTGCCCGTAGTCGGCGCCGACCTGGTACGCCTGGTCGCCATCGACGTACCACAACCCCTGGCCGAAGGTCGCCACCCACCGGCGACCGTGCCGATCGACCACCGTATCCATGGCGGCGTAGTCCTTCAGCGGGGAGACGGCGAAGCTGGAAAAGGGCTGGGGAGGGAGCTGCAGCAGCCCTTCACCGTCGGTTCCGAAGAACAGGTTGCCTTCGCGATCCTCGAGTATCGCCCGGACGCGGACTCGCGGAAACCCGGTGGTCGTGTCGAGTATCTTCGGCTTGCCATTCTCCACGGACGCGACCGCTTGCCAGCTTCCTGTCCACAGCGTTCCGTCCGGGCTGTGGTACAGCGCGGAGATGGGCTGGCGGAGCCAGGGAACCTCCGGGGACACGGGTCGCAGGGCCCGGCCTTCGGTGTGGTGCAGCCCGTCTCGAGCGCCGACCCACAACCCGCCAGCGGGATCCGGCAGGATAGACTCGACCACCATGTCCCGTGGCAGGGTCACCGGGTTGAACGTGAGTCCCCGGATGTACCCGAACCAGTAGGCGCCGCTGTCCCAGTCCCTTCCCACTACCCAAAGCTCGTTCCGGCCGCTGAACACGGCCTCGTGCACAGAACCTCGAGGCAACAACCTGCCGCGCTGGTCTTCGATCAGCCTGCCGTCCTGGAGGCAGAAGAGACCGCCGGCCGTGGAGACGATAAGTTCGCTGTCCGGCGAGACGGTGAGGTCGTAGATGTCCAGGGGGCCGCGTCCCGGCGGGGAAGGGATAGCTTCGAATCGCTCGCCGTTCCGCCGGAAAAGCCCGTTCCGGGTCCCCGCGTAAAGCGTCCCCCCGTACTCGGCAAGCGTCCGTATGAACGCTGCCTTGAGCCCGTCCGACCAGCGGTAGGAGATGAATCCGTGCCCGTCGTACCGGTTGAGGCCCCCGGCGGCGGTCCCCACCCACAGGTAGCCGGTGCCGTCCTGCATGAGGCAGGTGACCTGGCTCTGGGACAGGCCCTGGGCCGGAAGATACTTGATGAAGCTGTAGCCCTGGCCCGACGCCTCGCCGGACAGCAGCAAAAGACCCAACCACAAGACCGGAAGCCAGGCGGAATGCCGGCTTCGCGAACCAATCCGGGCAGGCGGCGGCTCACGCCCGGCTCGTCGTGGTGTGCGGCATGTTCGGCTCATGCATTGGTGCCGGTTCGAGTTGGATCTCTTCCGTCGCGATCGCGGCGGGACCCGTGCATGGTAACGCGACTGGGGGTTGAATTCAAGGGTAGTGTGGATGGACATCCCTGCCGTGACGGCTCCTTCGAAACGGCTTGCCATCCAGGGTCGGCGCACCCCCCCCACTCCGGGCCACCGGGCCGGGCGAGATCGTGCTGCCGGCTGTCGCGCCTAACCAGGCTGCATGTTCCCGTTAACACCTTGACAACCTTGCACGGAAAGCAGGATAATCTTCAAAGCTCATGTACGCACCCGTGGCCATTGACAATTGGAGCCCTCCCGGCCCAGGAACAGGGGCGAACCTAGCCGACGCGCTCCGCGACCACTGTGACCCATTGTCAGAGGAGGAGACCAGGATGCTGCATCTCGCCACGAGCCCGATTCTGTTCGTCGTTCTTGCCAGTATCTTGCTGCCGGCCGCATCGAGCCCGGATGGCGCACCGTTCGGTTCCGGTTCTGCCGGCGAGCCGGCGATCGGTGCTGTCCCGGAGAGGACCTCCCCGGCCCGGGTCGCCGGGAGCGACGGCCTGTTCCAGAAGCGCCGGGCCCGCGGGGAGCCGCCGGCCTGGGTCGATAGCCGCACGCTGCCGGATACCTGCCCCGACTGCTATCAGGGCGTGGGCTCCGCGCGGATCAAGGGAGACGATGTGAGCGCGGCCCGGGGGACAGCCGAGACGGCCGCGCGCGCCGCTCTGGCCGCCGAGGTCCGCGTGCGTATCCGGAGCAGGGCCGGCCGATACGTCTCATCAGGGCGCCAGGAGCTGTCCAGCAGGGGGGAAACCGAGATGTTTCTGGATCAATTCACGCAGGACACCCATGCGGAGATCGACGAACTGCTCTCTGGCATACGGATCGAGCGGTCCTGGGTTGATCCCGAGAACAAGGTCTCCTGGGTCCAGGCGGTCCTGGATCCGGACGATCTAGCCAAGGGAGCAGAACGCCTGGCCCAGTTGTGGGAAATCCGGGCCACCACCCTGGATGATGCGTTCCGCGAAGCGTTGAACGGTCTGCCGAAAAGCGTCTTCCCGGCTGGAAGCAAGGTCGTCGTGTATCGCTTCTCCTATGTTTCCCCGAAAAACAGCGCGGGATCCGGCGGGACGTACCTGGGGCAGGTGGCCGAGGCCGCGCTGGCCAGCGTCCCGGGCATCCAGCAGGTCCTGGCCGGCGACATCGAACGGCGGATGAGCGAAGACGACAGGCTGGAATTCTGGGAGGTGGCATCGGAAGAGACGGCCCGGGTGGTACAAGGTACCTGGTTCGACGACGGCAAACTGGCCACGGTGTTTGTCAGGGTGGTGGATTCCAGCAGCCGGGAACTGCTCGGCGTCCGGGTCATTCGCGTCGCCAGCGGTGTCTTGCAGGGTGATCCTCCCGAGTTGAAGGCCCAGGCCGCGGAAGCATTCGCGCCGGTGCTGGACCCGGACGAACAGGGCGGGTTGCAGATCGAGATCTACCCGAACCGCGGAGCCGGCGCGACCTACCGGTACGGCGACCGGATGTTCGTCGCCGTCGACGCCAACCAGGACTGCTTCATCCGAATCTACGTCGTCCCGGAACAGGGCGCGGCGTACCAGCTCTTCCCCAATCCTCGAGACCTGGACAACCTGGTCCGGGCCGGCCGGTCGAAGATGTTGGGCATACCGGGGGGAACGTTCTCGCTCTCGATCGGACCACCCCCTGGTCACGAAACCTTGAAAGTGGTCGCGTGTGCGAGCCAGTTCACGGACCACGGGGCACAGGTCGCCGAACTCAGGATGCGCTTCGACCAGGGCAGGCCCGATGACCTCCTGGTCAAGGAGCCGGGACAGGCGTTGAGGGACTTCTTCAGGCGCGGCGTCCCGCCCGGCGCCCTGCTCGCCGAGGACGCGGCAGTCTACGGGGTGGCCGAGCGATGAGCCCGCCATGGCGCGCGGAGCGGTGCCGCGGACCTTGCGTGGCGCGCATCGGCCGCCGGGGAGCGGGGGGCCGGTCCAGGGCGCGGTCATGAACCACGACACATGAGGCTACGACGACATGGACGGCCGGAACGACGAACCGACAGGGGCCCAAGCCGCGAAGTTGTTCGAACGGTACGAAGTGGTCGCCGTGCTCGGCCACGGGGCCATGGGCCAAGTCTTCCGCGTGGCGGACACCCTGCAAGAACGCCGGGAGTATGCCCTGAAAGTGGTCCGATGGCAACCTCGCCCCGGTGATGCAGACCGGGCGTCCGGGCTGTCGGGCGGTCCAGTGCTCCCGCGCGGACAGCGGAAGCGGTTCCACGAGGAGTGCGATGTCCTGAAAGACCTGGAGCACCCGCGTATCGTCAGGTTCGTGAGGAAG
>JAJRTE010000309.1 GCA_024278455.1 Myxococcota bacterium
AGCAACCTCGACAGGTAGGCTTCCAGCGGGTTGGCCGGGATCGCATGGTGGGACGCCTGGGTACGCTCTTCCGGTTGCACCGCGCGATCGCCGCCCCGGTCGCGAAGGGTGGGGCGATTCTCGACGTGGGACTTGATCGATACGATGATCATCCCCGCCGATTGAGCCGATGACGCATTCAGCAGGCACAGCAGCGCACCTACGACGAGAAAGCGGGTTTTCATGGTATCCTCCTGCTCTGCCATGGAAGAATGCCACTGCCAGCGGGTTCGGCAAACACCATGCAAACGCACCCAAACAATCTGCCGCCGAACGGTTCCAGCCCGGTTTCCCAAGATGCTAGCACGAATCGCCACGAATGGCAACACCAAAGACCAGGTGCACCGCCGTAGTTCCAGAGTCATCGATGTACCTCTTGGCCTCCCGTCTGAGCTGCTCTTCGAGAGCTTTCAACATCTCTGTGGCGCGCTTTCGGGGCACGTTCGCTGCAACCGTCACGAGAACGCCTGTCCCATCTCCCCGTTCGACGGCTGGGAGGATCTCCTGGAGGAGAGTACGCACAGCACGCTTTACATGGTGGCTGAGGTCACCCATCTCCCTCGCACTGAATTCGGCCACTGGTTGTCGGAGTCCGAACACCGGGACCTTGCTGGAATCCCGCCTTTCTACCACGATTCGCTTGCGCTTGAGCGCCAGCAGACTCAGACGGATGTCTTCTTGATCAATTCCCGGCAACGAACGCGCCAGATCGCGCACGCCAACCAACCTGGGATGGAACCCAATCAGAACCTTCGTGATGTCCCAAGCGGTCGACTGCGTTGCCAGATTGGCTAACCTGAGCAGATGATCGAGTCCAAGGTCCTCAGCAAGCTCATGGAGCAGAACGTGCTCCTCCGGGGCTGGACAGGCTTCAAGAAACTTATCAGGTGTCTCATTCCACACCAGTTCGTCAAGAGAAAGCCCCAAAACCCGGGCGATTCTGACAGCCACATCGAGTCCAGGGGTCGTGCCACGACCATACTTGGATAGGGTTCCAGGACTGACGCCAACTTGCGCCGCCAGCTTTCGCAGAGTCATATTGCGGCGTTTCATCACACAAAGCACATTTTCCCAGAATCTCACGAGTCACCCACAGAAAACGGTTGGTTGGAACGGCGTCTGGTGATAGAGTGCTAACTATATGAAGCTTTGTCTACTATCCGCAACGCACGGCGAGTCGCTACAATGTCGTTCTGCTTCCTCGATTCTGGTGGCGCTGCCGGCGCAGATATGTAAAGGAACGGGAGAAGGGACCCCCGGATGGGCCAGGGGTCCGATAACCGCCCGGGCGGCATTCCGCTCCGACCTGGCCAACGGTTCACGGCCAATCGTCCAGGTCGACGTGACGCCACCCGGGCCACCTTCCCGAAGGAGGGCGAAGAGAGCCTAGCACATCCGCGCGCACTCCCGCAACGTCCCTGTCCGGTCCGGAGGCGGCCGCCCGAAACCCGGAACCCCGGATACGCCCGGCCTCCCTCGTTGGAACCGGACGCACCCGAGACGTGTGTCCGACCGGACCACGCCGCCCGGGACCGGCCCCTCGGCACGACGCGCGACCGGCGCCCCGATAAGCCCTCTCCTCGCACGCCTCGACAGGAGGAGCACCATGATGCACAAGCACCCCACGAAACCCTCGAGACGCCCGCAACGCGCCACCGGGCTTCCTTCAACCCCGGACTCGGGATCCACAAGGCTCGCGGGCGGTCTGGACACCTTCAAGGCCTGCCGGCGCCTATCCGAACCGCCTCGACGCGCCTTCCGCACCAACAGGGGCGAGACCGTGTACGAGGACCTCCTCCTCGTGGGATGGGTCGAGGCGCCCCGCTCCGCCCGCGCCGCTCTCGATTTCTACGGCATCGATGTCAGCTTCGCCCACCACGACCCGCGCACGGGCCGCTGGGAAGGCTGCTTCTTCTCCGAACCGGTGGCCGACATGCTGGCGGAGCTGTCGGCCGAGAACGAATTCCCCTACCCTTTCGAGGCGATCCCGTCGTGGGCCGCCCTGGATTGGTGGGTCCGGAAAAGCCAGGGCGAGACCGAACGTCCGGCCTACGAGATCTACCTCTACTGCGCGCCGGGGTCGCCGGAGGCGATTCGGGCATGGCAGGAAAAGAGCGGCGTGAACCCGGTCCGTCGAGCCACGCCGGCGAACCTTGCGCCGAAACGGGGTGCCAAGGCGGTTGCCGGGGCGCGGGTGCGGACCCGGGAGAGGGAGTAACTCCGGCAGCTCGCGTCCCGTCGCGCCCCCGGGAGACATGGGCACATTCGAAAAGGACCGTCGCAAACCGGGTTGGGTCGTCTCTCACCCGTGGTGGCGTCTCCAATGACAGTTGGGGCAGAGAGCGACGACGTTGTCGACGGTGTCCCCCCTGCCCGGGAGAAGGGGACGACTACTTCCCGACAATCCCCTCCAGCAACCTCGACAGGTAGGCTTCCAGCGGGTTGGCCGGGATCGCATGGTGGGACGCCTGGGTACGCTCTTCCGGTTGCACCGCGCGATCGCCGCCCCGGTCGCGAAGGGTGGGGC
>JAJRTE010000310.1 GCA_024278455.1 Myxococcota bacterium
AAGGTTGCTGAGGGAGAACTCCTCGAACGCATCGTAGCCAGGCGGCATGAATGCCTTGATCGTCTGGTAGGCCAGAGGGTGCCAGGCGGTGCGCTCGGACGCATTCCCCAGACGGACGTCGTTCGTGGACATGAAACTGATAACCTCCCGCTAGACAACATGGAATGCGTTGCACTATGTGACAAGCCACGGGCAATGTCAAGGCGGTGGTACCAGCCCCAATCCGCCACCTGGCTGCCCCTGGTCCCGCAAGGGGCTCCACGGAGGAGGTGCACGGCGCTGCACGGCCTGTACGAGCACCGCGTGCGCTCTCGGCGGGGGGATCATTGGGGAGTGCGGCGTGGTTTGGCCCGGTTCGAGGTGGGGCGGCCATGGCTCTCCATTCCGGCCTCTCGAGCGGGCCTGCCATGGACACCGGAGTCGGTCGAGTTCGGAGGCTCGCCCGAGGGGGCATTGGCCGGCTCGAGGATACGCCAGTGCGGCGACATCCTGGACCCGGTCTCGGACAGCGGTATCGGCGCCGCGGTGCCTCCGATACGCTCCCAGCCGCGTCACGTTCTATGGATGCCCCGGTCGCAGGCGCGGAGGGATGTCCCACCATGGCGGGGGTGTCGTCCCGGTGTCCTCGAGCACGACCGCGAACCCGTCCTCGCTCTCGAACACACGGACCCAGCGCGGAGAAGCCATCAGCCGTGCGCCCAGTTCGTTTTCCGGCGTACGCGGCACCTGGTCCGGTGGCAAGCGGCCCCGCGCGCCGCCGCCTTGCAATTGGAGGTGCTGGTCCGGGATGAGGCCTACCAGGGCGTATCGCCCTCCGTCCGCCTTCCCGGGCCACGGGCGGGTGACACGCCAATGGGACGAGCGGTAGGGCGCGCCGCCGGGCGGATAGCTGTCCCGGGCTCGTGCAACAGGGTATTTCCCGGCCAGCAGGGTGCCGGTCATCATCCAGGTGGTGTCGAACACGACGTCGCCCGGCTCGAGCGTCCGGCGGGCCCACTCGAGGATGTCCCGCTCCTGCCTTCCGCCCCTTCTCGGGTCGAACTGGTTCGTCGGGTGCCCGATCCGGAATGCGGAACCCGGCCAGGTCATGACGAACGCGACGAGTGCGGCGAGGATTCCACAACGAATCCACCGGTCGATGGGTCTGGTTCCCAACAGCCAGCGGGGAATCTCGCCGGCTGCACCGGCGGCCAGCAGCGGGAGGAAGACGACGGCGTGGAGGACGTATCGTTCCTGGTAGTCCATTTCGGCCAGGGGAATCGCACTGCCCACGTAGGCTGCCACGCATCCGAGTCGGGCGGCAGTGGCCAACCGCTCGCGCCAGGAAACGTCGCGGCGCAAGAGGGGTAGAGCCAGCCCGAGGACGCACAACAGGGGGACCCGCCAGCTTACGCCCGCGTAGTCCGACGTGAGCCGGTTCAGCGAATTCATGCGCCGCCGCCGTCGCTCCTGCTGGAACTCGGGCCTCGAGGTGGCGGTGCGGATGGTGTAGATGGTCCTGGGTATCGTGAGCCAGTCGTCGAACTTCCCAAAGACGTAGGAAGGGCCTTCCCACTGCCGGGCCACACCGTCCTTCACCGGCTCCACGAGCACGCTCGAGGCCTGTTCCTCGAGGGAGACCGGACGGACCGGCAAGGCGTGCATCCAGAGGTAGGCCGCGACCACCGGGACCGGAACCATGACCATGCGGGCCAGCCTGCGACGCGGCCGGCCAGGGGCCAGGACCGCCATGGCGATATCGACGGCCAGCATGGTGAGTCCCGGCGCAAGCCCCTTGGGCTCGAGGACGAAGAGCATCGCGGTGGCGGTGGCCGAAAGGGCCAGGGACAGGAAGCCTCCGCGCACGGCCACGACCGCGCCGGCGACCGCGGTCGCCCCGGCCAGCGTGAACAGCGGGTACGCTGTCACCGTGCCGGCATTGTGGTGGAACGTGGCCAGGCTAAGGAGCAGGACGATGCCAAGGGTCGCCGTGCACCGTCCATAGAGCGCGCGTCCTACGACGAACAGGGGAATCGCGACAGCGGCCATGGCCACGCGGCTGATCACCTGCAGAGATATGGACAGATCGATCCCGGTCAGGGATGTGAGCGTCGCTGCCATTACCGGGTAGAGCGGGTAGCGCCAGAACGAGTAGAAAGGCGGGTCGTCGAAGAGGAATGCATAGGCGCAAAGGTAGGAGTCGTGCCAGTCGACGCCGCTGGCGACCCAGTCGGGGTTGGTCATCGCGTAGAGCACCGCCCACAGGACGCTCCACGCGGCCAGCAGGACGGCGGGAAGGCCCCACGCGGACAGGGTGGGCCACCTCCGGCAAGCGTCCTGCCACCTCGAGACCACCAGCCGTTCGAATCGCTCGAGTCTTTCCGGGAACGAACGCGCTAGCCACCATCGTGCTGCGACGGCCAGCAGGCACAGGAGGCCGAAGAACACGCCGGCCCACACTTCCCAGGAGGGGTCTCCCCCGGCAAGGCCCGCGGACGCACGCGCTCGAGCCACCGGGCCGAATGCCCCGAACGCGACGAACGCCACGGCGAAGAGGGCTCGAACAGGCTTCCGGGGGCAGGGTCGTCTTGTCGCCCGGGTACGCCGGGCGCGCCACCTGGATCGCTGCCTGTTGCGCGTCTCGATGTGTCGGGGCAAGGAGCCGGCGCCGCCCGGTCTGTTGCGCTCCTGGTCCGGAACGGAACTCGAGTTCATGTTGCCCCCGTTGTCGGACGGGATTGTCTGGCTGTCGAATCGGTACTGGAACATCAACGGAGCGCACCCAACAGCGACGCCACGCAGCACGCACGATTGTAGCATACCGCCCGGGGCTCGCAACGCCCGTTCGGCTCGAGCGAGCGTTTGCGGCGTCGTGCTCGATGGCCTGGAACGACTCGAACCGGGCGGGATCGGTGCGGCGACTCCGCGTGTGAAGACCGGTAGCGCGGCAATCCCTGCTCGAGCAGGTGGTGCCTGGGAAACTGTTGGAGCCCGGCGCCGGTGGCGGATAGGGCATCGACAGGCCGGTGTTGTGTGCTACATTGAAGCGGTTTTCTGGGTGCCTCGAGAGTGTGGCGGCGTGTCACCGGCAGCCGGTGATGGCCAGCCGTGCCGGCCCGGGGCGTCTCGATGGAGAGAAACCGATGGGGGCCGACCTGGAGACGGGCTTGGAACACGGTGGCTGGTGGCGGCGATTGCCGCCGCGCTGGGCAGAGGCCAGTGCGCTGCTCCCGGTCAACTTCTTTTTCATGTTGATAGCGCATGACCCCGACGGCCTCTTCGGTCCGATGAACCGGCGGACGCCGGTCAGCGCGGGTGTCGTGCTGCTCGAAGCGGCATTCCTCGTCGCCTGTGTGAGTACTCGAGAAGATGTCTGGAAGCGGCGGTTTCTGGCGGGCGGGCACTATCTCCTGGCTGGGATCTGGCTCACGGTGCTCCTCGAGGACTGGGTAGTGGGGGCGGCGGGATTGACGCTGAATGCCCTGTTGGCCCGGCAGGTGGACCTCGAGGGCAGGCAGGGCGGGGCTCGGGGGCAGGTGGGGGACACTCCTGCTGCCGGCGAGTCGCTGGCACGCATGCTCCGCCGTGCGTATCTCGTCTATTCCGCGGCCGGGGTCGGGTTGGCCCTGCTCGTCGTGGGCTATCGTCTGGCCGGCGTCGTCTGGGCGGTCGTGGCCGTCTTCGCGCTGCTGCTTCCCGCGGTGGCGATCTCCATCGTGGTCGAGTTCAAGGCGCGGTCGAGGCAGGGGTGGCGTGGGCCGTGGATCGAATGGGTCTTGCTTCTCGGGCTGCCGTTGACCTGGGGCAACCCATCCGCGCTTGCGGCGTTGCTCGCCCTGCGGCAAGGCGTGTTGCTGGTACGTTGGGTGGTGGCCGCGCCGCTGACGGGGACGCTGGTTCGCTTGCTTTTCCGGAACCCGGCCGCCCTGCTGGTGGTGGGATTCGGCGGCGCCATCCTGGCTGGGGCGGTCGTCCTGGGCTTTCCGGTGTGCGCCCGGCCGCCGAACGTGATGGATCCCGTGGATGCCCTTTTCACGGCGACCAGCGCGGTCTGTGTCACGGGACTCATCGTCGTCGACACGGCCACCTTCTTCAGTGCTACCGGGCAATCGGTGATTCTACTCCTGGTCCAGGTGGGCGGGCTGGGTATCATGACCCTGTCGACCTTCGCCGCGATCGTTCTGGGAGCGAGGCCCGGTTTCGGGCAAGAGGAGGCTCTGGCGCAGATCATGGAGAGTCCGTCGCCGGGGGCGGTCTACCGGCTCGTCCGGTTCATCGTCCTGGTCACGTTCGTGATCGAGGGTACGGGGGCGCTCGTTCTGTTCCTTGCCGGGTTGACCCGTGCCATGCCCCCGAAGGAGGCGCTCGAGTTCGGGGTGTTCCACGCCATCAGCGCGTTCTGCAACGCGGGCTTCGCACTCCAGCCGGACAGTCTGGAGACGTTTGCGTCGTCGCCGGCGATCATGGGGACCGTGTCTGTGTTGATCATCACCGGGGGCCTTGGATTCGCGGTTCTGGCGGGCCTGTGGGATCGCGTTCGGGGCGTCAGCCGTCGCAGCAACGCGCACACCAGGCTGGCGCTTCTGGGGACCGCCGTCCTCCTCGTGGCGGGGACCGCCGGGTTCCTGGCCTTCGGATGGCGCGACGGGGCGGGCAGCGGCATCCTCGGGCGGCTGGGGCATGCATTCTTCCTTTCGGTCACGGCGCGGACCGCGGGATTCAACGCGGTCGACATGGCGGTCCTGGGGTCGGCGCCGGTGCTTTTGTTGATCGTCCTGATGTTCGTCGGCGCGTGTCCCGGGTCGACGGGCGGAGGTATCAAGGTCACCACCGCGGCCATCCTGGGGCTCTCCGTTCGTGCCACGTTGCTTCGGCGAGAGGATGTCGAGGTCTTCGGCAGACGCCTCCGTCCCACGAACGTGACTCGAGCCATCGCCATCGTGGCCATTTCGATGGGTATCGTGGCACTGGGATTGCTCGTGCTGCTGCAAACCCAGGATCTGCCGTTCGACCAGGTCCTGTTCGAAGCGGTTTCGGCGTTCGGGACGGTGGGCTTGTCGTTGGGAGCGACGGCCCATCTGAACGACGTGGGGAAGCTCACCATCATCGCCTTGATGTTCGCGGGCCGCGTGGGCCCGTTGACCCTGGCGCTGGTTGTCAACGAACGTGTCCGGAGGCGCTACCGGCTCCCCTCGGAGGAGATTCCGGTGGGGTAGCCTCGAGGCTGCCGGGCGGCCGGGCCGGGCGGCCCGGCAACCCTGGTGGAGGAGATCATCGATGAAGCGGCGAGCTGTGGTCATAGGACTGGGGCAGTTCGGCAAGAAGGTCGCCCGCGCGTTGGCCCGGCGGGGATTCTCGGTCCTGGCCATCGATCAGGACATGAAGGCCGTGGAGGAAATCGCCCCCGACGTGGATCGCGCCTTGGCCCTCGACAGCGTCGACGAGAACGCCCTCGTGGACCTGAAACTCGAGGAACTCGAGTGTGCCGTGTGCGCGCTCGGCAGCGACTCGCTCGAGGCCAGTATCCTGACAACGGCGCTGTTGAGGCAATTCGGGGTCCGGCGCATAGTCTCCCGCTCGATGTCCGCACTCCATGCCCGGATCCTCCTCAAGGTCGGCGCGCACGAGACCGTCAATCCCGAGGAGGAAATGGGGGAGCGGCTGGCGTTTCGCCTCTCGTTTCCCGGCCTCCTCGAGCAGATCCCGCTCGCCGACGACGTGTCCCTGATAGAGATTCCCTGCCCCGAGACGTTCCATGGCCGCACGCTGAGAGAACTGGGCGTCCGCCAGCGATACGGGCTGACCGTGGTGGCCATTCGAAGGGTGGGCAAGGACCGACGGCCGCGACTCCTGGCGAATCCTCGACCCGGCGCACCGTTGCAGTCGGGCGATGTCCTGGTCGTCATCGGGAGCCCGGAATCGGCCCAACTGGTCGCGCAGGACACCGGGGAGGCACCGGACGAAGGAGGAGAATCGAGATGAGCATTCGACTCCGGTACTGGACCCACTACGGCTACCTGGTCGTCCTCCTGCTCATCACGGCGACCGTCTCCATTCTCACTCTGCGCACCCTCGGGCATGCAATAGAGTTGATTCTCCGGGAGGACTACCTCGGCACGCTCGCCGGGCGGGACATGATGGTGGCCGTCGAGCGGGAGGACGCCCTGATCCTGAAGGCGCTTGTTCAGCCTGTGGACCACCGGCGCCTGATCGTGCAGCTCGAGGAAGCCCGGAAGTCCTTCCTGGACGCGCTGGCCCGTGTGCGAACCAACGTCTCGTACCCGGGTGAAGCGGAGGCCGTTCAGCGCATCCGGCAGACCTACGCCGCGTACCAGGACGCCGTGGACAGGCTGCTCCTGGAACGGGATGCCCGCCCGGTTCGCTACGTGACCGACCTGGAACCTCGGCTGCAAGCCCTGCGGGGGGAGATCGAGGCCATGATCGTCGCCAACCAGGAAGCCATGCAGGGTGCGGGCAAGCATGCTCGAGCGATGGTCAGGGAACGCACGTTCCTCATGAGCATGGTCTGCGCCCTTGGCCTCCTGTCGTTGTTCGTCATGTCCAGGCGCTTCGATACCCACGTCATCCAGCCCCTGCGGCGGGTCCGGGACGCGGTGATCGAAATGGCGCAGGGAGATGACTCGAGGCGCCCCCCGGCGGTCGACGAAGGGGAGATCGGGGACCTGGGTAGGGCCGTTACCACGCTGGCCGACCGGTTCGAGGCCGAAAGGGCTGCACGGTCGGTGCGTCTCGAGGCGTGCAGGAGAACGCTCCAGGCCCTGGTCGAACTCTTGCCCGATCCCGCAGTGCTCCTCTCTCCCGCTGGAGCCATCGTGGCGTTCAACCACGCCTTCTCCGAACGACTCGAGAGTCGCCACAGGAGCGCCTCGGTGCGCGACCTCCTGGCGAACGAGGCCGAATGGTCCGTCCTCGAGCTGCCCCACGGCCAGGGCACGCTCCACCGGGCTCGAGGGTGAGGGGAAGCGACGCAGGTACCGCGGGTCGCGAGGTCGCGCCGCCGCATCTTCGTGTATGACTGGGTGAGTTGCAAGAGTTTGCCGTCTGGATACCTCGTGACACAGGGGAGGGTACATTGTCGATCGACGTTGCCCGGCAAGCTGTCCATCAATAGGTGAGGAGGATGCCTCCAATGCACAGCCCGGCACCGGCACCCAGCAGCAGCACCCGGTCGCCCTGGGAGATCCTGCCCTCCCGGATGACCTCGTACAAGGTCAGCGGAATGGAGGCCGCGACACAGTTGCCGAACCTGTCGAGGGTCTTTGCGATGCGACCTTCCGGGAACCCGTATCGCCTGAGCGCGCGAAGAGCGTAGGCGTTCGCCTGGTGGGGGACCACGGCCGCCACGTCCGCCCGCGACAGTCCCGCGGTCAACGTCTCGAGGAACGAGGTGAATGCGCCGCGAAGCATGGCGGCGATGCCGAGTCCGTCCATGTAGAACAGGTTGTACTCGGGTGGCGTGTCCGGATCGTTGGGCGGCCAGGTCGTTCCCATGCCCCGGAGTGTGGTCAGGTCCGCCCCATCTCCCAACCCGACCTGGTGATAGCGCTCCAGCGCGCTCCCGTCCCCCTCCGGCGCCCGGGTCACCACGCAGGCTGCAGCCCCGTCGCCCAGCAGGATGGCACTCTCGGGCTGCGAGAAGTCCAGACTCCTCGACGAGATGTCCGACGTGACGATCAGGATGGTCTCGCGCTGACCCGTGGCCAGGAAGTTGGCCGCCACGTTCAGTCCTGTCACGAAGCTCAGGCAGGTCGTGTGCACGGTCATGCAAGGAATCCCGGAACGGCCCAGCCCCAGTTCCCGCTGTATGAGATGACCTCCGTCCGGCAGGGCTCGAGGCGGCGACCCCGAGGCGTTCATGATCAGGTCGATATCGGCCGGGGCGATGCCGGCGTCGTCAAGGGCTTCCCGGGCCGCCATGGCGCCCATGAATGTCGAGGACTCATCGCGCTCGACCCATCGGCGCTCGCGCACCCCTGTCTTGGTCTCGATCCAGCCCGCGGGCAGCTCGCAGCGTGCCTCGAGTTCCTCGTTGGTGACCACTCTCCGGGGCATGTAGCGCCCACAGCCGATGATCTTCATGGGGAGCGGCGCCATGTTTTCGATCTTGGGCAACGGCATTCTCCTTCCTGTGTGTCCCCCCGCGACCGTTCGCGTCGATGTCCCGCGGCCAGGCGCACGTTCCCGCGCCAGGCATGCTGCCGCAGGGGTCTGGCCGCACCCGGGCGGGTGCTCCGAGTATGTATCCTGGAGACCCGGGGGTGCCAACTGTTATCCGTGCCCCGGGGCCGATTGCCTGCAGCACGATGATTGCACACCGGGGAGTCCGGCCGGAGAACGAACCGGTTCCGGCCCCCGTCTTTCCGGCCACGGCGGCCCTCCGGGAATAGGGCCGTGCGAGATGATTATTCACCCCAACGTCCCCGGCCGGCGGGTAGAATGGAAGACATCACGCAAGGGAGGATTTGGACGTGGCCAGTGAAGAACCTCGATCCACCACGCAAGGTCGTGACGTAGACGACGCCGACGACGAAATCGCGAGACTCCTCGAGCAGGAACGGGCAAGGCTCTCGAGACGCGCCAGCATTCTGCTCCTGGGGGGCTGTCTCGGTATCGTCATGGGCGCCGCGACGCTCGCCTGGTACCAGGGGCTCGATCCGAAAGACCTGCAGGACGTCGCGCGGGGCGTGGTGACGAACATGGCCGCGGCCTGCGGGCTGCTGGCCCTGTTGCTCGGCGTTGCCTTCGTCGCGATGGCCCTCTACGTCCGTCGGCTGGCCCGGGATGAACAAGGGTAGTGCGCCGATTCGAACTGGCATCGAAGTACGTTGCACGATACACTACCTGGGATCCCACGCCGTGCACCCTTGCCTCGAGGGAGGGCGCGGCTGCCCCTGTCAACACGACCGCCGGAGACCGCCTCCCGCGGGGTGAGGCCTCGAGCGGTGGAAGAGACGCCTGCTGTCATGATTGGAAAAGCGCTCCGCACGGTGATCCAGAGAGGGAACATTGCCAAGGCGGTCGATTCCCTTCCCGTGGAAATCAACGAGTTGGGATACGACCCCTGGGGGCTGCACCCGGACCGGGCCAAGCTCTACTTCGCTCTCGCCAGCCTGTTCTACCGCTATTTCCGCCCGGTGGTCCACGGGATAGAGAACATCCCCGATGGACGTGTGCTGCTGGTTGGCAACCACTCGGGCCAGCTCCCGTTCGACGGACTGGTGGTGACCATGGCCTGCCTCCTCACCGGGACGCCCCCGCGCCTTCCGAGACCGATGGTCGAGCGCTGGTTCGCCGTATTGCCCTACATCAACATTGTGTTCAGCCGTGCCGGCGCAGTCCTCGGCGATCCCATCAACTGCCGGAACCTGCTCGAGGCGGAAAACGCGATCCTGGTGTTCCCGGAAGGCGTGAAGGGCAGCGGCAAGACCTGGAAGCACCGTTACCAGCTTGCCCCGTTCGGCCGTGGATTCATGCGACTGGCCCTCCAGACCAATACACCCATCGTACCCGTGGCGATCATCGGGGGGGAGGAGTCGATCATCAGCGTCTACGATTTCAAGCCGCTTGCCAGGCTGCTCAAGACGCCCTACGCGCCGATTCCCCCGCACCTGTTCCTGGTCGGACCGCTGGCATTCTGGCCACTTCCGGTACGTTTTCATATCTACTTCGGGAAGCCCATGACCTTCACCGGCCCTTTCGACGACGAGGACGAGGTGATCGACCGGAAGGTCGAGGAGGTGACGGATCGCCTGCAGGCCATGATCGACGCAGGACGGGCAAAACGTAGATCGGTGTTTCGATGAGTGACAAAGACGTTGCAATCATCACGGGGATCGCGGGAGGTCTCGCGAGGATGGTCGGCGCCTCCCTTGCCGAAGACGGCTTCCGTATCGTGGGCGTGGACTACCGCAAGGTCGAACATCCCCCGGACTATGTCGAAGCGGTGTACCGGGCCAACTACAACAAGACCTTGATCGAGGACATCTTCAGGCGCCACAGGCCCACCCACGTCCTTCATCTTGGGCGCGTCGGCAATCTCAAGGAGCAGATCGGAAAACGGTTCGACCTCAACGTGCTCGGCAGTCGCAAGGTGATGGATCTCTCGCTGAAGTACGGTGCGGGACGTCTCGTGGTACTCTCGACGTTTCACATCTACGGTGCCCATCCGCGGAACCACATTCCCATCTACGAAGACGAGCCGCTCCGGGCCGGCACCGAGTTTCCGCAGATCGCGGATGCGATCCAGTTCGACAACCAGGCGCTCACCTGGCTCCACCGCCACCGCGCCCTGCCCACCGTCCTGCTGCGTCCGTGCCACGTCGTGGGGCCCCACATCAACAACACCATCAGCAGGTTTTTGCGGCTGCCGGTCATTCCCGTCCCCATGGGGTTCAGCCCCATGACCCAGTTCATCCACGAGAGGGATATCGTCGCCGCGATCGTGGGTGCCACCAAGGGCGAGGCGTCCGGCGTGTTCAACGTGGCCGGCCAATCCCCCATTCCGTGGCTCGAGGCTGTGGCGTTGACCGGGGCTCGAGTCGTCCCTGTCCCCAGCAGTCTTGGGGCGCTTGCGCTCAGGGCGAGCACGCGTGTCTCCTCGGCTTTTCCACCCTACATGATCAACTTTTTCAAGTTCCCGTGCGTCATCTCCGACGTTGCTTTCAGGGAGGCCTTCTCCTGGCGACCGCGTGTGACGGACAGGGAGGCCATCGTGAGCACGGTTCGCGGATACTGAAGTCCGGATGCCATCGACTCGCGCCGGATGTGCAGACGGCTACACGACGAACGGCACCCGGTGCCAGGGGACGAAGACCCGGATGGCCGGGAAGCGTTTGTGCAGCAGTGCCATGAAAGGGCGGGGGTCGATGGTTCGGCTGAGTGGCGGGAAAGCGTCGTCGATGTGGTGGAGGATCACCGTTTTCGGCCGAAGCCGCTCCACGGTCTCGAGTCCCTTCCACGCGATACGGCTGTTGCCTTGCAAAGGAAGTGCCAGCAGATCCGGGCCGCGGGGGTAGGCGACACCCGGGTCCAGCCCGAGGCTTCCGAGATGAAACAGGGACTGGGCCCCGTCGTCCACCAGGAATGCCGTGCAGGACACTTCAGGTGCGTGCAGGTGTTCCGCCAGGAAGGCCGGCAATCGGCGGGCGAGCCGCCGGCGCGACGGCAGTCCGAGCCTCAACAACGTGGTGGCCAACAGTGCGGCGTCCAGCCTCACGTGGGTGGCCCGGTAGGGCGTGATGGACAGCGCACCCAGCCGGAACGGGCGTTCGCAGGCCACCTCCACGACGTCGGTCGCGCCCAGGTCGCGACGGTGGACCAACTCCCGTGCCAGCACGTTCGTTGCGAACACGCGCTTGCCCAGGGCGCGGGCGAACCGGGGCACATCGGCACAGTGATCGAAGTGGCCGTGGGTGACCAGGATGCCGGCCACATCCTCGAGATCTCCCTCCTGGAGGGGGGGCAGGCTCGAGTTCCGCGTCTGGAACGGGTCGAACACGATCGATGTGGTGCCGGTGGCCGCCTTGAGGGTGGCGTTTCCAAACCAGGTCAGTTCCAGCATGGGTGGGATTCCTTTCCCCGGGGGTGTGCAGGCTGCTGGTCGTAGCCCCTTGTGCTCGAGTGTGCACGGTGGCACGGCGGGAGCGCAACCTGAACCGTGCGACGATTGCATCTTGCAGGGGCCGGTGGTACGTTCCATGTGTGGTCACGGTCCGAAAACGGGACCGCGGGTTGCGTTGTCGCCCGGTAGCGGCGCCTCGAGGGCCGGGCGGCAGGAGGGTACTCCATGACACACGCACGATTGCCGTGGCGTATCATGCCCTGGTGTCTGGCCGTGTTGGCCTGTGCGGTTTGCAGGCCCGACGGCGACGGCCGTTACCGGATCGAGCCGGCCGGACCGGATCCCTGCAGCCAGACAGACCTCGAGTTGCTCGACGGAATCGATGACGGCGACGAACTGATGGCCCTCTTTTCGTGCGCCAACGCGACCGGGCTTCTGCAGCCGTTGGTGCCGCTCATGGAGACGCTTCAAGGGACTCCTTCCAGTGACGGGTCGGGCTCGCTCCTGGACCTGTGGGTCGATGCCCTGCATGCGGCTCGAGGCCTTCGCAGCGATGAGCCGCTCACGGTGGACGCCTTTCTGTCCGGAACGGGTGCCGCGCTCGACGCTCTGACCGACCCGTGGGTGAACGGGATGGTACAGCTCGCCGGTGACGCCCTGGCCGCCGGGGTCGGGGAACCGCTCGTCGAACTCCAGGGAGACTACGCGTCAGCGTTCATGCGGCTCAAGCGGAGAGACCGTGCCGGGTACGACACCTATTTTCCCCTTCTTGCCGATGTGCTGTGCCCGGATCTCGAGGAGGGCCAGCCGTGCACCGGCGAGGCGCAGATGTTCTACGAAGGGTTCCGGCAGATGGTGCAGGACGACGGCAGCGACGAGGTGTCCGTGGACGTGTGCCAGCCCGGAGCCGGCTTGCCTCTGGCGCGATCTCTCGTCGCGGCCTTCCCTGCCGGAGAAGGCGAACCGGGGGCCGAATGGCTCTCCGACGCCCTTGCGGAAGGGCTCGCCGACCTGGGGAACGCGCCGTTTCTCTCCGACGGGTCGAGTCGTATCTATCCGGAGATGTACGGGGACGACCCTCTGACGGACGAGGCGGAACCCGGCTATGAGCTGTACGACACCGACAGGAGCGCCCTGTACAGCCTGCTCAGCCGTTTCTCTTCGGAAGAGGGCATGGCGATGCTCGAGACCTACCTGGGCGCCGACGTGGCGATCCTCACCCACTGCTATGTCTACGACCCGGACGCGCCCGATGGCTACGACGCGATAGACCGTTACCACGCTTCCTGTTCGCCCGGAGAGGGCAGGTTCGCCCTCGAGAATCCAGCCACCTTCGGACTCACCCAGATGCTCCGGCTGGTCAAGGCCGTGGACGTCACCTACGACGACCAGAGCGTGCCGGGTCTCGTGCTCGACCTGTTCACGCAGATCGCGGGCATGGAGTATGAACTCTCCGGGACAGACAATCTCGCCGTGCTGATCCTCGAGTTCTTCGCCCAGTTGCCCAAGGAAACCGTCATCTATCTCGTGGAGATGGCCGCGGATAATCCCAAGGGGATCGACCATT
>JAJRTE010000021.1 GCA_024278455.1 Myxococcota bacterium
AGGTAGATGCCTCCGCCGGCGCCGCTGACAACCTCGTTGTAGAGCACCCGGCACTCGGTGATGCCGGCGCTCGAATCCGCGACGGCGAGGCCTCCGCCGTAGCCATAGGTGCCCTCGTTGCGGTTCCAGGCGATGACGCACCGCGAGAGTTCCGGCCGGCCGCCGGATATCGACACCCCTCCGCCGTTCGCGGTGGCCACGTTGTCCCGGATGATGAGATCGACCAGGGAGGGAGAACTCTGCGCCACCAGAAGGCCGCCCCCGCGCTCGGCCAGGCCTCCCCGGAGTGTGAATCCCGTGACCATGGCGCTCGAGGACTCGCCGTGGTCGAACTCGAGGACCGAGCCAATGCCCCCGGCATCGATGACCGTGCTTTCGGCGCCGTGTACCGAGGCGAGAACCAGTGTCTTGCCCCGGAAGGTCAAGCTCGCCTCGTACCAGGTCCCCGGACCCACCCACACCGTGTCACCGTCCCCGGCTGCGTCGAGTGCTTCCTGGATGGACGAAAACACGCTTCCCGGAAGCCCGACACTGGGTTGAGGGCCGTCCCGGCCCCCGCAATCCTGGTCGACGCCGTCCCCTTCCGGATCATCCGCGCCCGGGTACACCGTTGCATCGCTGCCGGAACAGTCCGGGGCGCCGGCCACGTAGCCAGGAGGGGGAGCGCAGGCGACAACGGGAGTCGCCGAGGCTGTCCCGAATCCGTCGCCATCGCCATCAGGGTAGAAGAGCCGTTGCTCGACGGTGACCGGATCGCAGTCATTGTCGATCCCGTCGCACGCCTCATCGGCGCCGGGATGGACAGACGGGTCGTCGTCGTCGCAATCGCCCCCCACGGGGGCGAATCCCGAAGGAACCCGGCAGGCATCGATGCGCTCGTCCTCCACGCCGGCACCGTCCCCGTCTCGATCGCGATAGGCCGGAACGCTCTCGAGCCCGTCGTCGATGAGCCCGTTGCAGTCGTTGTCGGCAGCGTCGCACAGTTCCGGCGCCCGGGGGTGTATCTCGGGCACATTGTCGTCGCAGTCGCCGTCCTCGACGGTGAATCCGTCCTGGTCGTTGTCGGCGGCACAACCTGGGATGATGAGTGCGAGAAATAGGACAGGGCAAAGGCCTCTCACGACGTTTCTGCTCCGAACGGGCAGGGCGCCGCCGTCCCCCTGCCCGGGCCGGGGTGCGCCTGCCCACAGCAACGAAAGCGGCTGCTACGGTATCTCTTCGTCGCCGGTTCCCACGAGCAGGGGCCCCGGGGCAAGCTGGGCCACGATCGCCGGCTGGCCGTTCCGGCGCCCCACCACTCGGCTCCTGAACGGGTTCCAGCGTTGCGGGGCGTCGACCTCCAGGTCCGGCAGCGGATCCTCCATCGCGCCAAGCGGATCGTCGATCAACCGGTCCAGCAGCGCCTGCAGCCTTTCGGCCGGACACGATGAAAAGGTGTGCACGCGCCGCGAGATGCGCGCCATCTCCCGCTCGAGAGACGGCCGAGCGGCGGCCGACACGCAAGCGGCGAGGATGCTGAGTCGTGACTTCTCGGTCTCCTCGTCGGTGATGCCCGGCGGGAGCTGGTTGACGCTGCAGAGCATGGTGTAGCGCAGCAGTAGCGCGTCGTCGACGAAACCGAATCCAGCAGGAAGGCTCTCCGGCAGGCAGTCGGCGGGCTGGACGAGGTAGGCCAAGGTCGCGGCCAGGGCGCAACGCTGCTCGAGCGTGCTGGTGCCGCCCTGGACGAGCCCCCACATCTGCCGTGCGATGTCGGGCGTCTCGAGCACGATGAGCAAAGCGCTCCTCGAGAGCTTGACCGCCGTTTCCTCTTCGTACTCCGGATGACCCCGCAGAAGTTCCTCCGCGAACAGCTCCACGTTGCCTTCCTTGTCCACGCCGGCGATTCGCTGGAGGGTCCTTTCCAGGAGTTCTCCCAGCATTGTCATTCGTCCTGCCTCCTGTCTCGGGGCACCCATGCGCCTGGCGGGCCGAGCCTGGAGCGTCTCCTGGCTACAGTGCCTTTGCCTGGACCTGGGCTGCGCCTTGCTGGTTGAACAGGCTGTTGTAGCCTGCCATGTTCTGCTCGAGCAAGTCCTGGTTCTTCACCGCGCGCCGCGGCGCTTCCCACTCGTTGACATCCGTGTCGAGCCAGCCGTCGCCGGGGACAGCCACCTCCCCGGGATCCCACCAGGCATAGGTCCGGCCCCACCTGGCAAGCACCCGGACTTCGCCATTCCCGAACGGGACGTGGCACGCGCCCAGTCGGTCGGTGCGAGCCGTGTCCACCAGTCCTCCCGCGTCGAAGAACCAGAGTTTCGCATCCGAAACCGGCCGTCCGCGGTCATCGAGCAGGTGCACGAGCGTGTTCCCGTCGTCCCCTGCACGAACGTCAAGTTCGCCATCCGTCTTGAGCAGAATGGTGCGGTAGGTACCATTGCCCAGGCCCAACGTCAACAGGTATGCACCTCCGGCGAGCCGTGGAAGGGGGATGTTGCCATCGCTGCCTACCACCACGTGCTTGGTCCGCTCCGGCTGGAATCCGTCCACCCGAACCGGGGAACCGTCGAGCCTGCCCCCATTCTTCAGCAGCAGGTGCTCGAGGGAGATGCGGTACGCCGTGAGTTCGATTTCCGTCCCTTGGCGCAAGAAGGCACGGATTTCCATCCGGTCGCCGGGGTACAGGACGATAGATTCGGGCAGCTCGAGGTCCAAACGCTCCAGCCACTGTTTTCGTGCCCGTGCCTCCTCGCTGTCCGGGGCGCTGCCATACATTTCCAGTGCCTCGTCGGCCTTGCCCTGGGCCTCGTAGACGCGCCCCAGCTCGAGCGCGAGGGTTTCGGCCGACTCGGGCGTCCGCTCGAGGGCCTCGAGGATGGCGGCCGCGTCGTCGAACTTGCCACGGGCGAACCGGGCACGGGCGTCGGCGACGCTCAGTCGCCACGCGGCTGGGAACTGCCGGTAGTGGTCGGCGAGCGGTCCTGCCAGGGACTGCTCTCGTTCCGGGTCGCGGAGCTGCTGCAACGTGTCCATGAGCAGCGTGGCGGCTTCCGGGGCCTGGCCGGCGTCGGGGTGGACGAGCAGGAAGCGCGCGAGCCCGGCGGCGGCGGTGTGGCGGAGGGATGCGCGTGTGTAGCCGTATCGATCACCATCCCCCTCGGCGAGTTGGAGGATCACGGAAGGTGCGAGGTAGCGTGCGGTCTGGACGGTCGGCACCTCCGGGTAGCGTTGGATGAGGATCTGGAGCAGCTTGAGGGCGCTCATGGCGTAGCCGCTTTCCTGGATGCGCCGGATCGCGCCCAGTTCTTCCTGGAAGCGGGCGTCGAGCACGACTCGAGCGGCGGCGACGGCCCGGCGAGGCGCTCCTGTCTCGGCGTAGGCATGGGCGACCTTCGCCGCGGTGGCGAGATCCAGCTCTCCTTCTGCTGCCCGTTCTCTGTACGCCTCGAACGCGGCGACCAGGCCCATCGCATCGGTTCCTTGGCGTGCGCCCTCGAGGCACATCCTGCTCGCTCCGGCCACCGCGTCCGGGCGCAGCCATTCGGCGGTCAGAAGGGACGAGAGCAGGGTGATACCGGCCTGGGATCCTTCTCGAGCCAGGGCGATGCCAAGCGCGTAGCGTTCGTCCGGACTCAGGGTATCTTCGGCGGTGCTGGCTCGCGCAGGTTCCACGGTCACCCGTGTCGTCGCGCGCCCGAGCCGTTCACCGCTGGGCCCGAACCAGGAAATCGCGATCTCCGCCGGCCCTTCGGACTCGGCCCGAATCACGCAGGTGACCTTGCGGGACGACCACGACGGGGCGAGGTCGATCCACTCCTTGCTGGCCGACCAGGGGGGTGCCATCGGACAGCGCACTCGAGACGGCGTCGCCAGCGGCCGGATGGTGACGGTGACCGGTACGTCCCGGAGCGCCGGGACGCGGTCCACCTCCCCGATCTGAATCCTCGCCGCCGAGCGTGAGACCCAGGCGCCACGCGCGAACGACAACCCGTGATGGCACGCCAGCGGTGGGGTTACGACCATCGGGAGTTCCTCGGGGGTTTCGGCGAACGCCACCTGCTCGGCCGGGGTGCCCGTTGCTGTGGCGAGCGCGTGGATGGCGATGGCGCGGTCGTAGGGGTTGGCAGCATCAGACCGGGCGACGAGCCACCAGGCGGAAACGTGAGCCGGCTCGGGGACGCCAGTGACTGCGGCCCGCACCGCGGCGAGGAGGAAGTCGTCGCCCTTCAGTGCCGCGATCGCCCCGTTCCGGTCCCCGGTCGCCCAGAGAGCCAGGCCGGCTCGAGCACGGACCCATGGCTCGATTTCGGGCTCCTTGAGCAGGCGCTCCGCCACGGCGCGGGTGCGTTCCGGTTCCGTTGCCGCGGCTTCCAAAGCGGCTTCGATTCGGGCCGCGCGCTGCTGGTCCGGGAGTCCCCTCAGCCTGGAGAGCGCGTTGTCTGCCGGGGGTGGGGCGGCGAGGGTCATGGTGGCGGCGAGGGCTGCCCCGATGCCCTGCCGGGGTGCCACGGAAAGGGCGGCACGGAGGGCCGGGCCGGCGTCCGCGACTCCGGCCGGTACCAGGGCTGCCAGGGCATGCCGGCGGGCGTCCACCGGGAGAGACAGGGCCGCGTCGAACAGGCTGGTCGCGCTACCATCCCAGGCAACGGGAAGGCCGGGAGGTGCCTCGAGGGTTCGCTGCACTGGCGCCGGCCCTTCCACGGAGAATCGCCTGGATGCCGCCACCCACCTGCCATCCGGCGTCGCTGCCACGACCACCACGTCGGCCATGGTTATCCAGGACGGCACGGTCACATTCCACTTGCCCGGACCGCCGTCGTCGAGGACCGCGATGGCCTTGGCGTCGTAGCCGGGGGTCGCGCTCGACGCGGGGGCAGCCTTTCGCACAGCCCGCTGTCTCCCCCCGCCGTATCCCGCTGCCGCAACCCCACCGGTGAAATCGAGAGTGCTCTCGGGAAGAGGTGGTGGTGCCGGGGCGGACATCTCTCGTTGCCAGGCCTGGTCCAGTGGAATCATCCTGGCTTCACGCTGTTCGGCGTTGCGCTGCTCTTCCTCGAGCAACGCATGGTCGATGGGCGCCCCGACGGTCACGGAAGCGTGCCGGGAGCAGGCCGGGTGGCCCGCTTCTCCCGCCCAGAACCGTTGGAGGAGAGACGGGGATGTCATGCCTGGCACGTCGGAAGCGTCGTGGATGAAGGCCCAGACTCGAGTTCCCATCGGGAGATCGGGACCTATGGTCAGCGCCGACGTGGCGCCGCGGCGCAAGGTGCCCGTGATGGCCAACTCGGGACGGCCTCGCCCGGTCCTCGGAATGGTGAGCCCGGCCGGGCTCCCGGCCACGGACCAGCCGAACCGGGCACCGGTGGCCATGGGGCCCGGCACACGCTCGCCAGGCCGCACCACCCGCGCAGTCTCCACCCGCGCCGCCGTGTCTGCCACGAGAACCGGGTGCTCGCCCTGCCAGCGCCCCCGGCTGTCGACCGGCGCGCCGCGTGCCGGCACCCGCACCGGCACCTCCACGCTTCCTGTACCCTCGTGCCACGACGATAGCCAGTACAGGCCGGGGTCGTCGAACAGGAGGGGCGTGGATGGTGCTATCCAACGAAAACCAGACCTGCTGTCAGGGCGGACGCGCAGCCACGTCCCCCCATCCGGCTGCCAGGACACGACCTGTCCCAGGCCCACCACCGGGCCCACGTCCGGCGGCGACACGGCACCCGGCGGCTGGACCGCCACCTCGAACCGGGCCTCGTGTCCCGCGATCTCCACGAGGATTTCCACCACATCGTTCACCGCTGCCGGGACGAGGCTCACCGTGAACGTCTCCGATGTCTCGGTCATCAGGCGTGCCCAGGTTCGTGTCTCCCAGGGCGTCGTGATGGTGACCTTGCTGTCCTTCCCGTCGGGCGAGCGCGGCCCGGTGTCGAACACCGAGACATGCAGCTCGTCCCCGATCGATGGCGTCGCTGGAGACAGGGCCAGCGCGATAGTGTCCGACTCGAGGCGTGGGGTCGCCGGTACATCTCGGGTCAGCAACAGTTCCTCGCCCCGCTCGAGTTGCACGGTGCCACCTCCCTGGAGCCAGAGTTCGACCGTCGCCTCGCCGCCAGCAAGGTCGACGACGGTTGCGTCGAGGGGTTCGCCGCCGGCAGTAGAGGAGCGCACGGTCACCGGGCCGAGGAGTCCACCGTCGGGGCGGGTGCCGAAAACCTGCACCTGGACCTTGCGCCCCTGCTCGGGTACGGCCCGATCCCACAGGCGCAGGTCGAACTGCTCCACGACGTCCGCCACCTGGGTGGCCCCGGGCAGGACAAGGAAGCCGAGCGCACCGTCGTTCTCGGCCATCATTCGCACGTCCCCGTGAAGGCCTCGAGCGCATAGCGCGCCATCTTCACCGGTCGCCAGTTCGATGTCCTCTCCGGCACCGTCGAGAATGACGACTCGAGCCCCCGGGACCGGCGCATGATCCTGGAAGACCGCAATGGCCACCGCGTCGCCCTGGAGGACGCCCTGGATCTCGAGCGGCTCCGTGATGACGAGGGTGGAGGTCTGGAGATCTTTCAGGCGCGTGGTCACGGACAGCAACGGCGCCATGGTTCGGGGCTCGAGGTGGTAGCGCCGAAGACTTTCCGCTTCCAGCTCTACGCCGAAACTCGTGTCCGGCTCGATCAGGAAGGCGTCGAGCGCCACGTCTAGAGGATCGCCTCCGGCAGCACGGAACAGAGCTTCGGGGTCCACCCGGTGTTCAGCCACGGACAATTCGGTACCTCCACCGGCGATGACATCCAGACCATCCACGCCGGATTCAGCAACCAGCACCTCGCGCTCCCCGGCGAATGCCAGGAGGGACTCGGGCTCGACGCCGGACGCCGCCGCGCACATGTCTCCGTAAGCTCCAGCTTGCTGGCGGGACGCCCCGGCTTCGACGAGACGAGCGGCCAGCTCGCCGCACCAGGGACCATCGCCGGGAAACCGTTCTGCCAGGTCCCACAGCCCAGCCCAACGCTCGTCATCGTCCTCGAGAGCCCAGTAGAGAATCTCGGGGATTGACTGTCCGTCCGCGTTTCCAAGCGCGTCTCTGGCTGCCTTGCGTCTCTCGTCACCCTCGGGATACGAGGACACGATGGCCACCAGGGCAGCCCGAGCTTCTCGCCGCGCGTGCTCGCCTCGAGCAGAGATCCCCTCCTGGGCGGCGAGGGCCAGCCACCGTTCCCGCCGGAGCGCCGGGTCTCGAGTCGTCTCCGCATAGCGCTCGAACGCCTCGGGGCCGACGGCTGGATCATCGATCAGTGCCGCGAGGGCCATGCCCCCAGTCTGTTCGTCCGCACCGACGATGGTGGAAGCGAGTTCGAGGCGTGCTCGAGCTACCTCCCGGTCACGGGGGAACCGTTCCGCCAGGCCGTCCAGGACACGGACCTTGTCGGGATCCGGGACCGCGAGGGGGATGATGGCGCGGGCGGCGCGGAGCGCGTCAGACCGTTCGGCACGCTCGACGGTGCGGGACAGCCACCGGAAAGCGGCGAGCGGGGAGGTTTCGGCCAGGTATTCGCCCACCACCAGTGCGGAGCGGGGGTCCTCCGGATCGGCCGCCACCCGTCTTCGGGCAGCCGCCACGACCCGTCGCCGGCCGGCGGCACCATCCATGGCGAACAGTGCATTTTCCGCCCGGACACGCAGATCCTCCGGGACGCCCAGGTCCAAAACCACCTCGAGCATGGCAGCGGCCCCGTCCGGGTCACGGCCCGCCCGCCGGCCCGCCCATTCGAGGAGCCGTTCGGCGAGAGCTTCGCGGTGGCCTCCTGACATGGCGGCATCCATTTCGGCCAACGCCGCCGGTGCCGCTGCTCCCGCGTCACCGGTCGCCATGGACACATCGATCCTGCCCCACAACCCCGCTGGCTCGTCCTCGTCGAACAGCCGCCACGCTTCCGTGTATTCCTCGTGGTTGAGCGCCACGCGCCCCGCAACCCACTGCAAGGAAGGGTCGGTTTCAGCCGCCTCCTCCAGGAGCGCCAGCGCCGTGTCGATGTCTCCCTCGAGGACCGACGCAAGCGCCTTTTCCTCGACGCTCGGTTCGGACGCTCTCGTGGTCCCTGTACACATCCACAATCCGATCAACAGGAAAAGGCACTTCCGCATGACCACCTCCCTCATGGCTCCGCCCTTCCGTTCTACCCTCGAACGGCAGATGATGTCGAGACCCATTTTGTCGTGACCGGGAACTGCACGAAGATGAACCTGAATCCACCGCCCTACCGCCACAACGCGGAACCAATGGGTGACTGCTCTGCTTCTGGACGACGCGGATGGCTCGGCCCGGGATTCCCTTGACCCGGCGTGTCCAACGGCTAGACTGGAACCGATACGGCTCGAACGCCGGCTATCCTCTCACGTCCCCGAATCGCAGCAACGGAGAGACCCATGCGACGTTTCTCATCCTACGGCCCTGTCGACCCCGAGCGCCATTTCTGCGTGCCGCGGCGAGCGCTGGTCGAGGCCTGTGTC
>JAJRTE010000311.1 GCA_024278455.1 Myxococcota bacterium
GTGCATCCCGACCTCGTTGGACCCAGTGAAAGAGATCGCCTTGATGGTGGGATGGCGCAGCAGCGCCTCCCCGACCGTCCTGCCCGAGCCGGTGATGTAGTTCAGCACACCGGGCGGCACACCGGCGTCCACGAACGCCTCCACGACGATCTCCGCTGTCCACGGGGTGACCGTGGCCGGCTTGAACACCACGCAGTTGCCGGCCACCAGGGCCGGGGCTATCTTCCACACCGGAATCGCCACCGGGAAGTTCCACGGGGTGATGGCCGCCACGACCCCATGGGGAACTCGAGTGGTGTAGCAGAACGTGTTGGGCATTTCAGATGGCAGCGTCTCCCCCCCCATCCGGCGACCCTCCCCGGCCATGAACTCCAGAAGCGCCAGCGACTTCTTGATCTCTCCCCGAGACTCCGCCAGCGTCTTGCCCTCCTCTCGAGTCATCACTCGAGCCAGCTCCTCCGCCCGTTCGGTCAGGATCCGGTGCGCCTCGAACAAGATGGCGCCCCGCTTCGGAGCCGGCACCTTCCGCCAGCCTGGGAAGGCATCGGCCGCGGCCTGGATGGCCTTCTCGAGCGTGTCCACATCCTGCACCGGCGCGGTGCCCAACACTTCGCTCGTGTCGGCGGGGTTGATGTTGTCGGCCGTCTTGCCGGTCCGGGAACCGATCCACTCGCCGGCCACATAGTTCCGCACGTCATGTCCCATCAGTCACCTCCGCGGTTTTCCCCTTGCCCGCGAGCACGTCCCGCCAGGATCGAGGCGGCAGGTCCGGGCTCCGGTCCTCCATGGTGATGCAGTCGTGCACCGGGCAGATCAGACTGCACAGGTTGCAGCCCACACACCGGCTCTCGTCGACCTCGACTCGAGTCCTTCCTTCGTGACGCGCCGCGATGATGGCCTGGTGCCCTCCGTCCCGGCATGCGACGTAGCAGTTGCCACAACCGATGCAGGTCTCCTGATCAATGGAGGCAACCACCTTGTAGTTCAGATCGAGTTCCTCCCACGCGCCGATCTTGGGAAGGGCAAGACCGCACAGGGCGTCCACGTTGGGAAGCCCCTTCTCGTCCAAGTAGTTCGACAGACCGTCGCACAGGTCGTCGATGATACGGTAGCCATAGTGCATGACCGACGTGCAAACCTGGACCGTGGTCGAGCCGAGCAGGATGAACTCGGCCGCGTCCCGCCAGGTCTCGATTCCCCCAATCCCCGAGATCGGAAGGTTCGCTCCGGACTGCGCCACCCTCGAGACCTGGAACAACGCGATGGGCTTGATGGCCGGACCGCAATAGCCGCTCCTCGAGGATCTCCCCGACACCGAGGGTCGCGGCGTGAACGTGTCCAGGTCAACGCCGCCGATACTAGTGATCGTATTGACCAGCACCAGCGCGTCGGCACCGCCGTCTCGAGCGGCTCGAGCCACGAACGCGACGTCGGTGACGTTGGGCGTAAGCTTGACGAGAACCGGGACGTGGGAGACCTCCTTCACCCAGGAAGTGATCTGCTCGGCCAGCTCCGGGTGCTGCCCGATCGCGGCACCCATCCCCCGCTCCGGCATCCCGTGGGGGCAGCCGAAGTTCAGTTCAAGGGCGTCGCAGCCGGTATCCAGGGTGCGCTTGACCAAATCGACCCACAAGGGCCTCTCGGCGGGCATCATGACGGATGCGATAACGGCATGCTTGGGGTATCGCCGCTTGACTTCCCGCATCTCCTTGAAGTTGACCTCGAGGCTTCGATCGGTACTCAACTCGATGTTGCTGAGCCCGGCCATGCGCCGGGCGCCGGCGTCGGTGCCGGCCAGCCGGGAAGAGACGTTGATGATAGGGTCGGACAACGACTTCCAGACGGCGCCACCCCATCCCATGTCGAACGCACGCATGATCTGCTCGCCGGTATTCGTGGGCGGAGCGGAGGCCAACCAGAAGGGGTTGGGAGAATAGACGCCTGCAAAGTTGACGGATAGATCGGCCACGTCACGCCTCCTTTCCTTGAAGCTGGCGGTGGATCGCTTCCGCTGCACGCTTGCCCTCCGCGACGGCATGGACCACCTCCCGCCCGCCGTTCACGCAATCGCCGCCGGCATAGTACCTGGGGTTGTCCGTCCTGCCGGTGGCGGCATCGACGACGATCTTCCCCTTGTGCACCTTCACGCCGGCAATCCCGGCACCGGGCTCCTCGAGGAGCTTCTGGCCGATGGCTCGCACGATGAGATGGCAAGGCAGCAGCTCGGGAGCCACCTCGAGCGGCACGGGGCGACGACGCCCGGAGGCGTCCGGCTCGCCGAGCCGCATGGGCTGCACCAGCAACCCGGTCACCCGGTCCGGCCCCACGACCTCCACGGGCGAGCGCAGGAACCGGATCTGCACGCCACGGTGGCGGACCAGGGAACGCTCGGCGGGATAGGCGGGCATCTCGGCCTCGGTCCGGCGGTACACGATGGTGGACGATCGGGCGCCGGCCTCGAGAGCGAGTAGAGCGGCGTCGGTGGCGGTATTGCCGCCGCCGATGACGAGGACGTCCCGGTTGGCCAGGGTCACGGGCAACGGTCCGCCCATCCTGTGCGCGGCGATGAGGTCCAGGGCGTCGACGACACCTTCCAGGTCCTCGCCCGGTACCTCCATCCGTACCGACCGCTCGAGACCCATGCCAAGGAAGATGACATCGTAGGCGCCCTCGAGTTCCGCAAAGCCCAGGTCGGCGCCGATACGGACGCCCTGCTTGAGCGTGAAGCCGATCCTGGAGAGCCACCGGGCCTCCCCGGGCGGGAAGTCGGCTGGAATCTTGTGGTCCGCGATGGCATAGGTGTTGAGGCCACCCGGACGTTCGCGGGCGTCGAACACGGTGACGGAGTGGCCGTACCAGGCCAGGCGCGACGCACAGCTCAGGCCCGCCGGCCCACCCCCAACGACGGCGACCTTGCCCCGGCCAACCCCCTTGCGCTCCAGGGGCGGCGCCGGGGCGGCCATGGCCTTGTCCATGACGTAGCGCTGGAGCCGGCCGATGGCTATGTGCGGGAGCCCCATGTCCGGGAGCACACAGGCCCTTTCGCACAACTCCTCGGTCGGGCAGACTCGAGCGCAACTGGCAGCCAGAGGGTTGGCCTCCAGGAGACGAACGGCCGACCCGCGAAGGTTGCCCGTGGTGATCTTCCGGATGAACTCCGCGACGTCCACCCCGGAAGGACAGGCTCGAGAACAAGGTGCGTCATGGCAATAGAGACAGCGGGACGCTTCCGCCAGGGCTTCGTGGCCGGCCATGGGCGGGCGCAGCTCTGGAATCGGTCCCTCGTGAGGTCGTTTCGTTGACATGCATCCTCCTACTTCCGCCGGGAGCCCGTGCCGTGTGGCGACCACCTCCGGTGACGGCGCCGGCCGTGCGCTGCTCCTTGCCGCCGGCCGTTCACCGCAGACGGCCGGGGTCCGCTCCAAAGCCGCCTTGCACGGGGACCAGGGCGGAATGGCCGGCGGTTGTGCCAACGGCCCGCTCCCACACCCGTGCCCGCGACCACTGGCGCAAAGGGTGGTGTGACGGCGCCCCGCGTGCCGCGCTCGAGGGCGGTCCAGATGGCCGTTTCGCCCGCGTGCAAGCCCGATCAGGGACACGCGCGCCGCTCATTCCCTGCTATACCAAATCGGTGGGAACTGTTCAAGCGCAATTGGTCACTATCCACTGCTCTCGTCAGCCGTTCGAGGGGCCTGACTGCCCGGTGTTCAGGCACTGCTGTTCGACCTCCTCGAGTTCTTCACGACGGGCGAGCTGGACGTGGCCGGCGAACGGGCGGGTGCCAGGCAGCAGCAACTGGTCACCGCACCGCATCTCGTGGCGGCAGCCTCGAGGGCCGAACACCAGCACGGGGTCGTTGCCGGCCGAGGTGAATCGGTGGTACTCCCGGCCGTCGGCGCTGCAACGGTAGGTCTCCTTCAGGAGCACCGATGCCTGGTTGAGCCCCACGGTGACCGAATCCGGGTGGCGCAGAGCGAAGAAGCTCAGGTCGTTGCGATTTCCGGTTCTCATGTACCGGTGGTAGTCGTGGGCATGCGGGAAGATACGGAGCCCGGGGACCGTACCCACGCCTTCGTCCGCCGCGACCTGGTGGCCGCCGGAGGGCGCATCGGCCAGGGCGATGGAGAACGTGTCGGACTGGATGATGGACCCGGCCGAAATGCCGAACACGTTCGTTCCCCGGCGAACGGCTTCGCGGATGGCTTCGTGCAGGTCGTAGAACCGGAGGCGGTTCATCAGGACGTGGACCCGGCCCCCGTAAATGAAGATGGTGCCCGACTCGAGCAGGGTCTTCCACAACCGCTCGCGCTGCGCCAGGTACAGCTCGGACCGATCGATTCCGGAGGCGGTGCGGAAATGATCCTCGATCGCCTTGCAGGCTGCGAGGACCTCGGAATCCTTGAACACCAGGTGGTCGATGTGGCCGCGAAGCTGCCTGGCGAGGTCGGCGTCCGCGGGTCTGCTCTGCAGCCGCTCGAGGCCTTGCATGACGGTGTCGTTGTCCGGGGTCATGTCAGAGGGTTCGGTGGAGGTGTCCGGGATCCAGTCGTCGGCGTGGTACAGCTCGAACAGGCCCAGCCCGGGATAGCGCGACGTGAGGTCCGCAAGGATGTCCACCGCGTGGTAGACGTAGCGCGCCATCTTGGTGTAGTAGTCCTCCTTGATGGCGAGGATGGCGTCCTGTTTCTCGGTATAGCGGCGGTAGAGCCACGGCTCCGCGGCCTTCCATGCGTTGAAACTGTGCCAGACCGCGAGGTTGCGGACTCGAGTCGGGTACCCTCCTTCCCAGCCGGCGTCGATCCCGATGGCCTCGAAGTGGCCAATGAGGTGGCGGTCATGCAGCTCGTGGCCCTTGTCGAACGCGGCCGTCACCAGCGTCACGCGGGCCTGGGCGTCGATCTCCGGATCGAAATGGTGAGGGCGGCGAAGGTGCTCCGCGAATTGCTGCACCAGGTCCGCGGGGTCCGGGATGTTCCCGTTCATGAGTATCCATCCCGCGGCCTTGTTCTCGAACAGGTACCCAGGCAGACCGGCCTCCTGGTTGCACAGTTCAGAAGACATGACGCATGGCTCTCCTCCGTGACCCGCCACCCACCCCGCATGCCGATCGTGCTTCATCTTTCACGATTCTCACGAGCCGGCAAGCGCTTGCTTCCCGCCGCTCTCGAGAACGCCGGTGGGTGGGGCAGGCAGAACGACCGTTACGCGCGTCCCTCGCCCAGGCCGGCTCGAGATGAGGAGCTGGCCCTGGTTGAGCGCAACGAACTCCTTGCACAGCACCAGCCCGATGCCGGTACCACCCTCGTTCGCACCGACCGGGGGTCGGGCTGGCGCGCCCGCGGCGAGCAGCCGGTCAATCTGCTCGGGCGTCATCCCCACCCCGCCGTCATGCACCGAAACATGGGTACTGCCATCCCGGGCGCGTGCCGAGACCCGCACATGGCCCCCCCGCCCGGCAAACTTGATGGCGTTCGATACCAGGTTCCGGACGATGACCCTGACCATGTTGGCGTCCGCCCAGGCCGTGACGTCCGGCTCGACATCTTCGCGCATGTCCACGCCTCTCTCTTCGGCAATCGCCCGCAGGAGTGCGAACGCTTCGATCACGACGTCGTGCACCACCACCGGCTCGGGTTGCGGAGTCAATCCGCCGGCCTGGACCCGCGACCAGTACAGCAGGTTCTCCAGCAGGCGATACACCTGCTCGGATGACCGCCGGATCGCCTGGATGTAGGCCTTCTTCTTGCTTTCCGTGAACTGGTCGTAGCAGTCGAGAAGCACCTCGGAGTAGCCGAAGAGCACGTTGAAGAGATCTTTCAGATCGTGCGCCATGATGGAGAAAAACCGGTCCTTGGCGATGTTGGACGCCTGCAACTGCTGCTCGCTCTCCTTGAGTTCACGAAACAGGAGTTCGTAGGGCTTCTCGAGCCCGGTCTGGATGATGGCCTTGAAGATCAGGTAGAACGAAACGAGCTTCAGAATGTGTCCGACCGTGTTCGCGCTCGTTCCCAGGCTGCCTTCGACGGCAAAGGCAAGCTGTGACAGGACGGACAGGAGCAGCGACGAGACGAGGAGGAGAAAGACCTGCCTCGCAAATGCCTCGCGATGGCGGTACAGGAGCCCAGCGGCAGCCATCATGGTCACAGCAATGGATACATTGTACAGCGCCGCGACCGGGACCTGTGCCACTCCGCTGAACAGGAACGCTGGAACACCCCGGTCCGTGGCGACCACGATGAGGGCCACTGCCACCAGCGCACTGTAGCCCGCGAACTGCGACAGGACGTGAACCCGGCGGCGCAAGAACAGCGGAGCGGCCAGCATGGAAAGGGCCTCGAGATACCGGGCCACCGTCCAAACCCGCATGGACAGGCCCGCGCCTTCCGCGCGCAAGATGCCGATCCCGTCGCAGGCAAGCACGTGGGTGAAGTCGAGAATCCCGACGAACAAGTAGGCAATGCCGAGAAACACCAGGTAGCCGTTGTCGATGAACCGCCTCGAGTTCCACGCGAACACGAACATGCCCCAGGCGATCACAACACTCGCAAACTCCCCGATGGCATGAAACAGCAGGCCGTTCTCCCGGCTGATGAGCCAGAGCGCGAGCAGGATGCTGCCACCGAACAGGCGGGCAATCCATCTCCGCACCTTGCGAACGGCGAAACGCATGCCTGGTTCCCCTCGTTCTCTCGCCGACCCGGGCCGTGCACCTGCCCCCAGCCCCAACGCGCCGCCAGGGTGCAACCACTCTCCATGCCTGCGTATCGCGCCCGGCAGACCATGTCAACCGCAATCCCCGGCACGCAAACGCGGCCAACGGCACCGCCCTTGCCGGCGCGAGGACGCTCCATGTCAAAAGGCGTGCAACGCGCGGTGGACTGTGGTAATGGTATCCTGGAATACCGAATGATCGAGGAGGCCGCACGAATGGCTCGCCGGTGCCTTGGTCCTGCACCACGAACCAAGGAGAAGGGTGGATGTTCGAGCTGTATCGCCGCGTGAAACATCGCGCTCGAGCGGTCGGGCGTCGCGTCCAGGCGGCAGTGGTTCGCTGGACGCTGTACGTGGTGTACTTCGCCGGCATCGGCTCCGTGCACCTGTGGGTCCGGGCGTGTCACCGGCACCTCCTCGAGCCGCCCGGGAAACAGCCATCGTGGGAGCCGAGCTGCGCGCGGGGTTTCGACGAGTCCGACAGTCAACGGCAGAGCTGAGAGAGGCGACATGGGCAAGCTGACACTGCTTTTTCGCGAGTTGTTCGCGCTTGTGCGACGGAACAAGATGTACTTCCTGGCCCCCATTCTCATCTTCCTCGCGCTCCTGGCCTTCCTGGTCTACTCCCTGGGACCGGTGGCGGTGGTCACCTTCCTATATGCCGGCGTCTGACCATGGTTGTCGTCGGACTTTCGTGCCACGACCATGACGCGGCGGCCTGCCTGGTGCGCGACGGCGTCGTCGTCGCCGCGGCCCTCGAGGCGTGGTTCGACCGGAAACCCCACTCGCCGTCCTTCCCCGCGCAGGCACTCAACTACTGCTTGCTCGAGGCCGGTGTCACCATCGACGGGGTGGACCGCGTCGCGTTGTCCAACAAGCCTTTCCTGGAGTTCGAGCGCATCCTGATGAGCCACGTCCGGGCGTTCCCCCGGTCCCTCGGCACGTTCCTGCAAGAGGTACCTCCGTGGCTGGAGCAACGCCTCGTCCTCCCGGTCGTGCTGCGGAAGGAGCACGGGTACGAGGGCAAGGTCCACTTCCTCCACCATCACCTGTGCCACGCGGCGAGCGCCTATTTGCCCGGACCCTTCGACGAGGCGGCCATCCTGGTGACCGATGGCGCCGGTGAGTGGAGCACGGCTTCCCTCGGGCACGGAGAGGGAACGAGCGTCACGCTGCGGCAACGACTGCGTTATCCCCACTCCATCGGCCTGTTCTACACCGCCATCGCCACCTACCTGGGCTTCGAACCGCTCGACGGAGAGGCTCGAGTCATGGCGCTCAGCCGGACCGGAAGGCCGGCCCTGCGCAAGCAGCTCGAGACGGCCGTGCACATCGGTGAGGACGGCAGCGTCCGGATCGACACCGGATTCTTCCAGTTTTTCGAGGGAGAACGCCTGTACTCCCACGCGCTCGAGGAGCTGCTGGGACCGGCTCGAGCACCCGGGGACCCCGTGGTGCAACACCACCGGGACACGGCGGCTTCGGCCCAGGCACTCCTCGAGGAAGCGATCGTGCGTGCGGCCAGGGGGCTTCACGCGCAGACCGGCAGCGACCGTCTCTGCCTGGCCGGCGGGGTTGCGGCAAACACCCTTGCTGTCCGCCGCCTGCTCCAGGATACGCCGTTCACCGATATCCACATCCCCCCGGAACCTGGCAATGCCGGGTCCGCGATGGGAGCGGCTCTCTATCTGTCCCACGCGCTCCAACCAGACCTGCCCCGCAGGCACGTGTCTCGAACCGATTTCGGTCCGGCGTCGCCGGCCGGGCGGCTCGAGGTCGCCGTGAAGAACAGCGGCAGGCCGTTCCGGCGGCTGGACGTTGCGGACCGAGGCCGGCAGATCGCCCGGCGGCTCGCCGATGGCGACATCATCGGGTGGTACCAGGGCCGCATGTCGTTCGCCCGGGCAGACCTGGGGCGGCGCGCGGTGCTCATCGACCCTCGAGTACCCGGCGCCAACGTCCGTCTCGGCCACGCCACTGGACACCTCGAGCCCATTCCCCCGGTCGAGGTCTGCGTGTCCTCCGAGCACGTTGCTGAGGTGTTCGGCGTCCCCGCCCTAACCTCGTTCAAACATCTCGAGGCCGATCTGTGCGAGCCCTGGCGCGACCTGGTGCCGGCACCCGCGGGCTCCAGCCCATCGGCGCGCCTGTTGGCCGTCCACCGGGAGGACAATCGGCCGCTGCACGATCTGCTCGAGGCATTCCACGCCATCGCGGACATTCCCATGCTGCTCTGCGCCGGCCTCGCCCGGGGCGACGGTCCGGTGGCATGCTCGCCATCCGACGCGCTCGACATCTTCGGCCATGCGCCAATCGACGCCCTCGTGCTGGAGGATTGGGTGGTGGAACGCGGGGTGTCGTAGCCGCTCGCGCGCCCCGGGGGCGGTTCAGTCGGCCGGGAAGGTGTACCCGAGCGGCTTGAGGATGTCGTTCAGGAGATGTTCGTCGAAGTCGATCTCGAGGAGTTTCAGGGCCTCGTCTCGAGTCATCAGCCCCTCCCGGATGTGCTTGCTCATCTCGACGTGATAGTGCGTGAAGCCGTAGAACCTCATGGAGTTGTAGACCGAGACGAAATTGAGGGCGCAGTTGGTCGACTTGCCGGGATAGCTCAGCTTCGGGTAGTCCCAGTCCAGTTCCCGCTGGATCGTCTCGACGTAGGTTTCGGTGTCGTAGGGGAGGAACCAGTGGGGCGACAGGACGATACTCTTGTGCCGCTTGCGAGCCCGCTTCAAAACTTCCTCCATGCTGCCCGGGAAATCGTGGTATTTCGGGTCGTCCCGGAGCTGCTTGAGGAACTCGAGCGTGGCCGTGGCCATGGAACGGTATTCCGGGGCTTCGATGGAGCAGGCGCACTTGGACATGACCTCCTGCCGCGTCGACTGTCCCTTCGTCCAGCCGGCGATGATGATCGGTATCTTGAACCGGGCGGCGACCTTGAAGGTCAAGTCCATGTACCAGATCGAGCACAGGTGGCAGATCACGGCCCTCGAGCCGGACGAAAGCAGTTTCCGGATCATGTCGTGGATGAACGTGGACCGGTAGGTGATGTAGTCGACGTCCAGCTTCTCCACGGCTCGCCGGACATTGGCCATCGCCTCGTCGGTCTCGAAACCGTGATCGAACGTGAATGCGAGAGGGTTGAGCTTGTAGCGCGTCTTCATGTAGTAGAGCGCCGACGTGCTGTCCTTCCCACCGCTGCACATCACCAGGCAGTCATAGTCACCCTTGCCCCGGTACTTCTTTAGCATCCGGACGAAGTCGGTCTCGAGCGGTGGCCGGGCCCCCGAGGACGCCTGCATGCGGTCGTAGGCATCGCAAACCGAGCAGATCCCCGCCTCGTTGAGCGTGATGTCAGGTTGACTCTCGGGCAGCACGCACCGCCCGCAGATACGTCGCTCCACCATCACACGTCCCCCCGTCGCACCAACAGCCGCCACACCGCACCACGCCGCTCCTGCAGCAGAACCTCGTGCCCCTCGAACTCGAGGCTGTCCGGGACGTTCTCGATCGGCTCGCCGTCATCGATGAGGAGTTCCAGCACCTCCCCCTCGTCCAGCATCAGCAAGGCGACGGCGGCCTTCGCCGTATTGTGCGGGCACGGGACTCCCTCCAGGTTCAATGTCTCCGCAATGGCCACCTCTTTTCCTTCCGCTCGGCCATCCACGCCGGGAGGACCCTCCGGCGCCACCAGGTTCGACTCGAGCTTCTGCATCGCCACCTCCGTTCGATACGACGCTTCCAGATGCACACCGATCAGCGCACAAGAGCAACAAAAGACCACCTTTTCTATCAAGATAGTCCATCGGGCAGCGGGCCACAACGGTCTTTTCGCCAAACGCCATGCCGGGGAACCCGGAAGGGGCATTACGCCTCGCCATCCGCCGCCGCGTCCAGGGCGGCTCCGAAACGGCGCACCACTTCTGCCGCGGATAGGACGGCCTTCACACCAGCCACACTCTTGCCCGCCTGGTAGTATTCCAGGTACGAGGTGCCCTTGCGCGAAGATTGCCTGAACTTCCACAGGGATTGCACACTGTAGAAGCCACGCATCCAGCGCTTCGTGCGGCGGCCCCGAAGCAGGCGGCGGGCCAGCGGACCGGCCCTGGTACCCACGCGCGACACGTAGGGCGTTCGGATCACCGAACACGGTACGCCGGAGATCTTGTCCGTCAGGACGATATCCTGTTCCATCGCCCCGATGATCGCCTCCTTGTAGTCCGCGTGGACCCGGCACTCGGTCGTGGCGATGAAACGGGTTCCCATCTGGACTCCGTCATACCCGAGCCGGAACATCCGCACGAACGAGGCCTCGTCGCCCACGCCGCCCGCGCAGACCACGGGGAGTCCGAGGTCTCCGATGGCATCGAGCAGGACTTCGGGGCCGAGCGTCCCCGAGTGGCCCCCCGCACGGTCATTGACCGCGATGAGTCCATCGACCCCGGCATCCCTGGCCTTGAGCGCCCACTTGCGTTCTGTCACGTCGTGGTAGACCACGCCGCCCGCGGGATGGACCATGTCTACGACCCAGCCGGGACTCCCGAGGGCGGTGACGAAGAATCGGACCCCCTCCTCGAGGGCGATCTCGATCCAGCGCCGCATGCGGTGATCGTAGATTCGAGACATCTTTTCGATCAAGGCGTTGAACCCGATCGGTCTATCTGTCTGTCTCCGGATCATGCGCAGACCGTGCCGCAGCGGATGGTGAAACACGAATTCCATGGAGACCGGCTGGACGACGCCCAAGCCCCCGGCCCCGGAGACCGCGGCGACGAGTTCGGGATTGGAACACGGGTACATCGGGCCGCAGATCAACGGGATCTCCACGCCTGCATGGCCGGTGAAACGGGTTTTCACGGTAGTCATCTCCATGGGAAGTCAATGCTATTGTGTAGCGCATGGGCTCCGAGAAGTTAACTGCTTTTGGTCTACCACGGAGCGCTGCGGTCGTAACCCCGCCTGCCGATCGTGGTATGCTTGTTCAAGTCGAATCGTGACATCGTGCATGAAGGATTTTCGGGGAGGCGACATGAACCGATTTCGGGACCAAGTCGTGGTCATCACGGGTGCGGGAAGCGGCATCGGGCGCGCGGCGGCGGAGATTTTTGCCGGCCTTGGCGCGAAACTGTGCCTCGCCGACATCGTTGCAGAGCGCCTCGAGGCTGCGGGCGGTGCGCTGCGGGAGCAGGGCGCGAAGGTCAGCCTGCACACCGTGGACGTGGCCGATGAAGCACAAATGCGCGCGCTCGCGGCGGAAGTCCTCGACACCCAGGGCGCGGTCGACGTGCTGGTCAACAACGCGGGCATCGGGATCGGCTGCGAAATCCGCGACATGCGTCTCGAGGACTGGCGTCGAATCGTGGATGTCAACTACTGGGGTACGGTGTATGGCATCCACTATTTTCTGCCTGCCATGCTGGAGCGGGGCCGGGGGCATATCGTCAATGTGGCGTCGGCGAACGGGCTGTTCGCATTTCCGGCCGAGGGGGCCTATGCGTCGGCCAAGTTCGCGGTTGTCGGGCTATCGGAGTCGCTGCGTGCCGAAGTGCGGCATGCGGGGATCGGGGTTTCCGTGATCTGCCCGGGCCTGACACGGACGGGGATCCTGGAGGATGCCCTTTTGCGTTCGTCCAATCCGAACCTCGCCGCCTTCCTGCCCGAGACGCGAAAAATCATCGCGCGGCGGGGCTGCGATCCCAAGGTCGTGGCCAGGGCGATACCTCGAGCCGTGGTGCGCAACCGGGCGCTGGTCAAGGTACCGTTCCATGTCGTCGTGCTCGACTGGATCCACCGGCGCTTCCCGGGCCTCTACCGGTGGGCGGCGGCCCGGGCCATCGAGAGACTTCGTGGCGACCGGTGACGCGCCTCAGTCGTTGCTCACGTAGCGTTCCACGAGCCTGCTCACGGCGGGCAGCGCTTCCTGGACCTGCTTCGAAGCCATGGGCCGCAACTTGAAGTAGGCCTTCTTGATGACGCGATGGGGCGAATCCGTGGCGCGTGCGTCGGTGATCTCGAGCAGGGTGTTTGCAATCTTCGGTCCGTTGCGGACCAGGAACTGCTCCAGGGATTCGCCGGACTTCGACGCCCGATAGGTCTCGTAGACCGGGTCGAGCTTCTCGACGAACTCATCGAGCAGGGTGTCCATGGCCTCTTCGACAGCCGTGGGCTTCACCTTCTTGAATACCTTGTACCCGCCCTTGATCGCCATGCCGCTGATCCCCGTCTTCCTGGCGACTTCGGCGTCGATGAGTTGCGCGCAATCACGTATGACCTTCGGCCGGTTGTCTTGACTCAACAGAGCCTCCGCGAGTTTGCCCAAAGGATAACCTCCTCCGCAGGATGCCATGGGTAGCTGCGGGCCCGGGATGGGCCGCCGCGCTGGATGGCTTTCGAACCCGGTTGCCATCGTTGTCGTTATGCAGGGAATCTTGCTGGAGTCAAGAAGTTTCCTGGAAAAGGAGACGGTGCTGATGGTGACCGGACAGGCACAGGCACAGCCGGCGTGCTTGTTTTCCACGATGTGCCCGGCCCCCTCCGGCGTCTCCCGCCGCCACTGCACCTTGGGTGCCCGGCGGCACCAGCAACGGCCACAGCCGCGTGAACTCTTCCACCGACCACTCGCACTCCTCACCGTTTCGCCCGGCGCCACCCCGCCTGCGCACTTCCGGCAGCCGAAGCACACGCATGCGCTCGGGCCGCCCAAGCAGAGCCGCCCTAGCGCGTACCGGCGGCCTGGAACGAAACAGGCGCGTCTCCTTCCCTTCCAGCCGGCTGCCATCCGCGATCCATGACGACCACGTGTCACAGGCATTCCTGCTGCGCCGCCGGGAATACCAGACTCGGGTCATGACCGACACTTCCGCGACCTTGCCGCGATCTGGGGGGGGCCGTCCTGGAGGAGGCGCAATGGGGGACAATCCGAGTTCCGATCGTTCGAGCAGACCGGTTGGGGGGCGAGGAGCAGGTCCCGTACCTACTCCGCGGGAGACACGACACCTCCTGGCGCCCGCTGGCTTTTCTCGCGAGCAAAGCGACGCGCAACGGGCTGTCTACGTTCCAGAAACACCGGACAGTA
>JAJRTE010000312.1 GCA_024278455.1 Myxococcota bacterium
CCGAGGTGGCCTACGACGGCGTGGACCAGGACTGCGACGGAAGCGACCTCGTGGACGTGGACGGGGACGGCCACGACGCGGTGGAAGCGGGCGGTGACGATTGCGACGACGAAGACGCGGAGACCTACGCCGGCGCGCCCGAGGTGGCCTACGACGGCGTGGACCAGGACTGCGACGGAAGCGACCTCGTCGACGTGGACGGGGACGGCCACGACGCGGTGGAAGCGGGCGGTGACGATTGCGACGACGAAGACAGCGCTGTCCATCCCGGCACTGCAGAGGTGTGCGACGGATTCGACAATAACTGCGACGGCGTGGTCGATACCGACGCCGAAGACAGGCAGACCTTTTTCTCGGATAGCGATGGGGACGGCTTCGGGGATCCGGCGCAGCCCGTCGAGACCTGCCAATTGCAGGACGGCATCGTGGGAGACAATACGGACTGTGACGACTCCAATGCAGCGGTTCACCCGGGCGGGTCCGAGATCTGCAATGGCACCGACGACGATTGCGACGGGGATATCGACGAAGGCGTGCTGTTGACGTTCTACGCCGACGCCGACGGAGACGGATTCGGTGACGCGGGAGACATGGTTGAGGCATGCAGCGCGCCAGCCGGTTTCGTGGCCGACGGCACCGACTGCAACGACGCGGACCAGTCCATCTACCCCGGCGCCCTCGAGTGGGCCAATGGGCAGGACGACGACTGCAACGGAGATGTCGACGAAGGCGTCTACTTCCGAAGTTGTGCCGAAATGCTGCAATACCTGCCCGCTGCGCCGTCGGGCACCTACACCATCGAGCCGGACGCCGCCCCGTCTCCGTTCGAGGTGCGGTGCGACATGGAAACGGACGGCGGCGGATGGACCCTTCTGTCGAGCCTGGTCAACGATCTCAACCGGCGCTGGACCTCCCTCGAGGTGTTGACCGACGCGAGCGCGTTCGGCGTTCTGGGTTCCTACGAGGAACAGGATTTCAAGTCTCCGGCGCACAAGCTGTTGCCGATAACCGATCTGCTGGTCCGGACCGAGCAGTATGCGTTCGGATTCCGGGGTATCATCGCCGGCGAATCTTTTGGTGACTTCATACAACTGGGATGGCCCGATGGTTGCAACACCGAGTGGTACGTCAGTGGTGCCGACTACGTCGAAAACCTGACCGAGGAACAGGCCAAGGTTTTCGGGTTGATTCTCCGCGCCTGGGACGACAACGCCTCCTGCTTTCCGTCTGGCAACGAGAATGCCGCGGTGACGTTCACCACGCAAGAGTGCTGCTGGACCATGGGGTTGGCCAATTGCCCGAGCTGTTATCCAACCTGGGACGACTATGACCAGAGTCTGCTGCTGATCGACCGTATCGTGCCCGGTGCGTGTACGCCTGGGGCCTATCCGTGCAATGATCTGGGGTACCTCAACGTGGGGACACCGTGCTACGAATACACCTGCAAGACCCATCGCGCCGAGATCTGGGGACGTTGAAACCGGGCGCGTTGCCATGCCGGCCATCCCTGCGGCCCGCGCGTCGCCAGCCGTGATGCCATCGAATTCGACCGCCGTCCGGAGGGCTCCGGGGTCCGCGGAGTGGAACGGCCACCGATATGCTTCCCGGTCACGTCCGGGAAAAGCTTGAGCACATCTGGCCGCTGCGATATAGTCAAAAAGGTGCAACAGGAGTCAACAGCATCACCCTTGGGTAGAAATGGCTTCCGGCGAACGTTTCGGCAAGTATGTCCTGCTCAACAAGATTGCCGATGGCGGCATGGCGGAGGTGTTTCTCGCTGTCGTGGAGAGCCTGGGCGGGTTCCAAAAACGGGTGGCCCTCAAGAAGATCCTTCCGTCTTTCAGCCGGGACGAGTCGTTCGTCCACAGCTTCGTCAACGAGGCCCGGATATGTGGCCAGCTCCATCACCCGAACGTGGTCCAGGTCTACGGATTCGACCGCATCGATGACTACCTGTGCCTGGCCATGGAATTCATCGAGGGACTGGACCTCGAGCGTATCATCACGCACCGTCTGTTGCAGCGGAAGCTGATACCCCCGTCCATCGCCGCCGAGATCGTCCTTCAGATGCTCGAGGGGCTCGAGTATGCGCACACAGCAACGAACATGGAGGATCAGCCGCTCAACATCGTGCATCGTGACCTCAAGCCATCCAATATCCTGATCGATCGCAGCGGTGTCATCAAGATCGTGGACTTCGGCGTAGCAAAGGCGTCCACCAACCTCTACAAGACCATGAACGTGGGGACGGCCAAGGGAACAGTCAGCTACATGTCCCCGGAGCAGGCGTCCGGCAGGCTGGACCTGGGGCCGGCCTCCGACGTGTTCGGCGTGGGGTCGATCCTGTACGAACTTTTGACCCTCCGGCGTCTCTTTGACGGTGACAACCTGTTCATGATTCTCGATGAAGTTCGTTCCGCCCCTCTCGACGCCCATTTCGCCAAGATCCCCTCGGAAGTGCCGAAGGCCCTGGTGGACGTGCTTCACAAGGCCTTGGCGAGGGATCTCGGACGCCGCTACCTCTCTGCCGCCGAGATGGCGCGAGACATTCGCGTGGTGTTTCCGGACCTCCAAGGGCCGGCGCTGCTTGCCCGTTTCGTCGAGGAACTTCGGGCAGATGGTCTGTCTATCGCCGGCGTTTCCGAGCCTGGAACCGAGTCCGCAGTGGCCACTGCCGAGGCTGCGCCGGAGACTCGAGCCGATGTTCCGGCCGGGGGGGAGGGCGACGGGCGGGGCGCTGCCGGCGGACTCGGGAGTTTCGACCTGGCGCTGCTGGGCGTATCTACGCCGGGGGAGGCTGTCGGTGCTGGCAGGAAACGCGACGTGCTGAACCTGTCCAGCGGTCGCGAACGCGGTGTGCCTATCCGGATAGAGGACCTTGCGACCGTTCCAGCGGAGTCATCCGCGGAACCCGCGTCCGGGCGAGCGTCGCCCGGTCGGCCGCGCGAGCGTCGCCCATCCCCCGCGTCGGTGCTTCGCTCGTCCTCGATCGAGTCGGAGCAAGCCGGAGTACTCGCTGACGACGAGCCGACGCCCGTCGAGCATCGCCGGGATCGATCTCCGCCGCCCCGCCCCGCCCCGGCAGCGCTGGACGACGGCGAGGTCACCCCGGTGACTCGAGAGAGGGAGGAGGCCCCCCAGGCGCCGGCACCGGTTGTGCGGATGGCGGGCTCCCAGCCCCCGGTGGCGGCGGGAAAGCCTGTCATCACCGGAGGTGCGGCCCCCCTCGATGGAGCGGCCGGGCCTCCCTCGCGACCAGCCTGGGACACGGACGCAGGCGAGACCGCGGCGCGCCGGCCCGGTCGGCTCGAGTCCCGTCCCGAGATAGACCTGGAGGCCGGGTTGGGGACCGGCGGTTACGATGTTGCCGGAGAGACGGCTGCTCCGCGCAGCGAATCGGCCGTGGCCCCGGTGCCTGGGGCGCTGGCAGACATGGAATCGCCGGCAGTCTCCCCCCCCGCCCCATTTGTGGTCCCCGGCGGTGGCGGCCTGCTTGGCGCCGGGCAGCACCAGGAACCCCAGGACCCGGGTGTCGTCCAGCCGGACGTCCAGCCCGTGGATGACTGGGACAACCTGGAAACCGAGGCATTGCCTCCACCGGCGGAGGAAGCGCTCCACGACGCGGTGGACTGGCTTTCTTCCCAGCCCATGATCGGTGTCGGTGACGGCGCCGGGGGCGGCGAGGCGGGTCGGGCAGTCGAGCCACTCCCACGGCCGCTCCCGAACACACAGGTCGAAAGCCTGCTCGACCAGCCTCCCGGCTGGGCGGAGGAGGAAGAAGAGCGTCCGTTTGGCGCACCGCTCGAGCGCGTCGTCCCGGAACCGAACGTGCGTGCGGCGAGGGATCGCGTCCAACGTGTGAGGCGGCTTCGGGCCTTGCGGACGGTTCTGTCCGTGGTCGCCCTTGTCTGCGTCGGAGCCGCGGCGTGGACGTTCTTCGGGATGGAGCCGTCGATCAGGGAGATCCTGTTTCCGCCAGCCGCGACCAGGGTCACGTTCCTGGTAGTCGACCCGCCGCTGTGGGGCGACCCGCTCTTTCTCGGCGACCCAGCAGTCGTTCAGGTCAGCCGTGGGGTGTTCCAGGTGCGTCTCGCCCGGAAGGCAGCCTACGAAATGAAGATAGTCGGTCCCACAGCCGAAAGCGTCGAGACCTACACCGTGGTCATCGACCCGGACGACCCGGCCACGTGGCGCATCGCGCGGCACTTCACGCGGCGTCCCAGGTAGCCGTTCTCTGCACCTCCGCAACGGCGCACCAGGCACGCTTCCTCGGCCCAGCAGGCCACCGGCCGCACGACTGGGCTCTCAGGGACGGTTGACGAAGATCATCTCCGCCACGAACGTTCCGGGGACGGTATGGGTCGACCCGTCGGGCAGGGTGGCACGAGCCACCGTTCGCGCGCGGTAGCGGTAGGTGTAGGGCCTGGCGATGAATGTGCTGATGACCGCCCGCACGATGGGGTGGAGAGGCGCCAGGATGTAGGTTTTGCTCAGCAGGTGCGGCGCCGTCGTCGCTTCGATCTCGATGCGCATGCCCTGGTCTTCCACGATCGACCGGATTTCGCCCGGCACCTCGTACCCGGACCAGTCGTCCCGCACCGGTTTCATCAGCTCGAGCCGGTGGTTGTCCGTTGCGAAGAGCAGGTGGCCGGCTGACGTCGATCCCGGGTCCTTGGTCTCCTCGAGGGTCCAGGCGACGGTGACGTGGTGGATCGTCCTCGAGCCGTACCCCGGAGGGGTAGTCAGCGTGGTGCTGGCCACATAGAGTTCGTCGGAAAAGAACCGGTAGCTCAGCCAAAAGGTAGCCAGTTCGTGGGCCCAGATACTCTGTGCCGCATAGTCGAGGTAGACCTGGCCTCGAGCCGGGTGGCTGGTCCCGTCCAGTTGGTAGCGGCCGGTCACGGTACCTCGAGGCACCAGGAGTCGCATCTCGAAATACCCGTCGTCCCCGAAGCGGACCCGGCCGTCGCCACGGATGAACGGCGTGATCGTCGCGGCAAAGGCAAGATCGACCGACAGCGTCCCTTTGCCATCGGCTCGAGGCAGGCCGGTGATCAAGCGATACTGCCCGCTGCCCACCTGCTCGAGCACGTTGCCGCCGCAGGCCACCCGCGATGGCGTTACCTTCAGGTCCTCTCCGGAAAACTGTTCCTCGGCCAGGACCTCCGTGCCGTCGGCCAGGTAGAGGTCGATGGCTGCCGAGCATTCGTGTGGGCTGGGCAGGTTGGTGATGGGCAGGTTGAAGAACAACGTGGCCCCGTCCGCGAGTTGGATCCAGGCGGAGTAGCTCTCCATGAAGGCCTTGGCCGGGTCGAGCCGCGGCGCGAAGGCGGATGCGGGGAGGCCTCGAGAAACATCCCCTGGACCGGCCCCGGGGAACGCTGTCACCTCTTCTGCAGCCACTGTCGAGGCGCCCAGGGGTCCCGGGAGCGCGAAAGCGGCCAGAATCGGCAAGAGCATGACCGCCAGCACCAGCTCGACAGCATGGGCGCGAACGCTCGGTGCGGCCACCGCGTCATGTCGCGGCGTCCCGTTCCTGTTTCTTCCTGCATGCCTTCCCACGTCCCTCTCCTCGCAGGCTGATCGAGCGCCTCGCCCCGCTTGCCACCGGCGGACGCCCCATGAGCACTGTTGTCGACGCCGGAACGAAAGTCAAGTTTTCGGGCGATTCGGTGTTGACGCGAGGCGGGCTTTGGCGCAGGTTTCCTCTCATGCTCCACTTGCCCGGCCGGCCGGGCGAATCGAACTCGAGGTTTCTATGTCCATTCCTACTCCCGCTGCCGGTATCGTGAACCCCAGGCTGGAAGCCCTCTCCGGGCCACGCGAGCCCCTCGACCTGAAATCACTTTACCATCTGCGGTACATCGGGCGGTTCGCCTGGACTGCGCGCGGCGACGCCCTGATATTCGAAACGGACATCAGCGGGCGGGTCAACCTGTGGCGGGTGCCATCTCGAGGCGGGTGGCCGTTGCAACTGACCATCGAGGAGGATCGCACCCTGCTCGAGGATGTCTCGATGGACGGGAGGTTCCTGGTGTACGCCCAGGACCGGGGCGGCGACGAGAAGCCCAACCTGTTCTTGCTGAATCCGGGCGGCGGGACGCCCATTCCTCTGACCGACACCGAGGGGGTTGGCTACGAAACCGCCTGCTTCAGCCACAAGGGGGACCGGATCGCGTTCGCCGCGGAACTCGAGGCGCCCGGGGCCTACGGTATCTATGTCGTGCCGGCGGAAGAGAGGGAAAGAGGTGGGAAGCCGGTTGTCCGTAACGGATTTCCGTCCTACCTGGTCGTTCCGTCCGGTGGGTTGATGTGGTCTGTCGGCGGCTGGTCCCGGGACGACTCGAGGCTGGCGCTGACACGCACCAGCGACGGGCTCCACAACGGCGTATTCGTCGCGGACCTCGAGGGGCGCGTGCGGGAAATCGTGCCGGACGACGGCGAGCACCTGACCGACATCGTTGGCTGGAGCCCGGACGGTCGCAGGCTGCTCGTCAACTCCAACCTTCACCCCGGTGGGCAGGTGGCGCCTGGTCTACTCAGCCTGGAAGATGGGACCATCGAGTGGCTGGTGGACTCGATCTGGGAGTCCGGCGCGCTGGATTGGAGTCCCGATGGGAGGTTCGTGGCCTGGGCCCTGAACGAGGCTGGGGCCGAGCGGCTATACCTGCGGGACCTGGTCACGGGACAGGACCGGCCGGCCTCTCCCGGTACGGGTTGCGTCGACGGCGCCGCATTCAGCCCGGACGGCCGGGCCCTGGCGTTTCGCTTCGGTGCCGCCGACCGCCCAGTGGACCTTTGGGTGCTCGAACGGGATCCTCGTCCCGCCCGGGTCACGGAGGCGTTTGTCGGGGGACTGTCCGCGGACCGCATGGTGCGGCCCCACCTCGTGACATACCCCGGGGGAGATGGGACCACCATCGCAGCGTTCCTGTACTTGCCTCGAGGTGCTGTTCGAGGCCGGCCCGGGCCGGGAATCGTGATGATCCGTGGCGGCCCCACCGCCCAGTCCCAGGACCGGTTCGCCCGTAACATCCAGTACCTGGTGTCTCGAGGCTACGTGGTCATCGAGCCGAACTACCGTGGATCCACCGGTTTCGGCAGGGCGTTCCAGGAAGCCAATCGCATGGACCTCGGCGGGGGCGACCTGGAAGATATCATCGCCGCCCGGACTTTCCTGGCCGAGACCGGGTACGTCGACCCCGGTCGCGTCGCCGTCGAAGGGGGGTCCTACGGAGGCTACCTCACGCTGATGGCCCTGGCCAAGGCCCCTGACCTGTGGGCCGCGGGAATCGCCATCGTGCCGTTCGCGAACTGGTTTACCGAGTACGAGAACGAGGACGAGACGCTCCAGGCGTTCGACCGGATGATGATGGGCGACCCCGAGGCGAACCGCGACCTGTGGATCGACCGTTCACCCTTCTTCTTCGTGGACCGCATCACCGCCCCGCTGCTCATCCAGGCCGGTGCCAACGACATCCGTTGCCCGGCGAGCGAAACCCGGGAGATCGCGTCCCGGATTCGCGCTGCCGGCGGCACGGTGGAAGTCAAGATCTACGACGATGAGGGCCACGGGTTCTCGAAGCGGGAGAATGCCATCGACGCCTTCAGGCAAAGGATGGTATTCCTGGAGCGGTACCTCCCCGTGTCACCCCCGGAATAGGCCCGCGGGGCACGGTCTGTGCCCGTCCGAACCCCTTCGAGCGGGGTTTGCCTCGAGTGCTCTTCGATAGGAAGGTCCACATCCTGTTCGTCAATGTCCTCTCTCGCTCACGGGAGCAGCCGAGGGCACCGCACACGACCCCGTGCCTCCAACTCAGTCGGGTAGGGGGACGTCGATCCGTTCTCCGTCCCGACCGGCGCGCACCGAGGGGGAAATCTCCGCGGCCAGGGCGTCGATCCGGGCCACGTCGTCCTCTCCGTAGCGAGGGCTGAAATGGGTCAGGCGCGTGGCCCGAACACCGGCCCGTGCCGCGGTCCTGGCTGCTCGAGTCGTCTCGAGGTGCTGTTTCGCCGCTGCCTCGGCGGCGTGTTCCGGGAGGTACATCCCCTCGAGGATGGCCAGATCGGCCGAATCCAGCAGCCGGTACAGGCCCTTGCACGGGGCTGTGTCGGTGCAGAAAGCCAAGTGCCGCCCGCGGCGTGCCGGACCCAGGACCTCGTGGGGCAGCACCTCCCGCCCCGCCTCGTTAACCACGGACGCGCCGGCCTGGAGACGGGCGTAGGCGGGACCGGGCGCCAGGCCCAGCCGGCGCGCCGCCGCCGGGTCGAACCGACCGGGGCGCGGCAGCTCCTCCAGCCGGTAGCCGACGCAGAAGGTCGAGTGCTTCAGCGGCGCGCACAACAGGCGCACCCGCTCGTCGCGGTAGACCTCGAGGAGGTCCTTGTCCGGCCGGTAGCTTGGCGGATGTGGGACGAGGTGGGCCGAAATCGCTCTCCGCGAGGGCCGGCCGAGGGCTGGTGCAGCCGGTTCCACGGGCTCGTCGGGCTCGGAGTTGTCCCCAGGGAGCGACGGGGCGGAGTTCCCCCGCTCGAACAGTCCCGGGGACAGTTCCAGGATGCGTATCGGGTAGTTGATGTAGCAATCGAGGTCCTCGAGGACGTTTCGGACGAACCGCGCAAGGCCTGCCGGGCCGACGAGAGCCAGGGGTGGCGGGTCGTCGTCCTGGGCGCGAAGCATGAGCAGGCCCGGAAGCCCGAGGCAGTGGTCGGCGTGGAGGTGGGTCACGGCCACCAGCACCAGGCGCCGGACCCCGGCGTGGTGGGCCTTGTACGGGACCTGGGTGCCTTCCCCGCAGTCGAACAGGTAGGCGGCGCCAGAGACTCGAGCCACCGTGCTGTTGAGGAACCGGCCCGGCATGGGCATCGTGCCGCCGGTCCCCAGGATGATACATTGCATGTAGGCCTCCGCCCGGCTCAGCCCGGACGACGATAGGGATCTGCCTCGAGCCCCCGTCCAGGTGGCGGTGCTGCCGGTGTGCCAGGACTAGGCTCGTGCCGTCGCTCTCCCAGTCGCCGAGAGGCTGCGCCGGCGCAAGTCCTGTTCCGCGCCTGCCTCCCGCGCGACTCGTCACCCGGCGTGTATTCCTGTCTACGGGTCTCAGGCCACCTCGAGATACACTACACACTACGTGAACGCGCCTGCTGGCGCAACGAAAACCCAGGAACGCGCCATCCGCGTTGCAAGGGTCTTGGGGGTGCAGAACGGCACCTGCGCCCCCTGCAGTCAAGAGAATCGACAGGGATTGCGCCGCGATGAACGCCGCCGTCGACATAGGGTCGGCGATTGCCACGGCCTGGCCCCTTCGCTTCCCCCCAAGGAATTCCGGGGCTACTTGACCAGCGGCGATAGGGATTACCACCGTCTGCCCGGAGTCAGCGGGCTCTACATCCATCTCTACAGCCCTCCCGGCCTGGACTACGACTGGACCTGGACCAACGAGGATGGCAGGGAATCGGGACTTGCGTTTCGATCGATGCTGTAGTAGGGTTCCCGCGAAGAAAATAGGCCATGTCGTCTTGTCCGGCGGCCGCGGATATCTGGAAGGGGCCCGGCCGCAGGAAGAGACTGGATTCGGAGCTATTCGCGAGCACATCCCGATTATGAGAAACGCCATCGTTCGAGCACGTCGCGGCGCACCGTTGTTTCTTGGAGCCGCCGCTGTCCTGGTTCTCCTTTCGCCCCGCGCCCGTGGGACCGGCGCTGAACCGCCCGAGGGGAGCGACGACGCCATCCCCCTCGACAGGTTGCTGGAATACGCCCGCGCGCATGGCCCGGACATGCTCGACGCCCAGGACGACATCAAGATGTCGAAGGCTCGAGTCGGCTCTTCCGTGTCCCGCAACCTGCCGCGGATTTCCATGAGCAACAGGCTCAACTTCCGGCACAACAACCCGGACGCCTACACGTACTATATCGACATCGAGTCCGGGGAGGAGTGTACCGATCCCGAGTCCCCGACCTGCCTGCCCATCCCGATTCCGGTCAACATCGAGGAGTCGTTCACGCTCCCCACCGAGTCGTACAGCTTCTCTCTCAATTTAACAGGCTATCAGCCGATCTTCGCCCCCCGGCAGGTGCTCGGCGCGATCAAGGCCTCCCGCAACCTCGGCATGACACGGCTGCGTGCCGAGCGGGACGAGGAGAACCTCGTCATGTCGCTGCTCATCGACTACACCACCGTGCAGCGCAGTCTCGAGGAGGAGCATATCTATCGCCAGAGTCTCGAGATGGCCCGCAAGATGGAGCGTATCGTGGCCACGAAACTCGAGACCGGACAGGCGACACAATTGGACTATGATCAGGCCGTGGTGGACCGGATGAAGGCCGAGCAGAAGCTCGAGCAGTTGATACCGGAGCGAGAACTGGATGCCGCGCTCATGGCTCAGGACGCCGGCCTCGAGCCTGGCGTGTCGATGCAGGTGTGTGTCCTGGCGGGCCCCCCGGACCCGGGCGATCCGCTCGACCTTTCGGACGCCACGAGCGTGAAGCTCCTCGAGCAAAAGGTCAAGGTGGACAAGGCGGGCAAGACCAGTGCGTTCGCCGGGTACCTGCCCACGGTGGGCGCCATGGGAGGCCTGTCGTTCTCCGGCTCCGGAACCAACGCCGATGAAATGAAGAGCGACTACATGTTCGACAACTGGTATGTCGGCGGATCCCTCTCCTGGACCCTGTTCGACGGTTTCGGCCGGTTCCACAGCAGCCGGTCTGCGTCGGTCAAGTTGCGCCAGACTCGGCGCGACCTGGAGAACGAGCGGGCGGAATTGCGGTTGAACGACGAGAAATATGCCCAGAAACTCCGGTACCTGGCCGCCCAGCGGGACCTGATGGAGCGCTCGGTGGCACTGGCCGAGCGGAACGCGACCGCCACCATGGAGCGCTACGAAGCCGGACACGCAACCTATGACATGGTGGACATGGCGCTGAACAAGCTCGAGCAGCAGCGGTTGCAGCTTCTGGGTATCATACAGGCCCAGTGGACGCTTACCGCCTATCGCGGTATCGGCGCCGGACAGGAAAAGGTGGTCGTGGAGCGGTTCCTGGCCGGCCAGGACCTCGAGCGATGTACCGAAGTACGCGCAATGGTGGAGGCTCGATGAAGACAGCAACCGTGCACGGGTGTGGCAGGGGCTGCCGATGGGTCGGCGGTGTGGTTCTCGCGCTGTTCCTGGTCGCCTGCGGGGACCGCAACGCGAACTCGGGGGGAGACACGGCGACGCGCTCTCTTGTCCGGGTCCAGACCGAGAATGCCAAGAGCCAGGCGCTGGCCAACCGGATTCTCACATCCTCCCAGATCGAACCTGGCGACTGGCAGCCCCTCTATTTCGGCACCGGCGGCATGGTCTCCCGTGTCCTGGTTGTCGAAAACGACCGAGTCAGGAAGGGGCAGTTGCTAGCAGAACTCGACATCACCTCTCAGTTCAATCAGCTCGAGAAGGCCAAGTTGTCGCTCCAGAAGGCACAGATGGACGAGGCCCAGGCGCTTCACGATCTCGAGAACATCCGCAAGGTCTACGAAAGCGAGGGCGCGTCCAAGGAGCAGGTGTTCGATCAGGAACAGCGTTACGAGGAGGCGAAGCTCAAGACGCAGCAAGACTTCCTGAACGTGCGCAGCCAGGAGATACGCCTCGAGCAGATGCGGCTCCGTGCCCCTTTCGACGGTATCCTGACGGAGGTCAACATTCGTGTTGGTGAGCAGGTGCGCGGAGATGTAGAGGATCCGGACAGGGAGATGAATCGGCGTCCGCCGATGGTCATCAGCAACCCCAACGAGATCCGGACGTTGCGCGTCCACATCCCGGAAGGTCGGGCGGGTGGTGTCGAAGTTGGGACTCCCGTCGAGATTGCCCTGATGGAACACCGGCACGTGGTGCTGGACGGCGAGGTGACCCGTGTCAGTGAGACCGTGGACCGGGACACGCGGACCGTGGATGCGGAAGTCGTGGTTCATCGTCCGGAGGCTGGCTATCCCGGGGAACTCCGCGACGGCAGCGCGACCCTGGTGACCCTGTTTACCCGGCGCAGGGAGCACGCGGTCACGGTGTCGGAACAGGCGCTCTACTACTACCACGACCAGGCCTACGTGTTCGTCGTGGGGGACGGCAATCGGCTCGAGCAGCGACCGGTAACGCTCGGCATGCTGGTCGAAGGGCGAGTCGAGATCAGCCAGGGCCTCTCCGCCGGCGAACGTGTGGCGCGTTCACAGCTCTACCTGCTACGTGATGGACAAACCGTGCTCACCGAGGATAGCCCGTGAAGCTGCTCACCAACCCTCGTTTCGCTATCTTGCTCGTCGCGTTCATGGTCGGGTTCGGGCTCAAATCCGCTGCGGACATGCCCAAGGAACTCTACCCCGACCTGCAGATCCCCCTGGCCATGGTGGTTTCGGTCTACCCCGGAGCGCCGCCTGAACTGGTCGAGGTGCGGGTCACCAACGTGCTCGAGCGCTACTACAAGACCCTGCCTCGTCTCACCAAGCTCAAGTCGTCCAGCATCGAATCCGCTTCGATCATTCTTCTCGAGTTCGACCCGGATGCCGACATGGCGCAGACCTTCAGGGCCCTCGAGGACACGACCGCGACGGCCCGGGAGTCCTTGCCGAGCGAGGTCGAGTCGGTCAATGTCAAGCAAGCCTCGGTGACCAACGCGCCCGTGGTCACGCTCAATTTGATAACAGACATCGATCCCCGGGAGGCCATGAAGGTGGCCAAGGTGGTCAAGGACCGTCTCGAGGCCGTCGAAGGTGTGAGCGAGGTACGGGTCAGCGGGCTGCGAGACGAACAACTCCAGGTGCTCCTGAACCGGCACCGCATGGACGACATCGGCGCGAGCCTCAACGACGTGTGCTTTTCCATCCAGGGCGCCGAGCAGGATGCTCCGCTCGGTCGCGTGCAAACGAAGTCACGTAATTATCCATTGCAAGTCAAGCGGTTGGGGCTTGATATCGAGCGCATTCGACAGCTTCCGGTTCGGAGCGGGTCGACCGGGGAATCGGTGCTGCTTTCCGACATCGCGGTGGTCGAGCGTGCCCTGTCCGAGCAGGAGCAATTCGCCCGGTTCGTGCAACTCGGCCCGGAGCCTCGAACGGCGGACGTGGTCACCTTCGATATCCTTCGTCAACCCGGGGCGAACCTGATCGACATCGGGTTCGCGGTACGCGCGGTTGCCGAAGAGTTGCAAGCCCACAGCCTGCCTCCCGACGCCGAGCTGTTGATCACGATGGACCAGTCGATCGAAATCCGGGACAGCATCCGGTTGCTCGTGACCAACGGGATGCAGGCCGTGCTGCTGGTATTCGCCGTGCTCTTCCTCTTTCTCGGCGTAAAGGAATCGATTGTGGCCGGCCTTTCGATCCCGCTGACGTTCCTGACCACGATGATCGTGCTCCAGTTGCTGGGGTACAGTATCAACAGCTTGTCCCTGATGGCCCTGGTCATCGCCCTCGGACTGCTCGTCGACGACTTCATCCTGGTCATGGAAGGCATGCACGACGGTATCCACAAGGGCATGAAGCCTTCCGAAGCGGCGCTCTACACCCTCAAGACCTACGGCGCAGCTTCGATCTCCGGCTCCCTGACCACCATCGCAGCCTTCGTGCCCATGGCGTTCCTCGGGGGCATCAATGGGAAGTTCGTCCGCGTAGTGCCGGTGACCGTCGCGGTCACACTGCTCATCAGCTACCTCATTTCCATGACCGTGGATCTCGCCGCAGGGGCGTCCTGGTTCAAGAAGGCCGAAACCAATATCCTGACGCGTACCACCGACCGGTTGCTCACGAGGCTTGCGGACTACTATCATGGGCGTATCGCCAGCCGCACCTTCGGGACGCGTCGGCGGCAAGGGCTGGTGGTGACGATCTCGTTCGCGCTTTTCCTGGGGGGGGCCTATCTCTTCCAGTTCACGGAACAGATCCTCTATCCAGACATCGACGCCCAGACGATCGGCGCCACGCTCTACCTGCCGGCCGGCGCCAACCTGGACGAGACGAAGGCCTTGGCGGACAAGGTCGAGACGGTGCTGCGCGGAGAGGATACCTACGTCGAACACTTCATCATCACCGCCGGGCAGATGTCGTCTCTTGCCCTCACCTCTCCGGAAGCGTTCCTCGAGCCGTTCCGGGGCGAGCACATCCTGGGTGTCGCCGTCGAACTCAAACCCGAGGAGGAACGGGACCTGAAGTCCTACGAGTATGCCAAGGTGCTGCGAAGGAAGCTCGAGGAGTTGCATCCGGGAAAGCTGGAGATCCATGAGAAGCGCATGAGTCCCACCGGCGGAGCGCCCGTGGAAGTCCTCGTGGCCGGGCCGAATCCGGCTCGAGTCGACGCCATGGCCGAGTCCATCAGGCTGATGATGCTCGAGATGCCCGAACTAAGCGGCGTGCGCGACAACCGCAAAGAGCACAGTGGAGGATTCCGGCTCGATCTGAACGACGAAGCACTCAAGCACAACAACCTCAGCCGGACCGAGGTCTTGATGTTCCTGCGTTCCGCCATCGACGGGAAGGAGGCCGCCACGGTGGTGGAGGACGACAAGGAAATCAAGATCATGGTCGCCTACGACTGGCGTGACGACGGAACCTGGAACTCCCCGTCGTCGCTGGAGGAACTCGAGGCGCTCAAGGTGAGCGGCATGTTCAGTTTCTCCCCCGTGCCCCTGGCGTCCCTGGGAGACCTGGTGCTAACCACCTCGCCCTACGGGGTCAGCCACAGCGACAGGAGGTATGCGGTCACCCTGAACGCCGAGAACCGCAGCGGCAGTCCTGTCGAGATCGGCAACCGCCTCGAAAAGATGATTGCCGGCAAGTTCCACCTCGAGCCCGGTGAGCGGATCAGGGTGTTGGGAGACAAGGCGAAGAACGAAGAGGCCCAGGGGGAACTAAGGGTCGCGCTGGGAATCGCCCTGGCGCTGATCTTCTCCATCCTGGTGATGCAGTTCGGTTCCTTCAAGCAGCCGTTCATCATCCTCACCGCGCTTCCCTTGTCCATGGTGGGCGTGTTCTTCGGCTTTTCCGCCCTGGACCTGGCGTTCAGCTTCCCGGCAATGGTCGGTCTCGTTAGCCTGGTCGGCATCGTGGTCAACGACGCCATCGTCTTGATAGACACCATCAACCGGTACCGGAGAGGAGGGGAGAACCCGGTCGAGGCCTGCCGCAACGCCGGACGCGACCGGTTGCGGCCCATTCTCAGCACCACCATCACCACCATCACCGGGCTCTTGCCCCTGGCGTTCACGGACCCGGTTTGGCAAGGCATGTGCCTGACCATCGTCTTTGGTATCTCCGTGGCCACGATCCTGACCCTCGTGGTCGTGCCCGCACTCTACCTCCTCATTGCCAGGAACGACGTGATCGACTAACTTGGCTTCGGAATGCGATGGCCGCGGTGCGGAACGCCGGCGAGTCGTCGCAATCGACACGACAACTCGGACGGGAATCAGGTGCCCGACACATGGACCTGCTGACTTGGATTCTGTTTCTGTTGGGAATCGCCGCACTGTTGGGCGGGGCGGAGGTCCTCGTCCGGGGGGCATCGCGCCTGGCAGCAGTCTTTCGCATCTCCCCGCTCGTTGTCGGGTTGACCATCGTCGCGCTCGGCACGAGCGCCCCGGAACTGGCGGTTACCCTCCTGTCGGCTGCCAAGGGTGAATCCGGCATCGCCATCGGCAACATCATCGGGAGCAACATCTTCAACGTGCTGCTGGTGCTGGGTATCGTCGCCGTGGTATCCCCGGTGGCCGTATCGAAGCAGTTGGTTCGGGTCGATGTGCCGCTGATGGCCGGGGCGTCCGTTCTGGTGTTCGTTCTGGCCATGGATGGGCACCTGGGCCGGCTCGATGGCGCGGTCCTGTTCCTCTGCCTGGTGGCCTACAACATCTACTCGGTACGAACGGGGCGTATGCCGGAAGTGGCGATCGAGGCATCACCCTGGGATGGCGAGCGGACACCGGGGGCGGGTGGCCGCGACGAGGAGGGGAGGTCCCGAGCAAAGCGACCTCGTCGCCGGGCACGGCTGCGCGACTTTGCGATGGTCGTAGGAGGGCTCGCTGGGTTGTTGCTCGGTGCCCACTGGCTGGTGGCCGGCGCGGTGGCCGTCGCCACCTGGGCGGGGTTGAGCACGCTGATCATCGGACTCACCGTGGTGACGGTCGGCACATCGTTGCCCGAGGTCGCCGTCTCCGTGGTGGCCACTCTCAGGGGAGAGCGGGACATGGCCGCCGGAAACGTGGTCGGCAGCAACCTGTTCAACCTGCTCGGCGTACTCGGACTCGGCGCGCTCTTGCTGCGCGGTGGCATCGCCGTCCCGGTCCAGGCCGTCACCTTCGACCTCCCGGTGATGGTGGCGGTTGCGCTGGCTTGCGTGCCGGTGTTCATCACGCAGGGTGAGGTGTCGCGCTGGGAGGGCGGGCTGTTCCTGGCCTACTACCTCATCTACACCCTGTACCTCATCCTGGCGTCGACGCACCACGACGCCATCACCGCGTTCAGCGCAGCCACCTGTCTGTTCGCGTTGCCCGTAACCGCGGTGCTGATCGTCGTGTCGATCGTGCGTCACTTCCGCGATCGACCACGGGGTCCAGGTGTGGCGGACGAGAGTGGGCCCAAGCCGTTGAAGGAGCGGGTGCGGTGAACCGTGGAGGGCTGCCGGCCGATCTCGCTGCTATTTCCCGCCCTTCTTCGCCTTCTTGTGCGGGCGCTTCACGCCGAACGTACCCCGAAAGATCTTGCCTCGCTTGGTTCTCTTGTCGCCTTTCCCCATCCTGGTGCTCCCTGATCGATGTGTGGTTGATGTACGAAAACCTCGTTCATGGGGACAATAGCGCGACCTGGAGCAAATGCCAAGCTGGTTGCTTCCGGGAGATGCCGTCTCGTGCTGGAACGCTGGGGCGAATCGCGATACACTGCGGGCAAGGCGCCGCTCGAGAATGGCTGCGGCAGTGGTTGGACGGCTGGCCTGCCCGGGGAGTGCTGGAGATAGCAGTGGCAGTGGCCCCTGGTGGGCGGGGTATCCTGGCGGATGGAGGAGAACGGCATGGTGGACCCGTCGTTGAGGGTGCGGCTGCGCGAGTTGCGAGACAGGCTGTCGGTCAACCTGATCGAACGCGACACGCCGGTGAGGCTGTTGCTCCTGGCCGCGCTTGCCGGGGAGCACCTCCTGCTCCTGGGGCCTCCAGGTACCGCCAAGAGCGAAATCGCGCGGCGGTTGCGGTTGGCGTTTCGGGATGCCGGGTTCGTGGAGAAGCTCGTCACGCGCCACACCTCGCCCGAGGAACTCCTGGGGCCGCTCTCCATCAAGGCGCTCGAGGAGGACCGCTACGTCAGGCAGGTTCGGGGCTACCTGCCATCGGCCTCGATCGCCTTTGTCGACCAGATATTCCGGGCCAACAGCGCGGTGCTGAACACGTTGCTGACGCTTGTCAACGAGCGGGAGTTCGAGGTCGGGACCCAGCGCGTTCGCGTGCCGCTCCTCTGTCTCATCGGCGCGAGCACGGAACTCCCGGAGGGGGAGGAACTTCGAGCCCTCAACGACCGCTTTTTGCTCCGCTGCCACCTACCTCGACTCTCCGAGGAGGGATTCGACAAGCTGCTCGAGCTGCCGGATACCCCCACGCCCATGCCCCCCGATGCGTTGAGGCTGACACGGGATGAAGTGCGGGAGCTGCAGGCCGAGGCCCGGAAAGTCCAGGTCCCCGGCGAGGTTCGTACCTTGCTCAAGGGTCTTCGTCGCCACCTGGCCGACAAGGAGATCGAGGTATCGGACCGGCGCTGGCGCAAGATACAGTTTCTCCTACAGGTATCCGCCTGGACCGATGGGCGCGACTCCGTGTCCATCTGGGACGGATGGCTCCTCCAGCATTGCACCTGGGAGACGCCGGAGCAGCGTGACATCATCTTCGACTGGTACCAGAAACACCTCGGAGCCGACACCTCGGTGGACCCGGTGCGCCTGGCCCGCCTCGTCGCCGCCTGGGAAAAAACCTACGAGGAAGAAAGGACCAGCACCTGGCAGGCTCGAGATCGCGCGGGAAAACTCTACTACCGTGATTTCGTCGGCAAGCCCGTTACCGCGAGCAAGGGGACACGGCACAAGCACAACGAGGACGGTGAGGCGCTGTACCTTCTCCCGCCGGACCAGCGCAACCGGTCCAACGACGGCAAGGGGTACACCGAATCCGACCTCATGCAGTTCTTCGGATACCACTACTACTTTGCTCGAGGCGACGAATTCAAAACCTATCTCGCCGACGAGGGCAACTGGCTGATGGAAGAGGTGTCGTTCGAGCCGATTGTGGAACCCGCGAGATACTCGAGGAAGCATGTCGCCTCCAGGTGCCGGGAGGTTGCCCAACTCCTCGAGCAGGCAGACAACATGCTCGCCACTATCGACCAGGAAATCTCGGAACTCGAGGCCTTGATCGACGGACACCTGTGGATCAGCCCCGGCTTCACGCCGATCGCGCAGCGCAACCTCCTCGAGACTCGAGAGACCCTGGAAGGCCTCAAGGAGAGGATCCAGGGAATCCTCGAAGGCTTCGCTGCACTCCCGAAACTCAGCGAGTGACCGTCGCCGGAGGCTCTGCCATGGCCCACTCGAAGCCTCGAGATCCTGTCGATCAGCGGTACGAGATGCTCGAGCTGTTGCCCGAGTCCCTGTACGGAGCGGTGGCGACCCACACCCATGGCAGCTTGTCGGTCCGGGCAGAGGGAATCCTGGCCATGCGGCAGCACCTCATCGCCGGGCGCCTGCCTCCCCGCCTCGAGCTGGGATGGCCGGCACCTGTTTGTCGGGACGCGCTTCTCGACGAGATGGAATCCCTGGGCATCGTGCCCTTCTGCAGGGACCAGGACGCCTTGACCGACACCGTCGTTTCGACCTTCCTGGACGCCGTGGCACGGTATGACAGGCTCTGCGACGAGACGATCGGGGAGCACCTGACCGGGATCGAGGCGAGGGAGGCCGAGCGGGCCAGGCAGGCGGCTCTCCTGGACGCTGTCCGGAAAGGAGGCGGCGCGGGCGAAGCCAGCCTGGACATCCAGACAGGCACTTCATCGAATCGACAACGGTTGCGCGAGGAGGCCCGGCAGGCCGCCGAGGAGGACGCCGTGCAGGCCGCCCGGTCGTTGTTGCGCGAGAGATGGCGAGCCTGGACCAGGCTTTGGTCGGAAACCGCCCAGGTGCTCAACGATCTCGGCCGGCTCGCCGGGCAAGGGCGAGACGTCGCACGGGCTGTACTCGAGGACCCGCAATGGCACGAGGCTGGTCGGCTGCGGGTGCTGCACCGGAGGCGAAACGCCGTTCGCGCGCAGCTCGGGACACTCGGACGCATGCAGTTGTCCGGTGCGGCCGCCGGCGGACACGGTGCCGTATCGCGGCTGTTGGGCCAGTTGCCTCGAGGCGACGCGGCAAGTGTGGATGTGCGGGTCAGGGGCGTCCGGTCTGAGGATGAAGAGGGCGTTCCCGGTGGGCCGCTGGACCGGCTATTGCCGCACCTTGCCGGGCTCCCGGGCCATCCGGGGCTCAGGCGATATTACCTGGCCCGGCGCGTGGCAGGAGGGGGGAGATCGACCCGGCCCGGCCAAGGAGCGGTGTTCGGGCTTTCGCCGGGACCCCTCGTCGTGGGTCCCCGCGTGGCGCCATCCGGCCGGGGCAGGCGGCCGGGACCGGTCCTGGTATGCCTCTGCATGGCCGCCCCCATGACCGGCGTGGCCAGCCGGGTGGCACGCGCCGTCGCGCTCGAGGCCGTCCGCCTGGCAGGACTCGAGGGGCGGGAGAGCTGGGGTTACCTCTCCCGGGAGAGGGGAGAAGCGGCCGGCTACCAGTTGGGCTTCGACGGCGGGGCACTTTCCTCCTTGATCGCGTTCCTGTGCCTCGAGCCGCCCGAGTCGGCCGATCCGCTTGCGCCGTTGAGAAGCGCCCTTGCAAGCCTGGACGAGCGCAAGTGGCGCCGGGCGGACCTGGTGATCCTGGCAGACGTCGACCCGAGGTTCGGCGCCATCGAGAGGCGTCTGATCGCGGATTCGAGGTCGTTTGCGGATCTTCGGACCCACGGTGTCCTGGTCGGCGCAAGAGCCGCCACTCTGGTGGCGATTTGTGATACGGTGTACCGGGCAGGGAGTTGGCCGGCGTTGGAGAGGGGGCAGCGGTGAGCGGCGACGCAGCCGTGGAGAAGCCTGGCCTGCCTTCCAAACAGAAACTCGAGAGAGGAGCGGACATGGATTTCACAAGGATTGGTCGAGTCTCGAGGCCTGTCGAGACGGTGGCCGGCGTGTTGTGCGTGCTGGGCATCGCATGCCTTCCGGCCCTGGCCACGGCGACGGTGACGATCTATGGCGAGGACCTGGAGGACTCCTTCTCCGGGGAACGGGCCAGCGACTACCTGTACGCGGGGACGATTCCCGGAGACATCGACGGGGATGGCCACACCGACCTGGTCCTGTGTGCCGGCTACCACGACGCTACCGCATCGGAGGCGGGCCGCTGCTACGGGTTCCTCGGACCCGTGATCGGCCGGGGACAGAACGTGGACGCGGGCACAGCGGATTTCGTCCTGGACGGCGAGCAGGGAGGCAACTACCTGGGCTACTTCAAGCAGACGGCCGCGGGCCGGGGGGACCTGAACGGCGACGGCATCGACGACCTGGTGATCGCCTCGTCTCATTATGGGAACTCCACCGGCCGCGTGTATGTCTTCTACGGCCGCCCGGACTGGACCGGCATCACCCTGGCCGACGCCGACGTGGTCATCACCGGCGATACAGCGAGTGCCCAACTCGGCCACTCGGGCATGTCGTTTCTGGGCGACGTGAACGGGGATCACCTGGACGACCTGGTCATTCCGGCGCCCTTGAACGACTCCCGGGGGCGAGACAGCGGCAAGGTCTACCTGTTCCTGGGCAGGGCGGAAGGGTTCGGCGGCCGGGCGCTGGACAACGCCGACGCCGTGTTCTACGGCGAAATGACCTACGATCGGCTCGGCCATGGCACGGCGGCCGGCGGAGACCTCAACGGAGACGGCTACGACGACCTCCTCATGGCGTCGCCGCAGGGAGACGGCAACGGGGGCGATTCGGGTCAACTCTACATCGTGTTCGGCGGCCCCGGCCGGTTCATCGGGGAAGAAGAGCGCGCCGACGCGGCTGCGGACGTGGTGATCGTTGGCGAGGTCTACGGTGACAACCTGGGCTATGGCCTGGCCGGCGGCTTCGACGCCAACGGCGACGGGCTCGACGACATCGTCGTCGGCTCCCTTTACAACGGGGAGGTCGGTCCGGAAGCAGGCAAGGTCTACCTCATTCTGGGGCGTACCTCGGGATGGCCGGCAGAACCTATCGAGGTATCGGCCATTGCCGAAGCGTCGTTCGTCGGCGAGACGCCGGGCGACCGCCTGGGAAGCGCCCACGGCGTGTCCATGGGCGACCTGGACGGCGACGGCCTGGCCGACCTGATTCTCGGGGCCTATGTCAACGACGCTCGAGGTTCCGATTCCGGCTCTGCCTACATCTTCCTGGGGAGGGCCACCGGGTGGGAGACCAGCAAGCCGGTCTACGAGGCCGACCTGATCCTCCGCGGCGAGAAGGCCAGCATCGACAGCGGGATGGTCTATCCTGCCGGTTACGGGGACCTGGACGAGGACGGTGTCGGCGACTTCGTGAACTGGGCTTATGCCGGAGATTCCAACGGCGTCAGCAACAACGGCAAGGCCTACCTGGTCACGCAGGTGTTCCGCTACTTCGACGACGATGGCGACGGATTCAGCGAGTACGACGGGGACTGCGACGACGCGAATGCCTCCCTGTCTCCCGGCGCCACCGAGATATGCGATAACGGCATCGACGAGAACTGCGACGGTGTGGACCCCTCCTGCGACTTCGCCGACCTGGACGGCGACGGGTTCTCCTCAGCCGGCGGGGACTGCGACGATTCCCGCACCGACATCTACCCGGGCGCCGACGAAATCGACGACGGCCTGGACAACGATTGCGACGGACTCGTCGACGAAGACCTGCCCGACACCGACGACGACGGAGACGGCTTCACCGACAACGCCGGCGACTGCGACGACACCAACCCCAACGTGTTTCCCGGCGCCGTGGAAATCTCCGACAACCTCGACAACGACTGTGACGGCATTGTCGACGAGGGCACACCGCTCGTCGATGACGACGGCGACGGCATCACCGATCTCGAGGGCGATTGCGACGACACCGACGCCACCGTCTACCCCGGCGCGGACGAGGTGGCCGACGGCCAGGACAACGACTGCGACGGCCAGGTGGACGAGGGGACCCCCGAGGTCGATGACGATGGCGACGAATACGCTGAGATCGGCGGCGATTGCGACGACACCGACGCCACCGTCTACCCCGGCGCAGACGAACTGGTCGACGAAAAGGACAACGACTGCGATGGCTCCGTGGACGAGGGCACGGTCGCGTCCGACGACGACGGCGACGGCGCCACCGAACTCACCGGGGACTGCGACGACAACGACCCCGAGGCCTACCCCGGCGCCGACGAGGTGCCAGACGGCAAGGACAACAACTGTGACGGCCGCATCGACGAGGAAACCGGGGTCTATGACGACGACCTCGACGGCTACACCGAGGACGGTGGAGACTGCGACGACTCCAACGCACTGGTCTATCCCGCCGCCACCGAGATCGTGGACACCATCGACAACGACTGCGACGGCATCGTCGACGAGGGCACGCGCGCGTTCGACGACGACGGCGACGGCTTCTCCGAGGAGGAGGGCGACTGCGACGACGCCGACGACACCATCTTCCCCAGCCAAATCGAGTCCATCAACGGCATCGATGACGATTGCGACGGCCGCATCGACGAGGATACCACGAGCAGCGACGACGACGGGGATGGCTTCGCCGAAACCGACGGCGATTGCAACGACGACCTGGCCACAGTCTACCCCGGCGCGCACGAGTACGGCAACGGCATCGACGACGACTGCGACGGCAAGGTCGACGAAGACCTCACCACCACCGACGACGATGGCGATCAGTTTACCGAGGTGACCGGCGACTGCGACGACACGGACCCCAACACCTTCCCCGACGCCGACGAATACGCCGATGGCAAGGACAACGATTGCGACGGCCAGATCGACGAAGGCCTCAGCACCACCGACGACGATGGCGATGGCTACAGCGAATCGGACGGCGACTGCAACGACCAGAGCCCCGCCATCCACCCCGGCGCGGACGAGGTCCTGGACACCCTGGACAACGACTGCGATGGCATCATCGACGAAGGCACGGTCGCCTATGACGACGACCAGGACGGGCAGACCGAACTCCTGGGCGACTGCGACGACACCAACCCGGCGGTCTACGGCGGCGCCGCGGAGGGCACCGACACGGACGGAGACGGAACGCTCGACGGAGACGAACTGGACAACGACTGCGACGGCATCATCGACGAGGGAACCGACCGCTACGACGACGATGGGGACGGCTACACCGAAACCGACATCCCGGGCGACTGCGACGACAGCACCGGGGCCATCGGCCCCGACAGCCCGGAAATACCCTACGACAACATCGACCAGGACTGTGACGGTGCCGACCTCACCGACGTCGACGGCGACGGCTTCGACGCCCTCGAGGCCGCCGGCGATGACTGCGACGACACCGATGCCAGCATTCATCCGGGCGCGGAAGAGATCCCCTACGATGCCGTCGACCAGGATTGTAGCGGCGCCGACCTCGCCGACGTGGATGGCGATGGCTACGACGCCGTGGAAGCCGGGGGAGAGGATTGCGATGACACCAGAGCCTCCTTCAATCCCGCCGCCCAGGATTTCTGCGAGGACGACCTGGATCAGAACTGCGACGGCGTCCCGGCGGAATGCCCCCCGGCCGACGCGGATGGCGACGGCTACACCGAAGCCGTCGACTGCAACGACAGCGACCCGGCCATCCATCCCGGGGCCGTCGAGGTCGCCGACAGCGTGGACAACGACTGCGACGGCGAGATCGACGAACCCGCGGGCGACGCGGTGGACGGAGACGGCGATGGCTACACCGACACCGTGGATTGCCAGGATGACGACCCCTCCATCCACCCTGGCGCCGACGAGGTGGAGGACGGTGTGGACAACGACTGTGACGGCGACGTGGACGAAGTCGAGGAGAACGCGGTGGACGCCGACGCCGACGGCTACACCGCCACTGTGGACTGCGATGACACCGACGCCGATGTCTACCCCGGCGCCGTGGAGACCGAAGACGGCATCGACAACGACTGCAACGGGCAGATCGACGACTTCGAAGAAGCGGTCAGCCCGACACCCTTCACGGGCGTCGACGACACCGGGGGGTGCAACTGTTCGACACCAGGGAAGAACGGCCGGTCTTCCGGCTCGACTTTCCTCACATTCCTGGTTCCCGCCGCCGTGATGCTGAGGCGCCGGCAGAGGCGGTGATGCCAACCGGCTCGAGCCTGGACAGCGTCGGCCGGCATGCGCGTCGCGCCCCTCGCTCGCGCCTCTCCCTCGCCTGGGCCCCGCCCGGCGTTCGCGCTCCCGCCCCGCATCGAGCGCTCCGCAGCGGCATGGCTCCCGGTAGCGTTTCGGGTTGACAAAGAACGGCAGCCCATCTAGATCAAGCATGCTGCTTGGCGGCCTTGAGGAATGTCGGCGCACGGCTGCGTGCGGCTCGCCCGTGCCTGTCCTGGCCGATCCGTTGCCTGGAGGTAGAGGTGAAGCATACCCCGTTCTACGAGATTCACAAGGAGTTGGGCGCGCGTCTCATCGACTTCGGCGAATGGAAGATGCCGGTCCAGTACTCGAGCATCATGGAGGAGCATCGGACGGTTCGCGCCGCCTTGGGGCTCTTCGATGTCAGCCACATGGGGGAGGTGACCGCCACCGGACCGCAGGCCGCCGCCTACACCCAGCACCTCATAACCAATGACATCTCCAGGTGCGCCGTAGGGCAGGCACTCTACACCGCCATGTGCAAACCTCATGGTGGCATTGTCGACGACCTCATCACCTACCGCCTGGGCGAGAACGATTTCTTCTTCTGCGTCAACGCGGCCAACACGGCCAAGGATTTCGCCTGGATGAAAGCCGTGGCCGCCGATTTCGACGTCACCGTGGAGAATCGGAGCGAAGACTACGCTCAACTCGCGCTGCAAGGCCCCCGTGCCGCGGGCGTGCTCCAGGGCCTCGTGCCGGCACCGTTGTCCGAAGTGGGGTTCTACCATTTCGTGCAGTCGGAGGTCGCCGGCGTTCCCGCCCTCGTATCGAGGACGGGATACACCGGGGAGGACGGCTTCGAACTCTACTTCGACCCGTCCCGGGCCAGGCACGTGTGGGAAGCAATCATGAACGCGGGCGCGGGCGACGGCATACGCCCCATCGGTCTCGGGGCGCGGGATACGCTTCGGCTCGAGATGAAGTTCGCGTTGTATGGCAACGATATCGACGAGAGCACCGACCCTCTCGAGGCGGGCCTTGGGTGGGTAGTCAAGCTGGACAAGGGAGAGTTCATCGGGCGGGACGCCCTGGTGGCGCGCAGGGCGTCCGGCCTTTCACGACGCCTCGTCGGCTTCGAACTCCTCGAGCGGGGGGTGGCCCGGCATGGATACCGGGCGCTGGACCAGGAAGGGAACCCCATCGGGGAGGTGACCTCCGGCGCCTTCTCTCCCAGCCTCGAGAAGCCCATCGGCATGGCCTACCTGAAGAGAGGTCACGGAAGGCCCGGCACGCGATTCCTGGTCGAGATTCGGAAGAAGAAGGTGCCTGCATTGGTGGTCAAGACCCCGTTCTACAAGCCATCCGCGGCCCGCTGACAGGTTTTGTGATTGTTTCGCCATTCGAGAAGGAGCCAGACATGAAAGGGTTGAAGGAGTTGAAGTACACCAGGGAGCACGAGTGGGTCCGCGTGGAGGGCGACACGGCCGTCGTCGGCGTCACCGACCATGCCCAGGACGCGCTGGGCGACGTCGTCTACGTGGAACTGCCGGAAATCGGCGACGTGTTCGAAAAGGGCGACGTGTTCGGTGTCGTGGAATCCGTGAAAACCACGTCCGACCTGTACGCGCCTGTTGCCGGGACGGTCAAGGACGTCAACGATGCGCTGGTGGAGAACTGCTCCGTCGTCAACGAGGACTGCTACGGCGAAGGGTGGATGATCCGGCTGGAGA
>JAJRTE010000313.1 GCA_024278455.1 Myxococcota bacterium
CGGGACGGCCTCGTCGACCATGTTGCCACAGCCTGCGTCCCAGTTCCAGCCGGAAGCCAAAAAAACCGTGGGATGACAAGCGGGGCCGACCTGGGATCGGTCTCCCCTGGTGTGCGGCGGGGACTGGACGCCATTCTTGCGGCGTGGTAAGCATCTGGTGTTCAAGCCGGGGCTGCTCTGGGGCGACGAGCGGATACCGGTGAATTCAAACAAGGGGATGTGCGGATGGGCATGGTGTTCGACCCGAAAAACCCTCGAGCCGTGGAGATAGCGGAGTTCCTGGCTGCACGGGGGAGGTTGGAAGGGCTTCCGGCCAACATGATCGTGGTGGTGGGTGGGGATGGATTCATGCTGCGTACCGTGCGCGAGCGTTATGCTCCGGAGACCGTGTTCCTGGGCATCAATTGTGGGCGTCTCGGGTTTTTGCTCAACGATCTTCCCGAGAGGCTCGAGGAACTCCCTGGGCTCATCCTGTCGGACAGGCTGCGGGTCCGCACGTTCCCCCGGATCCAGATGGTCGCCGAGGACGCCTCGGGACGGACGATCGAGGCTCGAGGCCTCAACGATGTCTACATCCAGCGGGCCGGTGGCCATGGGTGCCACCTCAAGATCTGGATCAACGGTGTGGTCGTCGTGGCCCACATGGTCTGTGACGGGCTCATCTTCTGCACATCCCTGGGATCCACGGCCTACAGCTTTTCCGCCGGTGCGTCGCCCTGTCACCCATCGCTGAACGTCATCGGCGTGACCCCGATCTGTCCCCACGCGCCCCGCCTGCCGCCCCTGTACGTGCCGCTCGAGTCCTCTGTCGAGGCCCAGGTCATCAACCCGGCCTTGCGGCCGGTCATCGCCGTGGTCGACGGGTACTCCTACGGGGAGATCGTTCGCGTGCGCATTCGTGACGGACGGCAACCGGTCCAGCTCGCCTTTTTCCCGGGTCACCATTTCACCGGGACACTGGTGAGCAAGCTGCTCATCACCTGACCGGCGTCGCTCGGATGCCTCGCCCTGGCGCCTTGGATCGCGGTCCAATGCCGGAGCAAGACGCCTTGGGGGACGCGGCCGCCTGCCGGAGGAAGGTGCCTGCCTGGTCGAGCGGGACCCATTGGGCTTCGAACATGACGCCGAAGCCGCAGTCGTAGTCACCCCGCACCTGGGGCCCGGTCACGTTGATCAACTCCTGCTCGGCGTGGTCTCCGGAGAAGTAGCCCAGCTTGGTGCTCGGCTGGAGACCGCGATAGAAGGGTTCGAGCCAGTGGTGCATGCCAGGGTCCGGGCACAAGGTCTCGCAGGCGGCGTCGGTGACGATCAGGCTGCCGTCGGGCAGCAGTTCCATGTCTCTCGGGTAGAGCATCACGGAGCCGGGATCCTCCAGGTTTTCCGCGGCTTCGCCGAGGTAGACCGGGGGGATGGACAGGGACGGGCCGAGCGCGGCGACGCCCACCGTGCCCCCGCGATCGGTTACCGTGCTGGTATCCCATCCGTTGGTCAATCCGCGGCCGTGGGCATAGAACAGGTACCGGTCCCGGGTCCCGGGGTCCTCGAGGACCAGGGCCATGTGCGGTGCATTGAGATAGGCGCGTTCGGCCAGCGACGGGTCGGGAAACTGCCACGCCTTGTCCCAGCCGGTTAGGGTCTGGTGGAAGAGAATGGCGGCGCCTCCGTCGTTGTAAGCGTCGCTGACATCGTAGTAGGTGACCAGGAGATAGCGCCCGTCCGGCTCCTCGAGGTATTGGATGCCGTTGGGAAACCCCGTCTCGGGCCAGTCCGGATCCTTCTCGTCGATGACCCACTCCACGGTGCCGATCTGGTTGCCTCCCCGGTAGTCCAGGGAGACCTTCAGGATCCTCGAGTGGGACGGGTCGGCGATGATCAACCCGACCTCGAGGTCTTCCGGGTAGTCCTCCACGGTGCGGAAGCTGTGGACGAACTGGAGTCCGCAGTCGTCCTTTTCCAGGTTTCCGTAGGGTTCGTCCGGGGCCTGGTCGCACTGGTCGGTCCAGTCCGGGATCTGCCTCCAGTCCAGGTACTTGAGGGTCCAGACGGCTCGAGGTGGGTAGCCGAGCCGGAAGCGCATGACAGAGGATGGGAAGCTCTCCATGGGATCTCCTGCCCAGGGGTCCATCCATCCGATCACCAGGTCCACGTAGTCGACCGAGTCGTGGACGACGTAGTTCAGGCCCATGGGGTAGCATAACCCCGGGTGTCCGTCGCAGGCGTCGCGCGCCCAGGGGCCTGCCACCGAGAGATCGTAGACGACCATCCGTGTCTCCGGGTCGTACACCCGGAGCCGTTTCCATGTCGTGTCCGTCGCCATGAGCAACCCATCACCTGCCAGGACTGCCTGTGATACGAGCAGCAGCGCAAGAGTCCCCAGTCGAAGGAAAGGAAGTGTCCGTATCTTCATCTTGATCCTCCCGGTTGTTCGATGGTTGCTCTCCAGCTTAGCACGAGTGGAATGCTGGTCGCTACCGGACGGGACAGGCGACGTATCCCGTTTGCCGTTGACCGGCGCCACCTGTGGCAGTAGAGTTGCGATACGTTTCGGCGCGGCACCGCTGGCCTGACCGGCGTCGGTCGCCGGTGGGGTCGGCAGTGGTCTGGGAGAGGGCCGGGTTCCCGGGGTGACTCGAGGGGAGGATGGGGCCCGCCTGGGTTTCGACGTGCCTCGCCGCGTGGTTTCGCCGAACGGAACGATGAACAGGTGCGTGAAGAAGTCGGGGGAGAGGATGATGAACAGCGGCCCCAGGTGTCGATCCAGGAGGAGCAGCGGGCGTGCCCCGTGGCGTTTCGTGCTGTTCGTTGCCGTGGCGTGCGTTACCGTGCTGGCCGTGGCCGTGGGCGGCCGGCCTGGAGCGGGCCGGGCGGAACCAGCACGAGAAGGGGGGAGGTCCTCCGCCGTCCGACGGGGTGCCCAGAGCGAGCGGTCGACAGGCGTACCTGCCGGGGAGCGATTCGTGGCGACACCGTATCGCGACCGCTGGTACGGCGGAGCGGTGATGTACGAGGTGATGATCCGGAGTTTCGCGGACTCCGACAACGACGGTATCGGGGACATTCGCGGTCTGATCGGTAAGCTGGACTATCTCAACACCGGGGACCCCGCGAGCACGACCGACCTGAAGGTGGACGCGGTGTGGCTCATGCCCTGCTTCGTTTCGCCGTCCTACCATGGGTACGACGCGACGGACTATTACCGGATCGACCCGGTGTACGGGACCATGGCGGATTTCGAGGCACTGATCCAGGAGGCGCACCGGCGCAACATCCGGATCTTGCTGGACCTGGTGCTCAACCACACCTCGAACCGTCATCCCTGGTTCGTGCAATCCGCTTCCGGCCCGGAGTCTCCGCGGCGGGACTGGTACGTCTGGAGTCGGGCGAAGCGCGACTGGCACCAACCCTGGAGCGCGTATCCCACCTGGCATGAGTTGAACGGCTGGTACTACTACGGCCTGTTCTGGTCCGGCATGCCAGACCTCAACTACAACAACCCCGATGTGGCGGACGAGATGATCGCCGCCGGGAAGTACTGGCTCGAGAAGGGTGCTGACGGCTATCGACTGGACGCGATTCGCTACCTGTTCGAGGAGGGCAAGGACCGGCAGGCCGACCTTCCGGCGACCCATGCCTACCTGAAGCGGTTCGCGCGGGCGATGCGCAGCGTCAAGCCGGACGTCGTGCTGGTCGGGGAGGTGTGGAGCGACTCGAGGACCGTGGCCAGCTACTTCGGTGGCGGTGAGGAGTTGGATCTCGCCTTCGGGTTCGACGAGGCGGGCGCCATCAAGGCGGCGGTGGGCAGCGGCGATCCTCGAGCGTTGGCGAGCACCCTGACCCGATTGAACGAGATCTACCCGGAGCGCATGTTCAGCGCGCCGTTCCTGTCGAACCACGACATGGTCCGGGTGGCCACGGAGTTGGGACCCGACGTCCGGAAGTTGAAGGTGGCCGCCTCGGTGCTTCTGAGTCTGCCGGGTACGCCGTTTCTGTACCAGGGTGAGGAAATCGGGCTCACCCAGGGGCCTCGATCCGGTGACGAAGGCAAGCGTTCCCCCATGCAGTGGGACGCCTCCCCCACGGCCGGCTTCACCGGGGCCGAGAGCCCGTGGAACCCCCTTTCGGGCGACCAGGACCGTGTCTCCGTTGCCGAGCAACAGGGGAAGGAGGGGTCGCTGCTCAGCCACTACCAGGTCTTGATACGCCGCCGGCGTGCATCCGACGCCCTGCGATTCGGGTCCATTTCGGGCATTGCGGCCGGGACCGGAAGAGCCGCCTCTGTCCTGCAATTCGAACGCGCTGCTCGAGGCGACCTGGTGGTTTGCGTCTTCAATTTCGGCAAGAGGAGAGTCCCGGCCCGTACTCTCGAGCTGACTCCAGGCGGCCTGCGGCGAGCGGGCATCTCCCCGGCACCTTCCCGGGCCCATGTCCTCGACACCGGCCGGGACATCGCCATTTCCGGCGACGAGGTTCGCGTCCCCGCCATGAAGGCGTACAGTGCCTTGTGGATCAAGGTGGAGTAGGCGGGGAAGCCCGGGGGTGGACGCCCGTGGTGTGGTCCAGTCCAGGTGTGGTCCCTCCGGGGCCGCCCGGTGGGCCTCTCCGGCTCAAGTTTCGACCGTTTCGTGCCGATCGCAATGTATGGCGGGAGTCCGCGGCCGTCATTCCCCAGGACGGGCGTCGAGATTTCATCCGCACACGGGAGGCGAGCCATGCCCATTCACATCCGTGTCGTCCGCGATGACGGGGACCTGGCCGCCATTCGGTCGTTGTGGCGCGAAATGCTCGAGCGGCCGCTCCCCGGCGATACCGGGTCGTCCGAAGAGGGCGCGACGGCGCATCTTTTGGTGACGGACGGCGACCGGCCGGTCGGTGCGTTGCGAGTGACTCGAGGATGCCTGGGCACGGAAGCTTCCCTCGGTCCGCTCCTGCCGCTGGTGGGCGATCCCGCCCGGGTCGCCACCATCGATCATATCGTGCTGCTGCCCCGCTACCGCGGGCGGTTCGGGTTGTTTTTCGCCGCCATGAAGGTTGCTCTCCAGGTGGTGAAGCTTTGGGCTTGTGATCATCTTGTGGTCGTCGCTCCTTCGGGCATGGAGAGGGAGGTTGAACGGATCGGGTTGAGCAGGCTTCGCCCCGGGGCGGGCAGCGTGGGCGAGAAGGGGGAGACGGTCATGTACGCCCCTGTCTCAGCCTTGCGCAGTCCGTTTCTCACCGACCTGGAGGGCCCGATGGTGGAGGCGCTGGGGCCATTCTTCCATCGTGCCATCTACATCCAGGGCGACGAGGTGTTTCGCGAGGGGGAACGGGGTGACGCTGCCTATGTGGTAGCCCGGGGCAGTGTGTGCTTGACCGCATCGCGGACGGTGGGGGAGGAGGACCGGCGGGAGGAGGTCGTGGTGGACCTGCTCGGGCCGGGCGAACTGTTCGGCGAACTCGCTCTGCTCGACGGTGCCCCCCGAATGGCGACCGTGCGGGCCTACGCAAGCGAGACGGACCTGTCGATCATCGACGGCAGGCACTTCAACGAGGCCATCGACCAGGACCCGGCTCGAGTTCGTGCTGTGCTCCGGCTGCTGGCTCGCCGGCTTCGGAAGAGCACGTGGCGCGCCGTGTCGCTCATGCCCCCTGGCGCCGGCTCTGCGATGGTGCAAGTGATGCTGGACGTCGCCCGGTCCAGTCGCCTGGGTCGAGGCGGCTTGATCCCCGGACTCACTCCCGAATGGCTCGCGGGCCAGGTCGGGCACCTGCCGGATACCATCCTCGAGTTGAGCGCGGTCCTCGAGCGGCGCGGGCTGATCACCTGGCAGCTCGAGGGTCTGTGGATCCACGATGTCGATGAACTGGAAGCGGCCTTCACTGGGAAGCCCGTTTCCCGTCACCGTCCGGGGCGAACCCGCGCCAGGCGCCTGGAATCTTCTCCGGAGTGGCGCGGCGGCCTCATGGCCAAGAAGACGAAGGCGTAGCACGCGCGAGCCGTCCCGTGCCCCGGGCCTGCGAGCAGCACGGACTCCAGCGCGGCCGCCGCGTCTCGCTTGCCTGCATCCTCTCCTGCCGCTATGATCCCTCGACGTTGCTGACGAAATGGTGCTGTGCGAGTCGTTTCGATGAGACGTGTTTTCTCTCTGCAGGTCGACGACATCCAGCCCCAGGTGGGCCGTGTTCTTCGCGAGACAGGGCTGCCTCGAGGCGCCGCCATGCCCCGCCGATACGTCCCTCTGTTCGACGAGGCGTTCCGTATCCTGCGAGAAACGCTGGCCCCGAGAGCTGTCTGGCAGCCGATCCCGCGCGACCGGTTCCTCGAAGTGTACGCCGGGGAGGGCCTCAACGCCACGGACACACCGCTCGAGCACATCTATCCTCGAGCCGACACGTTGTGCCTGTTCGCGCTCACCCTTGGCGCGGAGGTGAGCGATGCGATCGACCGGCTTTTCGCCGAAAACGACCCGGCCACCGGATACCTGCTCGACCTCGTCGCCTCTGAAGCCGCAAGCAGGGGGGTCCGATGGTTGGGCCGCCGCCTCGCCGACGCCTCTACCGGACCAGGCATGGAGGCCGTGCTTGCCTACAGCCCCGGCTATTGCGGCTGGCACATCAGCGGGCAGCGAAAGCTCTTTGCCGAACTCCAACCCGGCACCATCGGGATCTCACTGAACTCGAGCTGCCTGATGACGCCACTGAAATCGGTAAGCGGTGTACTTGTCGGCGGACCCCGGGCCATCCACAGGTTTCACAACACCTATCCTTTCTGCACGCAGTGCGCGAGCAAGGGTTGCAGGGAGCGGATAGCCCTCCTGTGATGAGGGCGGCGCGCGCTGCACCCCTCCTGCACCCCTACCGCACCCCGATTCACCGTGCGCTGGGCGGGACGGCAGGGGTGGGACGGCAGGGGAGGGTCAGAGACCCGCCCCTACATTGCCCGCGGAACGAGGCGCCGCCTGCCCCCCCGGGACGGGGGGTGTCAGTCCTCCCTGAATGAGGACCCCTGTGCCCGGCCCGCGGGATGAATCCCGGTCCCCACGGCAGGGGCGGGACGGCAGGGGTGGGACGGTAGGGGTGGGACGGTAGGGGCGGGACGGCAGGGGTGGGTCAGTAGGGGCGGGTCAGAGACCCGCCCCTACGTTGCCCGCGGAACGAGGCACCGTCTGCCCCCCCCCGGGACCGGGGGGGGGACGGGGGGGGCAGTCCTCCCTGAATGAGGACCCCTGTGCCCGGCCCGCGGGATGAATCCCGGTCCCCACGGCAG
>JAJRTE010000314.1 GCA_024278455.1 Myxococcota bacterium
CCTGTTCGACCCGGCCCTGGCCTGCTACCTCTACATCGGCCACCTCACCGTGGTCCTCACCCTGTTCGCCACCTTCCCCTACTCCAAGTTCGCCCACCTCCTCTACAGGACCCTCGCCATGGTCCACGAACGCATGGTCTCCCACGGGCAGTAGCCGGACGCCAACCTCCGCTCTCGCGCAAGAAAGGGGACCCTGCAGGCCGTTCACGCGGCGGCAGGGACTCCTCCCCGCGCCTCACGCATCGAGGATCGCAACGACTCGAGCCGGACCGGCGCCCGCACCAGGGATGTTCAGCGGGAAGCACGCGACCTTGAACCCGAAGGAAGGCAAGCGGTCCAGGTGAGCCAACCGCTCGAGCTGACAGTATTCCCGCTCCGTCCCCGCGAAGTGGGCCTCCCAGAAAACGTGAGAGTCGTTCGCCCGTTTCGCCCGTTTCGCCTGGATCTTCAAGGGAATGTCCAGGCCCCATGCATCGATGCCAATCATCTTGACACCCCGTTCCACGAGCCACAACGTCGATTCCCGGCCGAGCCCCGTGCCTCGCGTGAAGTACTCGGGCGTCCCGTAGTAGGCATCCGCTCCCGTGTGGAGCAGGACGATATCCAGGGGCTTCAACGTGTACGCGATACGGGCGAGTTCGGCCTCGAGGTCCGCTACCGTTATCACTTCCCCGGTCTTCTTGTGACGCATGTCCAGGACGACGCCGTCGCAGAAGCACCACTCGAGAGGCACCTTGTCGATGGTCCTGGCGGGCCTGCCCCCTGACACCGGCCCGTAGTGGTACGGCGCATCCACGTGGGTCGTCCCGTGGGTGGACAGGCGAATGGTCTCGTTGGCCCAGCCAAGGCCTCGAGGCAACAGGCGCCGGGGCAAGCCGTAGAGCAGCCGGATCGCACGTGCGCCGAACGTGTGGTCCTGGTATGTGACCTGGTTCCTGAAAACCCTCGGATCGCTGCGAAGTGACTCGAGAGGAAGGCTGAGGTCGATGATCCTCATGGCGAAACTCCTTCTTGGTGGGCAAGGAGAGTTCTTCCCTGCGCGAGGAAACCCGAAGCACGTTGCGCGTCCCGCAGCACCCCCCACGTGCGTATTCCCCGCCCGGCGGCGCCCGTGTCATCCACGCTGCCGTGTCCCCATCTCAGACAGCACCTATCATACTCCCTGTCATGTTCTTTGACAATCTCCCCAACAGTCCAGACAGAAAAGAGTCGGTCAGGGCAACACGACATCGTCCCCGTCACGCACAGAAAACGTGGTACAATGTATTCGTGGCGTTCAAGGGGCCTCCCGCTCCAGGACCCCACCAGGCCGGCACGAACGGGGTGACACAGCGTCGCGAAAGGAGGGAGCCGCCATGGACTTGGCTGTCGGCGTCTGTCTCGTTGGAGGGTTGCTGGCTTTCTCCCCTTGCGTGCTCGCCCAACACCCCCCCGTTCTGCTCGGCGCCTCGAGACCGATTCAAGACGGTCTCGGTGCCAGGACGAGCGGCATGGTCATCTCGAAGTGGGACAGCAGTGGCGTGACGCTTCGCGCGGTTCGCCCATCCGACACTTGGGCGACCGACACGGCGGTTTTCCGCAACGGTTTCCAGAGATTGCGACAGGCGCTCGGTGCACGTTCCGGCCGGACCCCTTCCTGGCCGCCGCCGTGTCCGGAGGAAACGGCGAACGACTGCACTTCCCCGGCCGGCATGGCCACCGCTCCGGGCGCGATCCAAGTTGCCGGCACGGACCTGGCGATGGCCCCCTGCCGAGATCCGGCGGGCGCGAGGACCGGCGCACTGAGGATGACCGGGTGGGGCCGCTTCGGCATGACCTTGACAGCCTCGAACCCATGGCAACCATCGTGCCGGACCGTGCGCGAGGAGCCGGCACAAGGAAATGTTGGCACGCAGACCGACCCGTCCGCGCCGTCCGGTGACATGCTACCCGGGTCGAGCCCGCTTGGGCCGCTCGAGACTGCCGGTCGCGTCCTGGCAGCCCCGGAACCTGGCGACGCTGCTTGGGTCGCCCCGCCACGGATCGATGATGACCGCCTCGAGGCCTTGTGGCACCGCGCCCGGACCGAGGCTTCGTCCGACGCCTTCCGCGCACTCTGTGGCGCGCTGTTTTCTCGCGCGGACTGGCAAGGGCTGCGCGAGGCGGCCGGAGCCTGGTCGCATGCATTTCCTGCTTCCGCAGAAGCCCTCGAGCAGCTTGGCATCGCCCAGCTCGGCCTGGGGGAAGATGAGGAGGCCGTGGCCGCCTTTCTCGATATCGCCGCGATCGACCCGGGACGTGCCGACCTGGCCGACCGGGCCGGAGTCCTGCTCCTGATGACCGACCGTGCCGACCGTGCAGAGCCGCTGTTTCGAATGGCGGTCGAAGCTCAACCGGACGACCTGGTATCGGTCCGCCACCTGGCTCTCCTGTTGTGGCTGCTCGAGCGCCCTGCGGAGGCGGTTCGGATCGTCGAGCAGGCCCTGGCGACTTCCTCCCTTTCCACTTCAGCGGCAAGAACGCTCCTGGACGACCTGGGCCTGTTCTACCACGCCGATCTCGAGCGCGGGGGTGACGACTGGGACATCCGGATGCGCGCCGCGGCGCGGGGTGTCGATCTGACGCGGTGGAAGGACGTCCGCGTCGTGCTGGACTGGGGTCCGGCTGCCGGACGGCTCGCCCTGCACCTGGCCCGCGATGGAGGGCCCGGCACGTCGCGGCGACCGGAAGGCTCGATCGTGATGTTCCAGGCCGGGGACGGTCCGGGTATCGCGTCGGTCCGTCTGCTATCCCAGGATCCGGGAACGTGGCACGTGGGAGTCGGAGCCACCGAAGAGCTGACTCGGCCTGTGCAGGGCACGGTGATGGTGATCGCGCCTGCTTTCCGCGAAAAGGTGTCGCTCGTGCTGGTCCAGCCGTTCACACTGGTGCGGGAGGGGGCGTCCCCGCGGCACGTGATGTCCTTCGACCTGCCCGGTGGCTCCCCTCCATCGGGAGTGGAGGCGGAAACCCGGGTCGTCCCCTGAGCGATGTTCGCCCCCCATTTCGGCCGTTCGTTCAGTGCCCAGGTGCCTCGAGGCGGCGGCGCGTATAGGCGAGCAGTCCGCCGGCTTCCTGGATGGCCAGGATTTCGGAAGGGAGCGGTGGAAAGGAGAACACACGCTCTCCCACCGTGATACGGCCCGCCTCCACGTCGATATCGACTTCGGCTCCAGGTTCGTGGGCCGAGACGGCTTCTGGGCATTCGATCAGCAGCAGACCCTGGTTGATCGCCGCGCGGTAGAAGATCCGGGCGAAGCTCTTGGCGACGATGGCGCGGACTCCCGCGGCTTTCAGTCCTAGGACCGGCTGTTCTCTCGAGCTGCCACACCCGAAATTCTTGCCGGCGAAGATCACGTCTCCAGGCCGAACCGTTCCGGCGAAGGTTGGATCCAGGTCCTCGAGCAAGTGGGGGAGAATCTCCTCGGCGGTGCTGCAGGTGTAGGTGTACTTCCCGGGAAACAGCATGTCGGTGTTGATGTCGTCGCCATACTTCCAGATCGTCATGTCAAGCTCCTCCCTGCCGGGTCGCGGTGAATCGCCCCGGGCCACACCATGTCACGCCAGTGTCCGCGGATCGGTTATCTTCCCGGTGATGGCTGACGCTGCCACCGTGGCCGGGCTACCCAGGTATATCTCGGCTTCCTTGCACCCCATTCTGCCCTTGAAATTCCGGTTCGAAGTGCTCAGGCACCGTTCCCCGGGTGCGAGAACGCCCTGGTGCGCTCCCAGGCAGGGACCGCACCCTGGCGGCAGGATCATCGCGCCCGCGGCGGACAGCCGCCCGATGATACCACGGCCCAACGCTTCATCCAGGACCTCCTTGGAAGCCGGCGCCACCAGCAACCGGGAACCTCGAGCCACCTGGTGCCCCTCGAGGATGTCCGCGGCCGTCTCCAGATCCTCGAGCCGGCCGTTGGTGCAGGTACCGAGCAGGAACTGGTCTATCGGAAGCCCGAGCACATCGGTCACGGGCTTCACGTTGTCCACCCGGTGGGGACAGGCCACGACCGGCTCGATCCGCTCCAGGTCCACGTCCATGGTGCGTGCGTACACGGCGTCCGGATCCGCCTCGACCGCCAGGTAGCTCGCCTCGAGCACGCCGATGCCGCGCAGGTAGGCTCGTGTCTGGTGGTCCACGGGAAACACGGCAACCTTGGCCCCCATCTCGATCCCCATGTTCGCCATGGTGAACCGCTCCCCGATGGTCAGCCCCTCGATGTCCCCGTGATACTCCACGGCGGCGTAGTTCGCCCCGTCCGCACCCAACTCGCCGATGATGGCCAGCACGAGGTCCTTGGCGGAAACCGGCGGCTGCAACCTTCCGTGGAGCGAGATCTTCATCGTGGGCGGGACCTTGAACCAGGTCTCGCCGCGCAACATCAATGCCGCCGCTTCGGTACGGTCGATCCCGGTGGCGAACGCTCCCACCGCGCCATAGGAACAGGTGTGGGAATCACTGCCGACCACGACCGTTCCGGGGAGAGCCAGCCCCTTCTCCACCACGACCTGGTGGCAGACGCCGGCACCGACATCGAAAAAATGGCGCACGCCATGCGCCTGCACGAAAGCACGCACGTTCCGGTGGCTGACCGCCGTCTTCTCGCTTGCCGCCGGCACCACGTGGTCCAGCACGATGACGGGGAGATGCGGATCGACCAGCCCGAACGTATCTAGTTCCGGCTGGATCTTGCCGACGATGGCCGCCGTGTTGTCATGCGTCAACAGGTGGTCCGGCCTCACCATCACGATCTGGCCGGGCACCACCGACTCGAGTCCGGCCTTCCGCGCCAACACCTTTTCTGCAAATGTCATCCCCATCGGTCGTCTCCCGTTTCGAATCACGCGCCGGAGGCCCGGCCACGCCGTCGACGTTGCCTCCCAACATGCTGGCGTCACCAGGCGCGCTCCACGTCGCAGGGTCGTGCTTCGGTACGCCCTCCACCACGGCCTCACTGCCCCGTCCGTGCGCGCCTTCGAGCCACGGCACCCACCTCGAAAGCAATGCCTCGAGGCAACGTCCAATCTTATCCGGCAGATCGCGTTCCGTCCAGGTTGCTCGATCCAGGACGCGGGGCTATCGAGTTCTCCTCTGCAAATGTGGCCTGCTGCCGCTGCCAGAAAGCGGCGATCGGCACGTGACACCGGCACTGGCCATGCCAGGCCACACACGCTGCACCAGGGCTGGCCACGCTGGAAAAAGGCTGAAGTGCACGGTTGGATCTGCCGTACTAGCGTTGAGGAATCCCTGCAATCTCCTCGAGGAGGCTGACCGGCCGCCAATTCCTGCGCCCGCGCCCTTCGAGTTCCGTGGAGGAAACGTCATGAGATGCGAACACCTGCTGCGACCCGCGCTGGTTTCCGCCGCGCTGGCTGCCATCCTCGGCGTGAGCGAATGTCCCGGCGATCCCGACGTGGACTGCGCAGCCGACCCGGAAAACCCCGCCTGCGTCGAGGAAGATCCATGCGCGGCCGAGTGCCAGGCACAAAGCCAGGATCTGCTCCTCGATTGCCTGGCTGCGGGAGGCCGCTTCGCCGCCTGCGACGTGCAGGCCCAGGAGGCAGTCGCGGTCTGCCTGGAACAGGCATGCGGGGAAGACGTCGAGCCGACACCGGCGCTGCTCCCCTGCGATGAACAGTGTCGCAATGCCGGAGAGGCGGCTCTTGATGCATGCCGCGCCGAGGGCAACCCGGATGAACTCTGCTACGGCCTGCAAAACGACGCCGAGGCGGAGTGCGCGGAAACATGCGTGGACCCGGTACCCCCTTCGTGTGGGGAGACCTGCGAGGCTTCTGCCCGGGCCGAGTTCGATGCGTGCATGGCAGAGGGTGCTCCAGACATGGAATGCGAGGAACGGTACCAGGCCTCACTCGCCGCGTGCACGTCTGCTTGCGACGGCCCTCCTCCTGAAGAGAGCTGCGAACTCGCCTGCGAGTCCGACACCCAGAACGCCTTCGACCTGTGCCTGGCTGAGGGTGGCGTCGAGGAGGAATGCCAGCGTGCAGCTGCGGAACAGCTCGAGACATGCCAGGCGACCTGCTCGAGCCCGGAGCCGCCGTCGTGCGCCGATGGGTGCACGGAGCAGGCCCGTGCGTCCTTCGAGGCGTGCCTGGAAAGCGGTGGAGGCGAGGAAGACTGCAAGACACAGGCGCAGGCCGAGGAAGCGAGTTGCCAGGCGGCGTGCTCCGGCGCCGAGCCCACCCCGGAGCCGGACGCCGATCCTGCCCCGGAACCGACACCGGAACCACTGTCGTGCGAGGCCGCCTGCGAGTCCGAAGCCCAAGGTGCGCTCGAGGCGTGCTTGGCCGGAGGCCAGCCGGACACGGTGTGCCAAGAAGAGGTCTTCGAACCCGCCCTGAGCAAGTGCCTCGGCGCCTGCCCCACCCCAGCCCCGGACCCACTTTCCTGTGATGACATCTGCGTCGAACAATCGACTGAGATCTTCGAAAGCTGCATGCTGGACGGGGGCACGGACCCGGAATGCGCGGCGCTCGCCGGTCAGGACATGGACGCCTGCCTTGCCGAATGCGCAGGCACCTGAGGAGGTTGTCGAGGATCGGACTGGTCCCGGCACGCCGTGGCCGCCCCTGCCGGCCAGGGGGACGAAGCACAGTTCAGGAAGCCATCGGCCAGGGCGCAGTGGAAGCCGGTCAGTTGCCGGCCGCCTGGGACTGGTAGTAGTCCATGAGGATCTTGGCGACTTCCGGCCGGGAGAATTCCTGGGGCAGCGATTCGCCGGCGGCGAGCATGGCCCTGACCTTGGTGCCGGACAGCAGTACCCAGTCGTCCTTGGTGTGATCCTTGCCATCCCGCATCATGATGACCTTGCCGAGCTTCTTGGACCATGCCGTGTGGTCCGCCTCGTAGATCTCGATGAGCAACGCGCCTTCCGGGACCTCCTCGTGGAAGATCGCCTGGGCGTCGAACGGGCCATAGTAGGAACCGACACCAGCATGGTCCCGGCCCACGATGAGGTGGGTGCAGCCCGTGTTCTGCCGGAAGACCGCGTGGAGCACGGCTTCTCGAGGCCCCGCGTAGAGCATGTCGAAACCGTAACCCGTGATCAGCACCGTGTTCGGCTCGAAATAGAGTTCGACCATCTTGCGAATGGCTGCATCACGCACCTCGGCCGGAATGTCGCCCTTCTTCAGCTTGCCAAGCAACATGTGAATCAGCACACCGTCGGCCTTCACGTCCCGCATGGCCATCTTGCACAGCTCTTCGTGGGCACGGTGCATGGGATTCCGCGTCTGGAACGCAACCACCTTGCTCCACCCCGCCCGCTGGATCTCCTCGCGAATCTGGTAAGCGGTCCGGAAGGTCTCCGGAAACTCCGTCTCGAAATAGGAGAAGTTGAGGACCTGGATGGGCCCGGAAACCATGTAGTTGCCCACAGAGTTGAACGCGGCCACACCAGGGTGGTCCATGTCGTCGGTCCGGAAGATCTTCTTGGTCATGAAGGCCATCTCGTCCGCACTGACCTCCTCGATCGCCTCCACATCCTGGATGGCCAGAACCGGGTTGCCCTCGACGTTGGGATCCCGCAACGCGATGCGCTTCGCGCCCTCGATGGCCGAGACGTCCTTGAGCATGTTGATGATCGGGACCGGCCAGAACAGCCCATCCGCCGTCTTCATCTCCTTGGCGATCCGGAGCGAATCGGCCTTGTTCATGTACCCGGTCAACGGGTTGAAATAGCCGCTCCCGAGCATGACCGCGTTGGCCGCGGCAGCCGAGCAGACCACCACGGACGGCAAGGTTTCCGCTTCCTTCATCAGTTCGGCCCGCTTCCCCTCGTCCATGACGAACAGCGGATTCAGCGTATCGGAACCATGAGGCTTGATCATAACGTTCTCCTTCCTGTGCTGGTGAGCCGGCGCAAGCCGTCGACTCCGGGTACCCACCGGTATCGGATCGTGGCATCCTGCGATGCCAGGAAATGTGTTCCTAGCACGAATCCACGGGAGTCGTCAAGGGGTTTCGAGTTAAGGAGAATTTATTGCACGGCCACAACTCGATATGCTCTGCTTATGGAATCGGCCGCCCGCGCAGGCAGGCCGGCGGCACCACGCCAAACAGCCGCAACAGCGTGGGGGCGACATCCAGGATGGACCGCTCCGGAAGCTGCACCCCTGCCAGGCCGGGCCGCGCTGGATCGCGCACGACCACGATGCCCAGCGGGTCGTGATTGGCATCGTCGGGACCGGTGTCGTTGACCGGTATCCTCAAACAACCATGCCCAATGGACCCCACCGCCCGCCAGTCCAGGGCACCAAGGTAGACCATCAAATCGGGCGGCACGCCTCGAGCCTCTGGATAGATGGCTTCGGGCAACAGGACTCGAGTCCCCGGTGGAACGCCGCCAGGCTCGCGCGTGTTCTCGAAAAGCTGCTTGAGCCGTGCACGATACGGCCGGAATGCTTCTGGATGCACCACCCCCCGCGCCTCCCGGCCGGCCACGTTGAGAAACACCCTCGAGTAGTAGCCCCCTTCGGCCCAGGCTCGAGTCCTCGACCAGTCGATGTCGCCGTGCTCGAGCGGCCTGGGGGAGTCCGGATACCGTTTCAGCGCGAGCCACTCGTGACGGACCAGGTACTCGTTGACACAAAACCCGCCGACAAGCGGCCGGGCACCGTGATCGGAGACGACCATGACCACGGTGTCTCCCGGAACGAGGTCCAGGACCTTCCCGATGGCCGCGTCGAGTGTCCTGTAGTAGTCGAGAGCTGCCGCTCCCAATGGATGGTCAGGGACGTGTCGAGGATGAGCAGGATCCATGTACCGCCACAGCCGGTGGTGCAAGCGGTCAGGCCCGGTCTCCACGAACACGAACAGATCCCACGGCCGGGTCGAAAGCAGGTACCGCACGACGGCGAAACGTCGCTGCGTTTCTTCCTCCAACCGATCGATCAGCGCCGCCGGCTCGAGACCCCGGTAGCCTTCCACATCGAAGGGATAGGGGCCGGCAACCTCCTCGATCTCCCGCCTCAACGCCCGAGGATACGTGTAGTCCGCGGCCCTCGAGGGCGTCAGCATGCCACTGATCATCTCCCCGTGGATCGGCCGGGGGGGATAGGTGAGCGGCATCCCTACGCAGATCGAGCGATAGCCATGGTCCCCGAGAATATCCCATACCGCGGGTGCTGACACCTGGTCTGCTCGAGCGATGACCATGCCGGGTGATACCCGGTCGCGGCGGTTCCGGAAACCGTAGAGCCCGAGCCGGCCAGGGTCGAGACCGGTCATCATGCTCATCCAGGCGGGCACGGTAATGGGAGGGTCCGTGGAGCGCAACG
>JAJRTE010000315.1 GCA_024278455.1 Myxococcota bacterium
ACCCCCTGCATGGACATGGCGCCGACCAGGAAACGGTCGCCGTACCGGGCCCGGATCTCTTCCATGGCCCGGCGGACGAGCCAGGTCTTGCCCGCCTGCCGGGGCGCCCATACGGTGAAGAAGTGCCCCCCCTCGTCCACGTCGTCCACCAGTTGGGCGACACAGGCCTCGACCAGCGCTCGCCGCGGCACGCAGAAATGGCGCGCGGGGTCGACAGGGCCGTAGGATGAGAAACGTCGCATGGGTCTCTCCGTTGCTGCGATTCGGGGACGCGAGAGGATAGCCGGCGTTCGATCCGTATCGGTTCCAGTCTAGCCATTGGACAGCCCGGGTCAAGGGAATCCCGGGCCGGACGGAAGGCAGTAGGGGGAAGGCAGTAGGGGGAAGGCAGTAGGGGGAAGGCAGTAGGGGGAAGGCAGTAGGGGGAAGGCAGTAGGCAGTGGGCAGTGGGCAGTGGGCAGTGGGCAGTGGGGGGCGCGTCCATGAGCCAGCCGGCCGGTCGCCCCCATTCGGTCACCCCGGGTCGGATCTGTCGCGCTGCGTCCGGGCCGACAGGCAACACGGGCGCTGCTCGCCGCTCGCGGGGTGTGCAGGCTAGTGACGCCACACGTGGATGTCGTCGAACCACACGTTCCCGGTCATGGTCAGCAGGCAGCCGACACGCAACGAGACGGCTTCGAGAGGGACGGTCGCCTCTATCGTGACGGGGATCCATTCTTCCTGGGTCCCCTCGACGAGCGGGCTTTCGAGAGACGAGATTTCGAGGCCCCGCTCGTTGAGGAACGTGAGCACGAGGTTGGCGTGTCGGTGCTGCCTGGGTCCCAGGGTGACGTTTCGCGCCCGCATTCTGCCGGTCAGGGTGACTCTTTGGCCGGGCGCCACGCCGAGGAGCCCGGATCGGACCTCGAGCCACTGGCCGGTGTTGTCATCCCCGGCGAGGTGCAGGGCATAGTTTCCCTCGAAAGGGCTGTCGGCATCGAGGTTCCACAGGGAGCGGACGCTGGGGCCTGTCTGGGTCTGGATCGATACCACGTCGACCTGCCAGTCCACCGGGCCGTCCTCGTCGCCGGCCTCGAAGCCGCCGTTCCTGAGGAAGCGTCTCATCGATGGCCGCTCCACGCTCATCACGATGTCGTCGAAGAAGAGTTCGCCGGTCATGGTCAATACGCAGGCCAGGTGGAACGAGGTCGCCGATGCTGGGGCGATGAATTCGATATTGACCCGCTCCCACCCCGTGGTTCCGAGGAACTCCCGCCCCACCACGCGCCGCAGCAGGGTGCCGTCCCGGCCAAGGACTCGAGCTTCCAGGTGGGCCGCGCGGATACGACTCCCGCGAGGGGTGACGTTTCGGGAACGCATCCTGGCCTGGATCGTGACGCGGTCGCCCGGTACGACTTCCATGGGGCGGCTCACGACGCCCAGCCACTGGTTGGTGGTTGCGTCGCCGGCGATACGCAAGGCGGAACTGTCCCGCCGAGCCCCCCGCACTCGAGTCACGCTCGAGGGCCGTGGGGCCTCGGTGGCTGGTTCGACCACCTCGATACCCCACTCGCGCGGGACCACGCCGTCCCACGATTCGAAGCCCGGGTCTCTCAACCGGGGCAGCCTGGCCGAACCTTCCAGGGAGACGACGGCCCGGTCCAGCAGTTCCGGGGCATAGCGCTCAAGGGTGGGGAATCGATGTCGCACGGCGTCCCACTGCCTGAGCCCGGCTTCGAACTCGGGAACGAGGAGGGCGGTGGGCTCGAGGTATCTCGTGCGGGCGGCTTCGGCCAGTGCAAGGCGCGCCTGGTCGAGCAGGGCAAGAACGACCGCGCGTGTGAACTGGGCCGTCACGTCCTGGCGCGAGCGGGCGAGTTCCGTGATTTCCCCGCGAAACCGCTGGAACAGGGGATCGAGAATCCAGTAGGCGGCCTCCTCGTACCGGATCAGGGCCGCGGTCTCCTGGTCCGGAAGGCCATCCTCGCCCATGGGCAGCACACTGATCCAGGCAACCGCCCCCCCTTCCAGGGGGAGGGTGAACCGGACAGGCTGTTGGGCGAGCAGCGATGGGACGAGAAAGAGCGTGCCAGGCTCGCGCGGCATGCTGGTCCAGGTGATCAGCTCCTCGATGGGAGCGCCGTCGGGCAGCGCCTGCTGGCAAGCGCGTATCATGGAGCCTCGAGCCTTGGCATAACGGTGCAGGATGTGTTCCAACCGGCCCGCCTGGTAGAGTGCGCGCAATCCCTCGGTCAGCCGCCGGGTATCGGCCTTGTGCTTGAGCAGCCTCTGGAGGTCGCTGGTCAGAAGTGCCGGGTCCATGTTGCGAAACGTGGCGTCGAATACCGGGGGAGGGGTGTGCAGCAGGGCGAACCGATAGATGGTGTCCTGGGAAAACCCGTCGGCCTCCATCTGCTTGACGACGTCGATGGCTGGGCCGCTGGACAGGGCAGTGGTGTCCGAATAGGCCTGGGCCCAGGCGGGAGTCCCGAGCGCTGGTCGCTCGTCCGAGGCCAGGGCGAGGAGAAAGGCGGCGAGTTCGATCTGCGGACTGGCCCCGACAACGATCGCGCCTTGCGTCGCGCCACCACGGACGTCGATGACGCTATCCATGGGCCCGGCCAGAGCGACGCGCGATGGCAGCGCCGACCACAGCGCGAACAGCAGGGTCGCTGCCCAGGATCCCTTCCTTGCGGCCGGCGAAAGGCGGGTGGACATTACCGCTCCGGTCATAGCGAGGACTCGATAGCAGGTATGACGGAGGATTGGCCGAGTCGCCACACGTTGGATTGGGCGCCCTGGCAGTTGCCATCCTGCCGCCTGCGTTGCGACCATACCATAACGCCAACCGGGTCAAATGCAAAGGGCATGATGCTTTTCGGGCAATCCTGCGCGCTACGGGACCGTCTCCTTCTGGATCCATTCCAGGAAACCGGGATTTCCGGCGTCGATGGGCAATGCCAGCACGCAAGGGCAGTCGTAGCTGTGGGTCGCCTTGACCCGTTCGACGATGGCGGGGACGAGGTCGGAACGTGTCTTGGCGATGAGAATGGCCTCTTGGTCCTCCTGGAGTGCGCCATTCCACCAGTAGATGGAGGACATGCCCGGAATGAGGTTGACACAGGCAACCAGGCGTTCTTCGACGAGCGTCTTCCCGATACGCCGCGCCTCGTCCATGCTGCCCGCGGTTACGTAGATCAGGCTGAAGTTCATGGAACGGTCTCCTGTTCGTGCCATTCGTCCCAGGTCTCGAGGATCTGCCGGTTCTCTTCCACGGCGTGAAGCATCTGGTGACGAAGTGCCTCGTCGTCGATCCGGTTGGCCCTCTCGAGGAGTTCCGCGCGGGCCTCGGACAGGTGCTGCCACGCGCCGGGGACGCCGAGAGCGTGACAGGCCCGGGCGACATGGTAGCGCGCGACAGCCATGGACTGGAGTCGGGGCGATGCGTTCTCGAGCGCCTCCTTAGCGTCTTCCAACGCGCGGAGCGCCGTGTCGCGATCGTCGCGCCGTGCTGCCACCCAGGCGTGCAAGGCGTGCAAGTGGACCGTTCGGTGGCCCCCGATGTGCAACGCCCGGGTGATGGCTTCCTCGGCCGCTTCCAGTCGTCCGGTGCCCAGATGGAGCTTCGCCAGTCCCTCGAGGGCTTCGACTTCCACGTAGGCGGCATCGCAACCCCTGGCTATCTCGATCGCTTCGCTCAGGAACGTCCTTGCGGTGTCGCTGTCTCCCAGACCGGTGTAGACCAGGCCGAGGGTCTGACAGATATTGCCCTCGGCCCAGCGTTCTTCGATCTGGCGCGCAATGGAACGGGCATCCAGGCCGTAATCCCGCGCCCGTTCGTAGCCGCCCACGCACAGCCAGGCAAGGCTCAGGTTGCCCAGGGTCACGACCTCTTCCTGGCGCTCGCCGACCTGCCGCTTGAGCACCAGCGCCCGCTCCCAGAGCGACATGGCATGGTCGATCCGGCCTTCCTGGTTCTCCAGGACGCCGAGGTTGGAGAGGATGATGCCCGATAGTCGCACGTCCCCCTGCTCCTGGGCCAGGCGCAACGCCGCTTCGAGCTTCTTGCGACCTTCGTCCACCTGGTTCATCCGGGTCAGGATGGTGCCGATATTGGCTTCATCACTGACGATCTCTTGCCAGTCGGACAGGTCTGCCGTCAGCGCCAGCGCTTGCTCGGCGGCCTCGAGGGCCGCGGGGAGATCGAGTCGCTGGAAATGGACGCGACTGATGACGCGGAGGATACGGGCTTCCCGGAGAGGATCTCCCATGGTCCGGACGATACGACGGGCGCGTTGCAGCGTCTTCAGGCCCTTCAAGGGCTCCCCGGAACGGGCGAGCAGCGCGCCCTCGGCCCTCAGTGTGTCGGCGAAACGGCCGTTGTCTCCCAGTTCCTGGGCCACTTGCTGCCACCTGGCGATGGCCTCCCGCTGGGCATCTCGATCTCCCAGAAGGTTGAGCACGCCGACCTGGGCCTCCAATACGTCGGCCGCGCCCTCCCGGTCCCCGGCCAGTAGACAGAGTTCTTCCGCGGCGCGGTAGTAGTCGTTCGCTTCCCGGTTGAGCCCTCGTCCCAGGGCCACGTCCCCCGCTTTCCGGTAGTAGCCGCGCTGCTTGTCCACACACATCGTCCTGCGATAGTGTTCGGCGATCAAGAGAACCATCTCGTCCTGGTTCTCCCTGGTGACTCGTCGCTCCAACGCGGCCGCGACAGCCTCGTGCAGGCTCCGCCGGGACGATGCCGTCAGGGTGTCGTAGATGGTGTCACGAATGAGCGAATGCTTGAAAAAGAAGGTGAAGTCGTCCTCGGAGGTGGGAGGGCGCCCCGGCCCGGACGTTCCAGGCTGCGCCATGGTGTCGAGCGCGTCCGCATCCCGGCGGACGATGTCGAGCCCCTCCACACGCTCGATACGCGCGTCCAGCACGGCGGTGTCGAACGGCACAGGATATACTTCGCGCAAGATCGAAAGCGAGAACGTGCGCCCAATGACACTGGCTGCCTTGAGCGTGAGCTGGGCACCTTCGTCGAGCCGGGCGACTCGAGCCAGGATGATCTCCTGGATGCTCCGCGGAATGACGACACCGGGCCCCGGCAGCAGCCTGGCGACGCCCTCGTTGTCGACCTGCACGAGGTCGGCGTCCCGCAGGAACAGGGTGAGTTCCTCGAGGTAAAGGGGTACACCGCCGGACCGCTCGATCAGTTCGGCGGAAAGCTGGTCCGAGAGCTTCTGCGCACCCATGTGACGGGACGCCAGGGCGATCAGGGCGTCGTTGGCCAGCGTTCCGACCTTGACGACGTGGGCGGAGGGGAGCCTCTCCAGGGCATCGATCCCCTCGGGCTGACCGGGCTCCTCCGGGCGCCGCGTGATGGTGATGAAGACCGGAAGGGCGCTGACATTCCGGGCAAGGTACCGGAGAAGGTCCAGCGACGCCTGGTCCATCCAGTGGGCGTCCTCGAACACGACGGCGACCGGATGCCGCCGGAAGGCGAGCTGGAAAATCTCCAGCACCAGGGAGTGCAGCGCTTCGCGCCGCCTCCTGGTGTCCAGACCGGCCGTGCTGCTGTTGTCGGGAAAAGCATGACCGGTCACCATGCCCACCAGCGGCAACCGGGTCAGGAGGTCGGGGTCCAGCGCGCCAACGCGCTCGGCGACGCGGGCCACGCAGGCTTCCAGCGGGAGGTTCGGCTCGAGGTCGAGCCACCGGCGAAAGATGGGTATCCAGGCGTGGTAGGGCGCTTGCCGGACCAGGGCGCCGCATTCGCCGACGTACACCGGAACCTTCCTCTCCTCCTGGAGATATCGGCTCACCCAATAGAGAAGGGCGGATTTCCCGATGCCGGCTGTGCCGGTAAGGCATACGAGCCTGCCATGACCGGCTACCGCTTCGTCGGCAAGGTCGCGCAACTCGGCCATGATGGGCTCCCGGCCAATCACGCCACCTCGAGACCGGGAGGTAAGCTTGGCTCCGAATGCCCCTTCGCCATACAGCGCCCTTGCCGTGCGGATATCGACATCGCTCCCGGCCGGTGCGGGGGGAGGAGGCCCCCAGTCGAAACCGAACCCGGCCCGGGATACCGTGTGCCGATCCACGAGCACTTCCCATGGGCCCGCAATACCGGCGAGCCGGGTTGCCAGTTCGACCCGCTCGGCGACGACACCATATTCGTGCCTGACATGCCCGCCTATCATGCCGGCGAAACAGTGGCCCCCCGCCACGCCGATACGCTGGTTGGAAACCAGCGGAAGCGCCCGGGCGAACCGCTGCAAGGCCAGCGTGCATTGCAACGCTCGAGACTCGTCGTCCGAGTGGGTCGCGGGTGCTCCGAACACGATACGCAATCGCACCGTGTTGCGCAGGTCCATCTGGAGTATCGCCCCTTCGAACGAGGCGACCACCTCCTGGACGTGACCATACCAGTCCTGGACAGGGTCGAGGCTGCCCGCGGCGGCGGGATCGATGCCATCCACCGCCACCATGAGCGTGCAGGCCTTGACGAACCGCGGGCGGCGCGGCTGGCCGAGAAGCCCCAGCAAGGGCGACGGTACCAGGGTCCTCAACGCAACGGTCGAGACACCGGAGAGGTCAGGCGCGATCCGAGTCGAAACCGGCTCGGGCGGGACCAGGAGCGACTCGAGCCGGGTCATGGCCGGTGTGGGCAGCGGCGGATCCGTTACGAGATGCTCGGGATTCACACGGACCCCGGCAGATGGGTGCAAGACGATATCGTATTCTCCCGCCTGCTGCGCGGCACGCCGGGCGTCTTCTATCGCGGCGCCGGTGAAGGCGACGCTGCGCCCGAATTCCGGCTTGCCGAGAAGCAGGCCATGGATCGCGCCACTGGCCACGCCGATACGCGCTGACAGCGGGCCGACCGGCTCGACACTGGCGGTCTGGGAGAACACACGCAAGGAACGGCAGATGGCCAGCGCGCACCCCAGGCTCCTGTGAACGCTCGTCTCGATATCGGATGTGTCCGGGAAAACCGCCTGCACGGATGTGGGAGACAGGCTGAGCGTATCCCCACCGAACCGGTCTATCCAGCTCGTGATCTCCTCCAGGCAGACACCAAGGAGCCGCTCCAACTCGGCAGCTCCAGTCGGCCCACCCGACTCGAACGCGGAGACCAGTCGCAGCAACCCTTCCAACCGGACATGCAACAGGGTCCCCTGGCACGCGAACACACTTCTCGCCGGCGCCTCCAGCACCAGGCGAGGAAGCAGCGGCCCGATTCGAGAGACGGGTGGCATCCGACTGTCCGTGACAGCGGATTCACCGGTACGCGTTGCTTCAGGCGCCATCGGGTTCCATCTTGTCCTTCGTTGGCTACGTGGCGACAACTACTCACACATTATCATACTTTCGGAACCTCGTGGCATCATTCCGGGCAATGCGTGCGACTGGGACTTCTGGGGGGCGGCTGGAAGGGGTTTGCGGCGGCTGGAAGCCGCCGCCACGTTGCTGAGGATGTTCGCCAGGGGGAGGCGTGGGTGACCGGGAGGGTCTCCGTGTCATGCGGGGTTCAGGCGGACGCCCGGAAACGCCTTCTGCATGCCCTGCTCGATGGCCTCGATAAGATAGGGTCTCAGGTTTGACGGGGCGATGATGTCGTGAAGGGAACCTACTTGCTTGGCTCGTGCGACGGAATGGACGGCTTCGAACGATTCGGCCACCTCGGTCAGCTTCTCCGCGTAGACCAGGGCATAGCGTTCCGCCAGCTCCGCGTTGAGATGGGCCTTCTCGGATTCCGATGCCGACGCGAGCCGTTCCTGGATCTCCTTGACTCGAGGATCGGCACGGGTCCGCGCCTTGACCTCGTTGGGAAACACGACCGCGGCCGCGGGAGCACCGCCGATAACCGAGGCGAACGACCCCTCGAGCGCGGCCACCTTGAGGTTCTCGTTCAAGGTCCTCGAGAAGACGACGTAGGCGCCGCCATGGTATCTCGAGATGACACAGAACACGATCGGCCCGTCGAAGTTCACGACTGCCCGGCCGATTTCGGCACCGTGCTCGAGCTGCAGGCGGCGCATGGATTCCGGTGAGCCGTCGAACCCCGAAAGGTTGGCGAGCAGGACCACGGGACGGTTGCCGCTCGAGGCATTGATGGCGCGCGCTACTTTTTTCGAGGAACGCGGGAACAGGGTGCCGCCGGACCAGGTGTCCGGGCCATCGCCCGGGATGTATCCGACCCTGGGAATATTCCTGGACTCGATGCCGATCAGGCAGACGGCGTAACCGCCGATTTGCGCGTCCCACACCACGGCGGTTTCTGCACTTCGCATCAAGGCCCAACGTTCCAGTGGCCGTTGGCCCCGGTCGATGACGGCATGCATGACGGCTCGAATGGGGAACGGTTTCTTGCGGCCAGGGTTCTTGCCGGCAGAGAAGATGTCCCCGATCCGGGTGAACCCGTTGTCGTCGTTGCCCTGGTGGCCAAGGGGGGCGAGCGTCACGTCGCGGTCGCGCGGGTCGGAGACGAGCGCTGGCCGGGGGAAGCGTTCTCCTGGGGCCACGTAGGTGAAATAGTAGTGGTGGAACAGGAGTTGGCACGCCTGGGCGATGTCGGTCACCAGATATTGAGCCTCCCCGTTCGGCCCCATGATCCGCTCCGCACCGCCGATTCCCTGGTGATCTTCGGCGGAGACGGAACCGGAATACTCGAGCGCCCGCTTACCGGTGAGCACCATGGCGCCGTTGTGGGTCATGATAAGGATGCCGCGGGTGTGCATGAGCATGGTGGCCTCGGCATTCCAGTAGGACTGTGCCCCGACGTTGATGCCGTCCACGACGACGTTGATCTCGCCGCCGGCCTGGGTGAACTCCACGATTCGCCGAAGGACTCGAGCGGTCCAGTCCAGGTTCTCCGTCCCGCTGTCCATGGCAATCCTGGCCCCCGACGAGATGGCGAACCACTCGACAGGGATCCCACGCTCCTCGGCCATGTCGATCGCCTGGATGATGCGAACACACTCGGGCTCCGCGAGGGACCCCATGCCCCGGCTGGGATCCCCGAGAATGACCACTCGAGACATGCCTTCCGGGAACTTGGGGGGATAGTTCGTGATGATGCCGACCACCACGTTGGCCTGGTTCTCGCCGTAGGAACGCTGGACCGGAACGAGCCGCCCTTGACCATCCAGGTCATGTTCGACGAAGGTGCCATGGGGTATCATGGCCAGGCTGCCTCCGACCGTCGGGGTCATGATCTTGATGATCTCGTAGGGATAGGCCAACCCGCGCCGGCGCAGCTTCATCACCCGTTTCTTGTACGGCGTCAGCGTGCTGATGGGATAGCTCCCCGGGTCGCTTATGCGCAGCCTCAGAATGCGGCCGCGATCCAGGGTCGTGTGCATGACCTTTTCGATACGAACACCCGTCCTCGGGTCGACGACCCAGGCGTGGACGGCGACACGGTCGACACCCAGGTGCTGCGTGGGACGGGCGAGGATCGGTGCCATCTCCGGGAGTAGAAGCTCCATCTCCTCCAGGCTCATGTCGAGCTGCGGGGTAATGAACAGGGTGAGGCGGTTCCAGTCGAGACGGGTATCGGGGTGCCTGAACATGTAGTCGCGCATGGCGTCCAGTGCCTGGAGCGTGCGCCGCTCGATATGGGGAACGCGAACGAGTTTGCCGGATTCGTCCCTGAAGGGGATCAGCTCGTGGACCTCGACCAGGGCGAAAAGCCGCTGGTCCGTCGGGTTGTCCCGTGCCGTGCCGAGGTAGAGGTAGCAGTCTTCGGGCGACGGCAGGCGAAGGAGTTTGAAGTTCTCCAGGCGCCAGAGTTCGAGCCGGTCGCCGTGTGCGGGATGAATCCCACGGTATCGGTGCACCTCCCGGAACCCCCCTCGAGACCCGGGAACGAACGTGAAATGGCGGGCCACCGTGTCACCGGCGGTGTCGAGGACGTTGAAGGCGATACGGCGCGGCCTGTTGGTCCACTGGACGCGATCGAGGTGGCGCGCGAGCGTGGCGGCCATGGTGTCCTCGTCCGGATACGTCTCCCTCCATGCGATCACGAGGTGGTCGACGAGAAGGTCAGGAGGAGGACCGTCTTCGCTGTCTCCAGTGTGTCTCGCGGCGAGCGCTGCGACGCCGGCGAGCGCCTGGCGAAGCTGCTCCAGGGGCACGTAGGCCCCCACCGTGCACGTGTCCCTGCGATTCATGCTGAACCGGGCCACCGTGAACGCCGTCCCCTTGACACTCCGGTGCCGCACGCCTTCGACACGCCGCGTGCGGTACATGCGCCGGACCAGCACTTCGTAGAAAAGCGCCCGCTTCGGCTGCGACTCCACCATCAGTCGCGTGAGAAGAAACTGGCCAATGGGCTGAGGTTGATTGGCCAGGGAGGCCAGTTCCTGTTCGCGGTCGAACCGGTCAGGGTCTGCTGACAACATGTCCAGCCTGGTCGTCATGATTTCGAACACCTTGGCTCGCGACCGCTCCAGGCGCTGGGCCTCGAAATAGCGATAGTGGACCAGGCGGGCCATCTGGTTCAGGCCGGGGAAGTTGTCCTGCGTGGCGTCGATCAGTCTGTCGAGCAGGTCCTTGAACGACTTGCCGAAAAGGGGCGCCAGCACATCGACACTCTCGATCCGGGCCTCGATGAGCTTGAGGATGAACGCCCGGTGCCGCCCGATGTTCCGGTACGACTTGTGGAGCCATAACAGGGCCTCGGCGAGAGCCGGACCGCGCTGGATACGCTCGATACCGTAATGGCGAAGCACCCGCTCCATGCGTGTGGCAAAGGCTCGAGGCAAACGTTCGTCCGTCGGATCCATGGACTGGATGAACGCAAGCAGGCACTCACGCCGGGACAAGCCCTGCTCGGCCGACCTGTTCGGCCTGCGCTCGAATAGATCGATAACATCCGCGAAAATGCTCAGTATCTCGTTTTCCCGCTCCAGGAGCCGTTTCATCGCTTCGGGGAGATCCTGGCCCACGTCCCCGGAACAGCCGTTCGCCAGCCTGTGCCACGGCGTGCGCCGCGGCGCGCTCGGTGCGTCGTCCACAGAACGGCCAGGGCCGGGCTCGAGCCACTCGGCGACGAGAGTCTCCACTTCCGCGACAGGCACCTCGTAGCCCATGACCAGGTGCTTCAGCTCACAAAAGACCCGTTCGCCGAGCCTGGCCATGTCGCCCGGGATGGGCTCCGGCGCCTGGGGGTGCGGTTCCAGCGTCTCGAACGACACCCGCTCCGTGCCGGATTGGCCGTTGCCGTCACCGAGCGGCTCGAGCATGAGCAAACGGGAGCCGGCGGCGACATGGATGCCAGGTCCGACCGCCACGTCTCGCACTCTGCCGGAAAAGGGGGCGGACACCACGGTTTCCATCTTCATGGCTTCCATCACCAGGAGCGCCTGTCCCGCTTCGACCTCGTCCCCGGCCTTCACCTGAAGCGAGAGCACGACGCCTGGCCCCGGAGCGAGCACCGCACCACTCTCCTCGCTCGAGACGCGGTGATACGTGCCGTTCACTTCCACCAGGAAACTGGTGCCTTGCAACGAGGTGACGACGCGGAAGGAGCGGCCCGCGATCCGTACCCGTCGCTCGAACCGGTTCATCCTGTCCACCTGGACGTCGAACCGGTGGCCATCGATCTCGAGGCGATAACGCCTGGGGCCGACCTGGTAGACCTGGAACTGGTAGGCCTGTCCGGCGTGCCCCAGTTCCACGGATATTCCGTCCTCGTCGCGTAGCGCTATCCGTTCTCGAGCCGCAGAGGCCAGGAAGGCTTGCTTCTCCACTTCCAGCGCCCGGTCATACATCTCGATGGCCACGTGAGCCAGCGCGACACCGGCATGACGCCTGATGCGCGTGCCGCTGTCGTCCCAGGTGCGATCGAGCCAGCCTATGTCGATCCGGCTCTTCTGCACGTCCTCGTGCTGGAGCAGCTCGAGCAGGAAGGCCTTGTTGCTGCGGCCCCCGTCGATGACCACGACGAGTTCCGCCAAGGCGCATTCGAGCCGCCCGAGCGCTTCTTCGCGCGTCCGGCCATGGGCGATGAGCTTTGCGATCATGGAGTCGAAGTCCGAGGCGATCGTGTCGCCTTGCGCGACACCCGTGTCCACGCGGAGCCCGGGGCCGGTGGGGAGGCGGAGCAGTTCCACCACGCCGGGGGCCGGGGCGAAGCCGTTGTCGGGATCCTCCGCATTGATGCGCACCTCGATGGCATGCCCTTCCGCCGCCGGCGGAGCGCCCTCGAGACGGCGGCCGTCGGCCACGTAAAGCTGGCACTTGACCAGGTCGAGCCCGGTCGTGATCTCGGTCACCGGGTGCTCTACCTGCAATCGCGTGTTCATCTCCATGAAGTAGTATCGACCGGCCCGGACGTCGAACAGGAATTCCACGGTTCCGGCGTTCACGTACCCCGCGGCCCTGGCGATTCGCGCTGCGGCTTCACACAGTCCCCGGCTCACGTCGGCAGGCAGGGCCGGCGAAGGCGCCTCCTCCACGACCTTCTGGTTGCGCCGCTGGAGCGCACAGTCGCGGACGCCCACCGCCCACGTGGTGCCGTGGCTGTCCGCCAGGATCTGAACCTCCACGTGGCGCGCGTTCTCCACGACCTTTTCGATGAACACGGTGGCATCCCCGAAGGCCTTCAATGCCTCGGCGCCCGCGCCGTCAAACAAGGCCTCGAGCTGCCCGGCGTTCCGTGCCTTGCGGATGCCTCGCCCACCGCCCCCAGCCGACGCCTTGATCAACACCGGGTACCCGATCCGATCGGCCACGGCTCGAGCCTCCTCCACCGTGGTCACGGGACCCCCACTCCACGGGGCCACAAGGACGTCAGCGGATTCGGCCAGCTTCTTGGACGCGATCTTGTCTCCCAGTACGCGCATGACCTCGCCGCTCGGGCCAATGAAAACAATGCCCAGCTCCTCGCACAGGTCCACGAATTCGGCCCGCTCGGCGACGAAACCCCAGCCGACCCAGGCGGCTTCTGCATGCACCTCGAGAAGCGCGCGGCGGAGACAGGCCGGGTCCAGGTAGGTACTCTTGCTGCTGTTGTCTCGAGGATCGATGAATGTGGCGGGGCCGATGCAGAATGCTTCGTCAGCCTCCCGAACAAACATGCTATTGAAATCCGGCTCGGTGTAGAGTGCGATGGTCTTCAGGCCACAGCGATGCTCGGCGTTCATTTCGCGCACGGCGTGGATGAGCCGCATGGCCGGCTCTCCCCGGTTCACGATGGCGATGCGCGTGAATCGGAAATGCATCCCACCTCCTTGACGTGTTTCCTGCTGCGCGTATCGACTGGGCAGGTGAACCGCTCAGCATGGCATGACGTTGATGGACTCGAGGTGTCGACCGGCAGTCGGTGACAGGTCAGCACATCAGATTAGGTGGTTTCGGGGCGGTTGTTAAGCACATTGTGCCCGGCGGACTCCCGGGGAGGGTGTCGGGGCGGTGATGGGGGTCACGGTGCGTCGGCCGGGGGCGGAGAAGGGTCGGCGACAGCGAAGCTCCCGAGTGCTCGGAATCGCCGGTAGCGGTCCTCGGCGACCTCCTCGGGAGACATGGCCATGAGTTCCTCCAGGTGGCGCGCGAGCGCTGCGCGGAGTGCCGAAATCACCATGTCGAAGTCGTGGTGCACCCCTCCCGGGGGCTCGGGAATGATGTCGTCGGCCACGCCCAGCTTGAGGCAATCCCTGGCGCCATACTTGAGGGCGTCGGCGGCGAGGGGTCCCTTGGACTGGTCGCGCCACAGGATTGCTGCGCACGATTCTGGGGAAATCACCGAGTAGAGGGCGTTCTCCAGCATGATGACACGGTTGCCCACGCCGATGGCGAGTGCGCCACCGCTCCCACCCTCGCCGATGACTGTGACGATGATGGGAACCTTGAGCCCGCTCATGACAATGATGTTGCGCGCGATGGCTTCGGCCTGGCCTCGAGCCTCGGCATCGATTCCGGGGTAGGCCCCGGGGGTGTCTATGAAGGTGAAGATGGGAAGGCGGAATCGGTCGGCGAGTTCCATCAGGCGCAGCGCCTTCCGATAGCCCTCGGGGCGGGCCATGCCGAAGTTGCGTGCGAGGTTTTCGCGCGTGTTTCGTCCTTTCTGCTGGCCGATGACCATGGACGGCTGTCCTTCGAAGCGCGCCAGCCCGCCGACGATGGGGGGATCGTCCATGAACAGCCGGTCTCCATGGAGTTCGGTCCAGTCGGTAAAGAGCCGATCGATGTAGTCGAGAGTGTATGGGCGCAGTGGGTGCCGGGCGATCTGGGTCCGCTCCCATGGGCTCAGGTCGGCGTATGCTTCCTTGCGTAGTTCGTAGACGCGCCGCTCGAGTTCCCGGAGTTCGAAGCTGACGTCGATGTCGGCGTCGCTGCGCGAGAGTGCTTTCAACTCTTTGATCCGTTTGTCCAGCTCCGCCAACGGTCTTTCGACGGATACCATGCCACCTCCAGAAGATGTGTTGCGCTGCATGACGAACCATCTGGTGGATGCCCGGGCTGCCGCGACCCGGCCCGCCCGGCCCGTTGCCTGCAAGACACAATAGGCGGTTGAACCGGCCGGCGTCAAGCAGGTGCGACTCGGGAACCGGCTGATGTGTCGTCCATCAGGCCGGAAGCGCGGACGGCGTCGAGCAGGACCGCCCGGTCCGGAGCCACCCATTGCACGCCGGGTTCCTTGCGGAACCAGGTGTGCTGGCGGCGGGCGAAACGCCTGGTGTCCCTTTGCGTCAGGCGTATCGCCTCGTCGAGTCCGTATTCTCCGAGGAGGTGCTTCGAGAACTGGGCATATCCCAGCCCTTTCATGGGCTTGACGTTCGGCCCGTATCGCTCGAGCAGCCAGGCGGTCTCGTTGGCCAGGCCCTGTTCTGCCATCATCTCGACACGGCGGTCGATCCTGTGGTAGAGGATGTCTCGCGGCCATGAGAGGGCGAGCTTGACCCAGCGGTAGCGCTGTTCCGCGAACCGGTGTTCGGCCTGCCAGGCGGAGAGTGGTTTGCCGGTGAGGTGGTAGACCTCGAGCGCCCTGACGATGCGCACGTGGTCCCTGGGGTGGAGCCTGCTTGCTGCCTCGGGGTCCACCTCGAGCAGCCGGCGGTGGAGAGCGGATACGTCCCCCTGTTGGAGTTCCGGGCCGGCGGCGGCCATGAGGTTGGCCCGGAATGCCGGGTCGGTCGGGGGGCCCTGGAAGAGCCCGTGGACGAGGGCCCGGAGATAGAGCCCGGTACCGCCCACGAGTACGGCAGGGCGTCCCTCGGCATGTAGGCGCGCGACGATGGGGGCGGCTCGAGCGACGAAATCGGCGGCGGTGAACGGTTCGTCGGGGTCCGCCACGTCGATGAGGTGGTGAGGAATGCCGCGGCGTTCCGCCAGGGAGGGCTTGGCCGAGCCGATGTCCATGTGACGATACACGGTCATTGCGTCCACGCTGATGATTTCCGTGCCGAGGGCTTCGGCGAGCGCGACACCGAGCGCGGTCTTGCCCGAACCGGTGGGTCCTACCAGGGCGACGATGCGGGGTCTGTCCCGGTCGTCGTCGTGGTTGGCCGGCAGGGGCGTGGAATCGTCGTTCATGGCCCATCTCCGGGTCTGGAATGGGAACCGGGCGGGGGTTCCTGCCGGGGGCGGAGGCTAGTGGTAGCCATGTGTCCCCTGGACGACCGGGATGCCCGTCTTGCTCTCCAGGACGCTGGCGAGTTCCTCGGCGGTGGTGTAGGGGCACCCGGGTCTGGCGTTGACGAGGCAACTCGACAGGTAGATGGCGTCGGGGCGCGTCTCAGAGAGTTTCATGGCCATGCCGAGGTTGGGGGCCACGGTGCGCCCGGGACATTCGCAACGGATGAAGGCCACGACCTGGGATGGCTCTTCGAAGAGGTGATCGCCCTTTGCGGCGGCCTTCAGGCATCGCCACTCCCCCGGGCAGCCGAATCCTGCGTCCATGTAGGCTCCACATCCGACGATAGCGACTGTTTTCATACGCCGACCTCCTCGCGTCTGGCAGGTTGAATCGATACGTTGGTGCCGGCGGCGACATGCCGTCCGGCCCGTGGGTCCAGCAGCATTATAGCCTGCCTTGGGTGCGCTTGTGGGGGAACTTGACCGCTGCGGTGCGGGCGTGGTGGTTGCCTACTCCCAGTACGCGACGCCGGTGGCCAGCCAGTAGTCCTCGAGGAAGGGGAGCATGTCCGGGTCCAGGTTGAAGGACTCCCACCCGTAGCCGGTGGTGAAGATGGTGGCGCCCATGATGTAGGCGTCCTTCATCAGTTCAGTGTCGTACCATGCCAGTTGTTCCATGTAGTAGGCCTCGGGGTTGGTGTGCCCGCCGCCATCGGGAGACGCCCAGTAGTCGGCGAAGTCCTTGTAACCGGCGGCGTCGCTCGGTCCGGGTCGCACCCCGGCAAGCACGCCGCCGTCGACGCCGGTTTCGGTAATGACAATGGGAATGACCAGGTCGTTGGGGGACAGGTACTGCCGGAAGACTTTCCGGTAGCGGCCGGTGAGCCATCCTTCGTCGCCCTCGTCGGCGTCGGGGTCCACCTGGTTGTCTCCGTAGGCGAAGGTCATGTCAGGTGCACTGTACTCGTGGAGCCCCATGACACCGTCGTTGTTCAGGGCGGTCTCGATGGCGCCGAGGAACGGTGTCCACCCCCAGTCGAGGTCGGGTGTACCCGTGGCGAAGTTTCCGATGCAGGCCCTGAGACCATAGGAGGCCATGAGGATGACCCGTTGCGTCTCCATCTCGCCGTACCAGGCCACGGCGTCCGCACTGCCCACACTGGGCTCGTTGTAGCCTTCCCAGTAGTCCACGTCCGGGTACTGGAGCATGGTCGCGAGGTTGCGATCCAGCCACTCCTGGGCACGCGCGCCGGGGTCGCCGTCCTGCGGCTGCGATTCCGAGTAGAACCTTCCAATCACGATGGTGCCAGGGGAGGCCTGCTTGATTTCGGCCGCGGAGGAGAAATTGTCGACGAACTTGACGACCGCCGGGCGGGCGGACATCACCGTGGAGGCGGTGGTGGCCGAGTAGGCGCCGTTGATGTGTATGCCCAGCTTGGAAAGCTGCGGGACGCAAGCGTCGCCCACGCCGTTGGCGTCGCTGTCCGACTGATCCGGGTTGCTCACTTGCGGGCAGTTGTCCTGGGCGTCCGGAACGCCGTCCCCGTCCACGTCCGAATCGGGGCAGTTGGCCTGGCCCAGCATGAGCCAGGTGATGCCGAGGAGCGCGAACAGGCGCCCCGGGCGGTGCGCTGACTTCCGGCGCCGTCGTCGTGACAGCCATGGGAGGGCCACGCCGGCAGGCAACCATGCCACCGAGGCGCCGTTACCCTGGCACCCTCCCTGGTCGCCGCAAAGGGATTCATCCACGCAATCGAGCTGCAGGTCGACGTTCGTGTCCATGCCTTCGGATACCTCCACGTTGAATTCGGCCATGCTGTCATACCCGGCCAAGACGCCCATGACGCCATAGACGCCCACCGGGATTGCCTCGAGTCGATATTGGCCCCGGTCATCGGTGATGGCGGTATGCTCGCCGATAGTGGTCGAAATCTCCACGCCGGCCAGGGCGTGGCCCGATGTGTCGGTGACTGTCCCCGCGATGGTCCCCGAGGGGGGCGTGACCGCGACACGGTTGCCGCGGATCGTACCATACAGGTCCCAGCCCGGCATGCTCGAGTCCCCGACCCAGGCGTTCCCGCCCTCATAGGGATTGCTGTCGCTCGCGTAGAGATAGACCTGCTGGCCATCCAGCCGCTCGATCTTCATGAAGTAGGTGTGGTCCGGCTGGACCGGGATGCCGTCTCCCTCGGCCTCTCCCCCGATCATTTCTCCGCCGAACGCGGCCTCGAGGTAGGCGCTCGTGATCTCCCCGACCAACGGTGCGCCGGGGTTGTCTCCGTCGAGGATCGAGAACTTCAGGTACAGGTCGCCGACGTTGGGTTTGGCTGCGGCGAACGTGATGTACCCCACATCCGGCGGTGTGCGGAAGGTCTGCCCGAGGAAGTCGGCGTAGAGGTTGCAGCCGTCGCACGAACCGGCGCAGTAGCTACCGGGCACGCAGTCGACGAAGTACCAGCCTTCGGGGTCCTTGCCGAGGTAGGCCAGGTCGAAACTGGCGTTGCTGATCTCTCCGGCGGCGACGGTGACGCGCCGGGTGGAGGGGGCATACCCGTTCTTCTCCACGGTGATGTCGTAGGTCCCGGTGGGAATGTCGCGGATAGCATACACGCCGAGGTTGACGGAGGGGCCGCCATAGGCATGGCCGTTGGTGTAGAGATTGGCGTACTTGACCGGCTCCCCGGTGTCGTACCGGTGCACGACCCCTTCGATCGTTCCCGTCTCCCCCCGGTAGGGTGTCATTCGTCCCGGAGGGAGCGCCATCTCCATGCGGAGGTCCCGGACGGCGGTGTACTGGGGATAGGGGGCCGCCGGCGTGCCGTCCGGGTTGCTGGAACTGCCTCCCACGACCCACGCGAAGGCCTCCCAGGCGTAGTTATTGAGCAGAAAAGGGTGGACGGCGATGAGTTCCGGCCAGGCGTACCACCAGGTCCCGAACGCCTCGACGTTGTAGTCCGCGGCCATCTCCCTGGTGGTCTTCGGGTAGCCCTCGTAGGAGATCCCCAGGTGATCCCCGTAGGCGGTCTCGGTAATCATCACCGGGAATCCGACCCGGCCGTACTCGGCCAGCACGTCCAGATCGAGCAGGTAGCTGTCGATGGTCTTGTGCTGCGTAAAAAACGGCGTCCCTTCATGGTGGTTGTAGTGGGGCGGGTACGACTCGGGATAGGGATGGGTCGCCCACACATCGAACGAAAAGGCCACGCCGGGGTTGTGGGCCAGGGCGTCCCGCCACCAGTCCGGGTTGTTCTGCCCCGGCGTCATCACCTGGAGGGTGCCCAAAACGTCGGGGTTGATCTGCGCGGCCGCGATCTCCGTGTCCCGCACGGCGGCGTAGGCGTCGACGAGGTAGTCGGCGTAGACGTCTGCGGGGACGAAGTCTCGAGGGTCGCTCGGCTCGTTCCACAACTGGAGATAGACGTATCGGTCCGCCAGGTCGGGCCGTTCATACAACTTCCAGTTCAGAATGTCCGAGGCCACGATCTGGACGAATCCCACGCTCGGCGTGTCCCCGCCAGACCCTTCCTGGACGCGAATGCAGGGGATGAGCCCCCGGTCCATCACGGACTCGACCCAGGAGACGTCGTTGTTGACCCAGTCGAGGACGTACCCGCCCTCGCCGACGAGGCCGAGGGTCCAGTCCAGGCCGGTTTCGGTCTCGGCGCCCCCGTCGCGCAGGTTGTGCATGCCGAAAAAGCTCCGTCTCGTGGCGCTGGACGGGGGTTCGTCTCCCGCCTCCTCCGTCGAGATCCGTTCCGATGCGCGAGCGTCGCCCGGCGTGGCTGCCATGGCCGGGGTGGTGACGCCCGCGAGACAGCCGGCGAGCCACGCGGCGAGAACCACTGCAATCGTCGCAGACGTGTGTGTTTCGCTTCTGTTCATCTCTCCCTCCTTGGCGCAGGGATGTGCCGCCGGTCTCCATGACATGGGTGGCATCGTGTGCCCAGGTGTATTCTCGATGGGTTCGATGTTCAGGTCAACCACGAATCGGCACGGCCGGTGTGCCGGGCCGGCAGCCGGCAGGGGTAGGTGGGGGGCACACTGGATGGGTGTTCCCGCATGCCGCGCGCGGTTGCACACGATCGCACTTCGTGAACGGTATCAATAGCCCATGGTGCCAGGCCGATTCTGGTCGAAGCCGGCTTCGCTGCCTTGCTCGACTTTCTTCTTTCCCGGCTCCACGGCCGTCTTTTCCTGTGGAATGATGGCGAGCACGCGGGCCGGTGCCCCCGATCCGCCGGCAACCGGGATGGGAAACGCCAGGATCACGGTGCCTCGAGACGGCAACTGGTCCAGGTGGGTCAGGTTGTTGATGTGGAACTTACCGGTGACGAGGAACGCGCGCTGCCCTGCTTCGTTGCCTGAGCCCAGGTAGACCGAGGCCGTGTCGATCCCCACGGCATGCACGCGCCTCTCCCGGATCAAGAAGTCCACGGCTTCCGACGAAATGCCCGGGAATACAGGGGAACCATCGGCGCCGGCATTCCAGTAGCGCTCGGGATCCGGCCAGCGGGCATCCCACCCGGTCCGTATCAGCACGATGGCCTCTGGCGGGATCGCGCCATGGTCCGCCTCCCAAATCTCGATGTCATTCTGTGTCAGCGCGTAGTCCGGAGTCTCCGCCACGTTCTCGCTGATATCGATGACCACGCCGTAGCCCATGAACTGCCTCAGGGGCAGCCTGTCCACCGCCGGACTGCTCGACAGGATCCGCGCCGGCGCCTCGATGTTGGTTCCCGCTGTCTCCGCGAGGGTCAATTCGTTGATGTAGTGGCCATCGACATCCAACGTCTGCACGGGCCGAACACGGCAGGTGCCCGGTGCCGGTCTGACGTCGAGGCCATCCTCGAGGGGATGAGACAGGTCCACGATCCTCGACTGGCCCGCGAACACCTTCTCGAACGCCCCCTGGTTGGCGGCGGTGCAAGCGGAGAGGAAACATGGCACGACCATCGCCCCCAATAGGACACTCGCTCGCTGCGCCCTCGGCAGCCACACGTGACTCATCGTTGCCTCCAGGGTTTTCCATTCTGGGCGCTCGGCCCCGCTCGTGCGCGACACGACAACGGCCTCGAGGTTTCCCCGGGCTTGCTCCGGCCGGCCACACTCCCCCCTCCCGTCTGGGCGCCGGGGTCACGCACCTGCTGTCCGGGCGGCCGGGCGCCTTGCTCGAGGAACCGCGATGTGGCCACCGGGCCAATGGGGGATGTCCTTCAACGACGCGCTTTCCGCCGGCGCGGTGCCGTGCACGGTTTCCAGGTACGAGGAGACAGGGTCCATCCCGTCCGGGTGGTTGTTGAGCAGGTAGTCCGTGTCGTGGACGAATGCCTCGCGCGTGTAGTCCACCCGGTAGAGCTTTTGCGTGTCCATGCGGATGGCGTCGCAGGGACAGGCCTCGACGCAGGATCCGCAATAGATGCACTTCAGGGCATCTATTGTGTATGAAGCGGCGAACTTCTCGATCGCGGGATCGGGGTGATCCGCCGCCACGATGGTGATACAGTCGGCCGGGCAGGCCGTCGCGCAGCACATGCATGCCGTGCAGCGAATCGTCCCGTCCTGCCTCTGCATGAGACGGTGCTCGAGCTTCATGGCAGGCGGCAACGTCTTCCGGAACTCGGGATACTGAACCGTTTGCATTCGAGACGGGTTTCGGAGGTTCTTGAACAGGTGCTTCCCGGTGATGCCAAGTCCCTTGACGATTTCAACCAGGTATATCTTCTCTGCGATTCGCATGATGGTCCCCCGCCGCGCCGCCGCGGAGACGAAACGCCTTTCGCTGCGAACGACGTGCTCTTTTCGGTTGATCTGTCGCCCCAGGGAGTCAACCATGAGGGAGATTTCCGGCCATGTCAAGTTCAAACCGGCGAAGCCCGTGGCAAGGTAATGGCCCCAACGCGGTGACGGCACGTATCCGAACACGAAGGCCCTTTCCTTGCCGCCGGCGTCTCGATACCGAACCATGGAATCCGACCCGACCGTGGAACACGAATACTACTCCCACCCGTTCATCGAGCAGATGCGCCACCCGGTGGGCCAGGCTGAAAGCCCGGACTTCCCGGTGTCCGGAGAAGCAACCTTGACCGGCCGCGTCGCCGGTTCCTTCGTCTCCCTGTGGATAGCCGTAGACCTCGAGGCTCGACTCGCACGACTTGCATGGCGCTCCCGGTATTTCCCCCGGATCGTGCCGGGCATGTCCGCGATGGCGGCGTGGATAGAGGAAGGAGACGGCCAAGGGCCAGGAAGACCGCTCCAGGAAGCGCTCGGCCTACGACCAGACTTCCTCGCCGACCGCCTCGGTGGATTGCCCGTACGCATCATCCACGAAACCATCATCGGCCCGAGACTCCTGGAGAACGCCATCACGGACTACTTCCTATCCATCGGACTCACCGGGCGCAAGGACCAGCCTCCTCCCGGATCGCCGGCAACCCGTCCGCCTCCCTGCAACTGCCTCGAGACCACGGAACGGATACTGTTGGATGCGTTGCACGCTGACGCCAACGGGCCGGGAGACGTTCCTCCATCGCGACTGCCGGACTGCCCCACCTGCCAGGCGTTCGCTCCGGCTGTCTTCTCCTGGTGCCGGCTGCGCAGGCGAAGGCGAGAAATGGAGCGGTGACGGCTTTTCCAGCGGCGCAACGGACCCTTTCAAGGTCCTTTCTCCTCTGCCGCCCCGGTCTGGGCAAAGGTGGCCAGCGCCAGTTCCCTGAATCGGATGGCTTCTCGAAAACCATCCCGCCTCGGCACCCAGAGCGCCTCGGCCGCGGCGAATCTCGCCCTCGCGGTCTCGCCGTCCCCCTGGGCGTCATAGGCCAGCGACAGCATGTACAGGTCCAGGCACATCTCCTCTCTGCGTTCTCCCGTCGGCGGAGTCGATATCCTGGGCACGGACCACCCGGAAGACTCCGCCAGCAGAGCGAGCAGCGCGTTGCCGGGAAGCAGAACCTCGCGCACCCGGTCCGTCAAGGTCGCTCGAGACGCACGGCGGTAGGCGGCCTCGAGCTGGGCGACCGCTGCCAGGTAGTCCCCCCGCACGAAGTAGACCCAGCCCAACGTGTTCAGGTACGCAGCCGCCCGCTCTTCCCGGACCGCGGCTCGAGCCAACCGCAGGGCCTCGTCGAGGGCGGGGTCGTCCCCGGCAGCGTTCAGCGCCAGGACCCAGGCGAGGGCATTCTTCACCGCCGCCGAACCGTAGCCGGACGCCAGGGCAGCGCGGTAGTCTTTTTCGGCTGCCGGCAGCCTGCCGGCTCGATAGCGTGCTTCTCCGCGAAGGTAGTGGAGAAAGGCGTCACCAGGATCGGCGTCGAGGAAACGAGACAGCACCTCTATTTCGCCCAGTTCGTCGCGACCTCCCGCGGATGGACCCAGGAGTTCGAGAGAGTCTCGAGCACCCACTACCCCGTGATAGCCTGCCGACAGCGAGACCAGGCAGGTCGCCGCGAACGCGACGCCCTGCACGACCCGGGTCACGCGCGATGGGGGCGATGGCGAGAGCCGGGTATCCAGGAGAAGGCCCAGCGCGGCGCCCGCCAGGAGCCCTCCCAGGTGTGCCCAGTTGTCGATCGCACGATAGAACATGCCCAACCCGAGCATGACGGCCACCCAGGGCAGCAGGTACCAGGTGAAATGGCGCCTGAGCGACGGGGGAATCCGGCGATAGGAACGGAAGCCGAACACCAGCAAGGCGCCCATCAGGCCGGCAAGGGAGGCCGATGCTCCCGCTGAAATCGTGTCGGTCATCACCGCGCTCAGCAAGAATCCTCCAGCTCCGGAGAGGACATGGAGAACGACCAGCCTGGCCCGCCCGAAGAGGTTCTCGCACACCATGCCCAACTGGATCAGCGTCAGGCTGTTCACGACGAGGTGGAGCCAACCGATGTGCAAAAAACTCGCGGTGACCAGCCGCCACCATTCGCCATGGAACACCAGGGAACGGGCCTTGGCACCGAATACGAGCAACAACACCTCGTTGGTACTGCCTCCTCGAGCTTCCAACAGCAGGAAGACAACCAGGTTGATGACCATGATGGCCACGGTGACCGGGGGAAACCGGAACAGCGGCGCCACGAACGCGCGTTCCTGTTCCAGCACGTCGTCGGCGCCGGGCTCCCGCGCGACAGCATTGAGTGGTTCTCCGCAGAAGGGACAGTTCGAGAAGCGGTCCGGGAGGTTGGCACCACAGGCCTGGCATTGCATGGCAATCCATCTGGAAGGGCATCCGAATGTGGGGCGGGCGAACCATTGCCCCCATCGAGCCCCGGGGTGTGTCTTGTGCAGCTTTCGGGTTTCATTTTGCATAGAACAGTCAAATGGGCTAGAATCAATGCCACCATGAGACCGTGCACCATCCAGAAAGACAGGAAGGATTGCGATATGAAGTGGCACAATGCGTGGCTTCGCCGTCCCGGGATGCTGGCGGCCCTGGCGCTCCCGGTGTTCCTGGCGACAGGCATTGCCCTCGTGTGGGCTGAATGGCCTGAATTTTCCCCGGTGACCCTGGATGAACCTTCCGATCCGAGTTCGGAGACGAACTACTCTACCGCGATCTATCCGTCCATGGGTCCGGTCATCGACGCCGGCGCGGATCTCGACGGCGACGGCTACCAGGATATCGTGTTTTCCAACCCCGACAGCAGTACCACGGGTGCCGTCTTCATCTTCTACGGAGACGGCACGGCGCCTCGCGGCACCATCGACACGGCTCAGGCTGTCGTCATAACCGGCGGCAGCGCCGGTGACCTTTTCGGCATGTCGATCGCCACCGGGGATGTCACCGGGGACGGAATCGACGACTTGGCCGTCGGCGCCCCGGGTGAAAGCGGGGGCACGGGTACGGTTTACGTGCTGCCGGGAGGGGCGAGGCTTTCGGGGGGCTCCATCGATACGGTCTGCGGCTCCGGATGCGTCACACTGAGCGGGACCGATACCGAGTTGGGGGGGAACGCTGATGGTGGCGAGGTCGGGTACTCGGTGGCCATCGGCAACGTGGGGAAGGGGTGGAACCCGGGTGCAGAACCGACGAATGGTGTCGAGGATCTTCTTGTCGGCGTCCCGGGCACCTCGAGGGCGTATCTCATCTACGGCCCGGTTGTCGGGTGGGTGGACCCTGCTGGCTTGCTTATCGAGTTCTTCGACTATGACGGAACGCGTGCCGGAGAAGCGGTGGCGATCCTGGATGATATGAACGACGACGGCGAGAGCGCCAGAAATGAAAGACGTGAAATCGCCATCGGCGCTCCTTCAGCCCTGACGGGAGGAGGAAAGATGTTTCTCTTGGGGGGGCGCGGGGCCTACTACCTCAATTCGTCGCCCTATTTTCTCCCTGATGCTCTCACCTTGAGGGTCTTGATAAAGGGAGATCTTCTGGCTGGCACCTCCAAGGTGGGGAACCTGGGTGCTGCCATCGCCGACGTCGGGGACGTGGACGGCGACGGCTACCCCGACGTGGCGTTCACCGCGCCTTACGCCCCCATGGTGAGCAGTTCCACCAACCCATCGAGGCTCGAAGCCGGGCGGGTGTACATCTACTTCGGGGGGCCGAACGCGCTCGACACCCAAACCTTGGACCTGTCGACTCTCGGGTGCTTTTTCTACGGAACGTCCACGGGGAGTCATCTCGGCCATGCCGTTTCCGGTGCCGGCGATGTGGATGGAGATGGCTGGTCGGATTTCCTGGTCGGGGCACCCCAAACCTCGAGTATCAACAAGGGTGCGGCCTACCTGGTCGCCGGCCGCCCGGAGGCGCAGTGGCCCGGGGCGGGGGGCGGAACGGGGGGGGCGACGGTCGATGGGTCGCCCAACGCCGTATTCGTGGGCAGGTCTACGGGAGCCAATGCGGGCGGGGGCGTTTTCGGGAGCCCTGAGATCGACTTCGACAGCGATGGCTACGGTGACTTTTTCATCGCGGCCCCAGGCGACACGAGCGACGGCACGACCTATTTCATCTCGCTCAGTGACTTCTATGACCGGGATGGCGACGGGCAATCGATTGCGAACGCGGATTGCGACGACTTCGACGACTCGGTGTACGACGGCGCGGACGAGGTCTGTGACGGACTCGACAATGATTGCGACACACTCATCGACGACGCGGACAGTTCGGTAATCGGCCAGAATGCCTACTACCGGGATCGCGACGGTGACGGCTATGGTAGCAACACGACCACCTACACCTGTTCCACTATGCCTCCGGCCGGCTACGTGTCGGACACCGGAGACTGCGATGACTACGATTCGAGCATACACCCCGGCGCGACCGAGGTCTGCGACGGGGACGACAACGATTGCGACGGCCTGGTCGATGACGACGACGATCCCGTGTTCGGCCAGACGACCTACTTCGGAGATTCCGACGGAGACGGATACGGCGGGCCAGGGAGCGGAACGCTGGAGACCTGCGCCACCACGGTACCCAGCGGCTACTCGGACAATACCGACGACTGCGACGACGGCAGCGCTGCGGTGCACCCCGGCGCGACCGAGGTCTGCGATGGGATCGACAACGACTGCGACGAGCTGGTCGATGACTATGATGATTCCATCACCGACCAGAACACCTACTATTTCGACAGCGACGGCGACGGCTATGGCGATGAGACGATCGTGACCAAGACGTGCGACACCACGCCACCGGCAGACAACACCGCCACCGGCGAAGACTGCGACGATGACGACCCGGACATCAACCCAGAGGCCACGGAAGTGTGCGACCTGATCGACAATGACTGCGATGGCAAGGTGGACGCAGCGGATCCCTCGCTGGATGGCGTGCCCTTCTATCCCGACGCGGACGGCGATACCTATGGCGACGAGACTGCCGATCCGACCCCGGGGTGCGAGGACTACCCCCCTGCCGGCAAGGTGACGGACCACGGCGATTGCAACGACTCCGACCCGGACATCAACCCGGGAGCCCAGGAAGTGTGCGACGGCCAGGACAACGATTGCGACGGGAAAAAAGATGACTACGACGATTCCGTCACCGGTCAGACCACCTACTACCGGGACAACGACGACGATGGCCACGGCAGCCTCACCAGTGGGCAGACGAAGACCTGCTCGAGTTCGCCTCCTGACGGATATGCCGTGTCTCACGATGATTGCAACGACACGAATCCGGCCATCTACCCGGGCGCGGTGGAACTGTGCGACGGGGGCATAGACAACGACTGCGATGGGTTGGCCGATGACGACGATTCTCCCGTTCAGGGCCAGAACACCTACTACGCCGACAAGGACGGCGACGGGTATGGAGACGAAGAAGACGTGATCATGACCTGCTCGAGCACCCCACCCGATGGGGCGGTCTCCACTACCGGTGACTGCAACGACGTGGCCGCCACTGTCTACCCCGGTGCCCCGGAGGGCGTTACGACCGACCCGCTCAAGGGCTGTCTCGTCGGCGATGGTATCGACAACGATTGTGACCCGGACACCCCCACGGACCAGGGAACTTGCGGTTTCGACGATGACGGCGACGGCGCCACGGAGTACGACGGCGACTGCGATGACGCCGACCCGAGCGTCAACCCATCAGCAGTGGAACTGTGCGACGCCATCGACCATGACTGTGACGGCAACGCCACCAACGGTTATGACTTGGACGGCGACGGCCACTTGTCCCAGGCCAACTGCACTGGCGAGTTGCTGGGCGACGATTGCGCGGACAGCGACCCCGAGGTGTACGCCGGAGCCACGGAACTGTGTGACAACAAGGACAATGACTGCGACGGGGTCACCGACGAAGGCTTCGACGTGGACGAAGACGGATACCTCTCCCTCGAGACCTGTCCCTCCAGGGGCACCGACTGCGACGATCTCGACGCCACCATCCACCCCGGTGCCGAGGAATTGTGCGACGACATAGACCAGGACTGTGACGGCGACGCGACCAATGGCTTCGATCTGGACGGCGACGGCTACGTCTCCGAATCCCTTTGCGGCGACTACTGCGCCACCGCGACCTGCGACTGCGACGACTCCGACCCCAACATCAACCCGGCCGAGATCGAGATCTGCGACGGCGTCGATAACAACTGCCAGGACGGGATAGCGGACGAACAGGCCGACGCGGACGGCGACTCCGTCTTCGTCTGCAACGCCTCCGACACCTCGCTCCAAGACTGCAACGACACCAACGACACGGTGTATCCCGGTGCCGACGAGTTGTGCGATGGACTGGACAACAACTGCGACAGGATTCCCCCCGAAGAGGAGGACGAGATCGACGGCGACGGCGACGGCGTCATGGTGTGTGCCGGGGACTGCGACGACACCACCCAGGATGTCAACCCAGACCAGGTGGAAGTGTGCGACGGGCTGGACAACGACTGCAACGGCGAAGTCGACGATGTGGCAGACGTGAGCCCGGCCGTGAGCGGCGCGGGCACCTACTACGAGGACGTTGACGGCGACGGCCACGGTGCTCCAGGTGCCGGCACGTTGAGTTGTAGCCCCATACCGGGCCATGTCGAGGGCAGCAACGACGACTGCGACGACTCCGATGTGGAGACCTATTTGGGGGCCACCGAACTGTGCGACGGTAAGGACAACAACTGTGACAACTTGCCGGACGAACAGGTGCTGGCCTTTGACCGCGACGGCGATGGATACCTGGATGCCAAGCAATGTACCCTGTTTACAGATATCGAACTGGACTGCGACGACGGGAACAAGTCGATAAACCCGGCAGCCAAGGAAGTCCCCGGTGACGGTGTCGACAATAACTGCGATGGGCAACTGACACCAAGCGACACCACTTTCGAAGACTCGGGAATCGGGTGCAGCACCTCGAACAGCAGGCCGCTTTCCAGCACCGCTCCATGGTGGGTCGCCGGCTTGTGGATGGGTCTCTCGGCAAAGCGACGGAGAAAAGCCGGGTAGTGTGACGTGTCTGTCGAGCCCCAGACCATCGACCGCGTTCGCCGTCGCATGTCATGTGCCCCGGAGCACGTGGTTGGGGTTCACTGCAGCACGTTCACGAAAAATAGGTAACGCCCCTGTGGATCGCCCTGCGGGTGGCAGCGAACCAGGACCGAACGCCCATGGCGTGGCAACGCTGGCGGTTCAAAGGAAATAAGGTGTACGCCAGGGTGGGAGCGAAGGACCAGTTGCTTCCGGCCAAGGGGCGCGTGGAGATCCGCTACAAGCTCGACGACCCCCGGGCGTACCGCGTGAATCCATCGAGCCTCCAACCGCTTCCGGCCGAAGAGGGAGGGGACCGACTCTGGCCGGATGGCGACGCCGCCCCCGTGGATCCGGCTTCGCGCCCTGAGGTCCTGGGTCGCGAGGAAACTGCGTCCGGTGAAGATACGGCCGGGACGGCAAGAGACTCCCGGCCGCCCGGTACCCCTTCTGTCGGGGTGATCGAGAAAACGCTCCTTCCCTCCGGGTCGCAACGTACGACGCTATTGAACGACAAGCCCCCCATTGTCATTTTCACCGACGGTTCGTGCCAGGGCAACCCTGGGCCCAGCGGCATTGGCATCGTGATGACCTGCGCCGGCCGGCGCCGGGAGCATTCGGAATACCTGGGGCAGGGTACGAACAACACGGCGGAACTGACGGCCATCCTGCGGGCGCTGGAACTGGTGAAGGACCCTGATCGTACAGTCATTCTGTACACGGACAGTCAGTACAGCATCGGCGTGCTCGGCGGCTGGAAGGCCAAGGCGAACCAGGACATCATCGAGCAGATCAAGCGGGCCCGCACCCGCTTCCCGGATCTCAGGTTGCGCAAGGTGGCCGGCCATTCCGGGAACATCGAGAATGAACGGTGCGACGAACTGGCCAAGGACGCCATCCACAGGCACGCCGCGAGAGCGCCGGCAGTGCCGCAATCCCAAGATGGTGCCACGGGGCGGGCTGCGACGAGCCCGGTCCGTCCGTCCTCGCCGGAATCCTCCAAAGGTTAGGGAAGCCTGGCCGTGGAGCTTTCCGCGTCTCTTCGTTGACGCTCCCGCGCTCCCATGCCTATAATGGCCGAGATACAGAGAATACCAGACGAAGAAACATCGAGTTGGAGAGCGGCATGAATGGACACCGCAGGGGCCCACAGGGCAAGAGCGGCTCGAGAGCAACGAGAGAAGACGGCAGGGGGAAGGGGGGCGACTCGAGGCCCCGCGCGGGTCGTGCTCGGGGCCCGAATGCGAGGTCCGGTTTCAAGAAGGGGCAAGGGCATCGCCGACAGGGGGGAGCGCCGGGGGCCCGCAAGGGGCCACGCGCGAGGCGGCCCAGGCTTCCCGTCGCGGTGATCAAGCAGGCCAAGACCCTGGTGGCTCAATCCGGTATTCCCTTTCCTGCTGCGCTCCGGGTGGTCCAGGGGAAGACCACGCTCAACGAAGTGCTCCAGTCGCTGCTCCGTGAGGAGAAAATCAGGAAACTGATGACCGCTCACACGATAAACCGCGCGCTGGCCACCAACGTCGCCCTGGGAAGAACGGACCTGGAGATCGTGTTGTTGAGGCGGCGAAATAACGAGACGCTGCATCAGCACTACCATCGGAGCTGTCTCGAGGAGTATCGCCTGTCAGGCTCCAGGATCGCGCTTGCACTTCACGGGCACAAGAAGGTGATGGGAACCGTGGAGGAAAACGGCAAGTTCACCATCTTGTTCCGGCAGGATCCCCAGGACGACCCCGTGGAAATCCACAAGACCGAGATCAAGTTCGCCTACGACCCGGATCAATTCAAGGTGGTCAAGAAGTTCCTCAAGATCGACAACAAGGTGAAGGCCATGCATCTCGGACCGCTCTTGAATCCTCGAGATCGCCACCACTTCAAGAACTTGACACTCCAAAGGGCACTCGACGCGCACGAAGAAGTCCAGGTGACGACCCTCGAGGGTGACGTTCTGCGAGGCCACGTGGAGTGGTTCGGGAGATGGGAGTTTGGCTTGAAGTTCAAGGGCGGAGCGCGCGCCACCGTGTTCCGGCATGCCGTCTACAAGCTCCACAGGGTCACTCGGTAGCGAATTCGCCGTCGAGCGGGAGGACTCGCCCGCGCTCGACAATGGCCTCTTCCCCGTCGAAGCGGCGCCTCACTTCGCTGACCAGGTAGGTCGAGCCGGCAACCAGGGCCAGCCCTTTGCCGGTTCGAAGTGCTGTCGACACGGCGTCCACCGGGTCGAGCCGGATGGTGACTTCAGCGAACAGGGCCTCGGCCTTCCGGGCGAGAAGCAGCGGGGATGCCATCTTCCTGTGGCTCGCCAGGGGGCGCGTCACGACCAGCTTGCGGAACCCCTGCCCCAGCGCCTCCAGGACGCCATCGATGTCCTTGTTTTCCGCCACCGAGACGACGGCGGCGCCATCCTGTCCGAAATGGCCGGACCAGGTATCCACCAGTGCTCGAACCTTGTCCACGTTGTGCGCGATATCCAGAACCAGGAGCCCGTTGCCGGCCAGCCGGACCCTCTCGAATCGTCCCGGGAGAAAGGCGTTCCCTATGCCCGACCGTATGGCATCCGCGTCGAGTGTGACGCCCTGCCGGCGAAGACTCAGGGCAGTGGCCACGGCCAGGGCCGCATTCCGCTGTTGATGCCGTCCGTCCAGGCGGCTCCGAAGCCCAGCCACATGGCCCTCCGGCGTTCGCACCAGGAAACCATCCTGGCCCAGCTCCAATGCCAACTCGTTGCCCAGGAGCCAAACCGGGACACCCACCTGCTTCGCCCTTGCCAGGATCTCGTCTCGAGCGGCCTGCCTACCGGCACCTACGATCGCGGTCGTCCCAGGCTTGATGATGCCCGCCTTGTCCCGGGCGATGGTGCGAAGGTCCTGTCCAAGAAGCTCCGTGTGGTCCTTCCCCACGTCGGTGATGACCGCCACCAACGGGCTCGATATCACGTTCGTCGAGTCGAGACGCCCGCCGATTCCGACTTCCAGCACAACGATTTCACAGCCCAGGCGCCGAAACGCCAGGAGGGCGATGGCCATGACGAGTTCGTGGTAGGATGGGACCCCGAACGGGCCTGACATGTACTCCTGCTCGACAAGACCTTTCAGGTCGGCAACACACTCGAGCCACGTCCCCAGCGGAACGAACGACGCACCGACGCTGATGCGTTCCAGTGCCGTGGTGACATGGGGGGACACGTACGACCCGACACGAACGCCGGCCCGATGCAGGATCTCATGAACCATCCGCACCACGGAACCCTTCCCGCTGGTGCCTCCCACGTGAACGAACCGCAGGTCATTCTGTGGATTTCCAAGATACTCCAGAAGCCGGCGGCAGCGCCTGAGTCCCACCGGCCCTCCCGGGACCGTGCTATCAACCTTGCTGATCAGCCTGTCCGGCTCCAGCGTGAGCAGGGACTCCAGGAAACGCACACTGTCGCGATACCGCGCATATTTCTTCGAACCCATCGCGTCGCCCCTCCCGGAGGCTGCCAGGCAACGAGCCGGCCCCACCGGCAATCGCCCTTACCGGCGTGTCTCACCACCGCTCACTCACCCGGTCATGCCGGGCGGTGGCCACACCATCTGGTATGGGGTTCAGTCGCGTGTCCCGGACGACATGGAAGGGAACCTGCGCAAGTCGGCCAGCCGGGGAGCCTCCGCATGGGTCTCGCGGCGCGCATTCACGGCTTTCGGTCCCCGGGCACCGAACGTATACTCGAACCCGACAAGTACCTTGCCCAGTGGGAACCGCGTTCCATCCGGAACGTAGAAGGCCGGCGTATTCTGCCCCAGCACCTTGAGCGTGTAGTTGACATACAGGGTGGCGCTGTAGCGAAGCCGGAACAGTACGCCTGCGCCGAGCAGGAAGAAATCTTCTTCCATGGTTGAAAGCAGATCCGCGGGGTCACCATCCACCTGGTACACGGGCGCGCCGGATGAGTCCTTCTCTTGCATACTGGATACCGTGGCGAAGTAGTCGTCGATGTTCGTCCCCCCAAATGCGTTGTTGACGCTTCCGTTGAGAAAGAGGTAGGTCTTGCGCGAGACGAAGAGGCCGGCCACGAAGTCCAGGAACACTTCGTCTGACGGTCCGACAACCGGTGTACGCCGCACGACCCCTTCGTTGTCCGACAGGGTGACGAACACGGTGTCTGCAAAGGGGAACCGGAAGCGGTAGCCCGAAGTGACGTTGTAGACGAACTTGCGCCGGAACGCATGACCCCAGAGCCTGGCCCCGAATTCCAGGTCGGGCTGCCCACCGCCCGCGGCCACGATGGCGTTGGGGGAGTAGGTGCCAGGCAGCTTCAAGGCGGTGCCGAGACCCAGGGTCAGGGGAGCATCGGGGGTCGCCTGCCACGTGGAACGCAGCCAGGTGTCGCCGAGATTCCACGTGCTCGAGGGTGACGAAACGTAGGCGAGTTGGGTGCTGGCAGCCACGAGGAGACGTTCCAGCAAGCCGTATTCGACTCGAAACCCCGTGATGGCCAGCGTCGTGGTCTCCATTGCGGCCGATTGGGTTCCGATCACCGGCACGTCGATAGAGTCGTAGCTGTTCAGGTTGGCACGGCTGCACGGCAGTCCGTTACAATCGGTTTCGCCGTTGTAGTGATACCAGTATCGGTTGTAGCGTGCAAAGGACTGGTACGCCCCGATGGCCACGTCACCCTGCCGGAGGCTCTCGGCCCGGATTTCCGACGCCATGAAACAGACCAGTCCGGCCAGGAGAAAACGGCCTGCCGGACGGCCTGCGGCGGCGAACGCGAGGCCCAAATGGCGGGCGAGACGCCATGTCCGGGGCCGCCGATGCGGGAAAGCCTCATCTTGCGGTACGAGGAGCCACCATGACATCACCTGAATTCCTCCGTCTGGCCCGCGACGATCTTTCTCTTCACCGAGTAGAACAACTCGACAGTCTTGGGAGAAAACAAACTAGCGTCCACGTCGATGGTCGGATCGGTCTCGACCGCCATCCTGAAATGATCCTTGGCCATTTCCGGCTCGGCCAACACGTGGAACACGATGCCCAGCATGACGTGGGTCTGAGCGATGTGGTACTTCGACTGGAGCTGCGGCAGGGCCCTCTCCAGGTAGGTCTTGGCCCCTTCGAAGTCTCCATCAGCGAACAGCTCCGCGCCGAGGTTCATGAGCCGGTCGACCTTCGGGTCCTCATCCACCACGGCGTGGAGACCGTAGACGGTGTAGATGTACTCCATGATACCGTCGAACTCCGGCGTTCCCGGCTGAATCTCCTCGTTCTTCACTCGAGTCGCCAGGCACCACTGGATCTGCTTGGGCAACTCCTTCTTCCTCTTGGCAAGGGCATCCCGCCGCAGTGGCAGCTTCGATTCGTGGCAAGCCGCGCAGTTTTTTCCATCTCTTCCCACGAACTCGTCCGTGTAGTAGATGAGCTTTCCCAGTTCGAATGGGGTGAGCTTCTTGTTTTTCGGCAACTGTGGCGGTGGGACGGCTCGAGACGCCACGAGATCCTGCCCCGCCCCCGCGGCCACGCCTATCGCTCCCATGCCAGCGAGGATCGACCAAAACCACATCTTCATTGCACATCTCCGGGATGCCGGGAGGGGTTGCGCTACCTCTGGCAGTTCTTTTCGTCGTCGAGACGAAGATGGACCCACTTTCGCTCGCCTGGTTTCACGACCACCTCGGTGGAGCATGCCCCCAAATCCGGATTGACGACTCGAATAAGGTACTTCCTGGGAACGACCTTGTTGAGATGGACAGGGGTGTATCCATACTTCTCACCATCGACGTAGACAATACCATAGGGAAATGCATTGATGTGCAGCTCTGCCGGTGCGTTCGGGTTCACCTCGGCGGAGCCCTTCAGGCGGTCGATGGCTTCCGACGCCTCCCGGGACGTCGGGTCCAATTCGGCGACCTGCGTATACACGGCGAGCGCTTCTTGCAGCTTCCCGGCCCGCTCCAGCTCTCGAGCCTTCTGGAGATTCCGGTCAGGGAGCACACGGGATACCGAGTCCATGGTAATCGGCTGCACAGCCGTCTCGACCTTTGCCACTTCGACGGGCTCAGGCGACGGGGACACGGGAGCAACGACAGCGGGCGTTGGCGTCCCCCCTTCCTTCACCACCGGTGTCGGTTCGACGGGGATGGGCGTGGCCTTGATCACCACTGGAACGACCACCTTGGCGACCTTGACAGTTTTCGGGGTCGCCACCGGCGGGGGGGCCACTGGGGGACGAACCGGCGTCGGCTCGAGCACGTGCACCTCGGGAGAGGGCGAAACGGCGGGTTGCGGTGTGACCCTGTGCTCACGGATGGGGGTCGGGGCCTTGGCGGCAGGGGATGACGCCGGGCTGGGCGAGACCGCCCTTGGCATGCTTGGTGCAGGCGGTATGGTGGCCGGTACCTGGACAACCTGCACGGGACCAGGTGGCCACAGGCTCTTGGCAACAAAGATGCCACCCACCGCCACGACAAACAGCAGGGCAAGCCACAACACGGCACGCGACCGCCGCTCTTCGGGCTCGAAGCCTGGCTCGAGCGGAGACGCATCCTGTCCGGCCGTCACACGGTGGCCGCCCGGCTGACCCAACGCCGGCACCTCGAGCGCCGCCATCTCTCCCATACCCGCCGCCGGTCGCTCACGATCCCCGGGACCGGGAGGCGGTGGCGGCATCAGCGGGTCCGGCGACCAGGTTCCTACCTCTTCCTGGGGCCGCTCCTCGCCGGGCGACGGTACCGCAGGGGGAGGTGCGAGCCCCTCCCCCCCTTCCTCCGCCTCCGCCGGGCGTTCCCCATCCTTCCAGGGCCGCGCGCCGACCGCCGTGACCTCGTCCGGCTCGGGCGGTTCAGGCTCGGGACCTGGTTCCGGCTCCTGAAGAAGCCACGCCGTGACGCTCCTGTCGACAAACTGCTTGCGATCGACAGGTTGAAAGGACAGGGTGAAACTGCCGGACTTGAAACGGCGAGCGAGCACCAGGGAGTCTTGCCATTCGAGCGCTCCGACCTGGGCGTCGATCAGGCGACCTTCCTTGAAAAACAGGTTTCCGCGCCTGCCCTCGCACTCGAGTCCCAGGATACAGTCCTGTCGCCCCAGGTATATCAATTGAACGAGATTCCTCAGCGTCGTCGGCCCCAAGGCACCCCGGTAAACGGTGTCCTCATCATCCCCGTCCCCCGGGGTCGCCTGGATGAAGTGGTCACGCGCGAGCAGAAGCCGAAAGAGACAGTACGACAGGTCCGTCGCCTTGAGGGGCCACCGGACGTGCGCATCGCATTGGGTCCGAAGCGTTTCGACCGTCTCTTCATCGGCGTTGGTAGACACGATCGCGACTCGAGGCAAGTCCAGCAGCCCTTCGTAGGCGCCCATCGCTTCGAAATAGGCGGTGATCTCCTCCCTGGTCTGGAGATCGACGACCAGGGCATGGGGCACTTTCAGCGCCCACGCGCGACCAAGCTCGGCAGGTGACGCTATGTTGAACACCGTCACACCGCGCTGCCGGTAGTAGGCACTCAGCTTCTTGAGTCCAGAATGCAGCTTCCCGAGAAAGTAGAGGGTCAGTCCTTGGTGTGCCTGGTACTCAGGAGCCCTGTCCACGATGGTACTACCTCCGAGCGCGACCACGCCCTACCGCTGCGTGGCGTGCCGCCTGTCGCCCTGCTGCTGAGGTGGCAAACGAGTCCACGTAGGATGATATATGAGTTCGCCAGGTGATGCCAGCCCGTTTTCGGCTATATACCACCGCAGCGAAGGAGTTGTCAATCCGCCCCGGTCCAAGGTTTTGTTCTGGTCAGAACCGGAAGTAGATGAACTGTCTGCCGTAGGAGGCTCCGAACCAGACGATCGCCACGAACATCCACGCCGAGACCGCTGCCTGGGCCCATGCCGGGAGACGAATCAGCCACATCCGGTCGTTCCGCCACCAGGCGATCAGCTCGAGGGCCAGCAGGAACCCGGCAATCGCTGCCAGTTGCGCCAGCAACGACCCAGCCTCTCCTGGGCGGGACCAGCCGGTCGCCAGGCTCCACAGCAGCGTGCCGGCGTGGGACAGCGAATGTGCGCGAAAGACCAGGAACCCCAGAGCGGTGACGTGAAACATCAAGACGATGGACAGGACCCGGGTGAGGCAAGCCGGCAGGCGCATGGGGCGTGACGGCAGAACGCGGTGCGCGACGCGCTGGGCGACCAGGGCGGTACCATGGTAGGCCCCCCAGGCGACGTAGGTCCAGGCGGCGCCATGCCACAAACCGCCGAGGACCATGGTGGCGGCAAGGTTGAACAGGGTCCGCCGGCGCCCGTGACGGGAGCCTCCCAGCGGAATGTACAGGTAGTCCCGCAACCACTCGGACAGGCTCACGTGCCAACGCCGCCACAGGTCTCGAGGATTCGAGGCAAAAAACGGCAGGCGGAAGTTCTCCGATAGGTCCACGCCCAGCCACTTGCCGAGACCTCGAGCGATGTCCGTGTACCCGGAGAAATCACAGTAGATCTGCCACGTGAAGGCATAGGTCGCGACCAGGACCATTCCGCCCGAAACGGCTGCGCGCGATTCGAACACCTGCGCCACGACAGGGGCGAGGTTGTCGGCGACGAACACCTTCTTGTACAGGCCCAGCAGGACCAGGTGGGCGCCCTCGGCGAACTGCACGCCTGTCGCCTGCCGGCCCTCGGCCAACTGGGGCACCAGGCGCTGGCTCCGCTCGATAGGACCGGCGACGAGCTGCGGGAAGAAGGACACGAAGAGCGCGAACAACACGAAGTCCCGCACTGCCGCGGTCTCGCCTCGGTACACGTCGATGACATAGCCCATGGACTGGAACGTGTAGAATGACAGGCCGATGGGCAGCACTACCGAAAGTACGGGCACCGTGTCCACGAGGCCCAGGCCCTGCAAAAGCGAGGCGGCCTCCCGGACGAAAAACCCCGCGTACTTGAATACGCCCAGAACCACCAGGTTGGTCACGACACTCGCCGCCACCAGCGCCCGGCGGGTCCGCGCCGTCCCTGTACGTTCGATGACCAACGCCAGGCCGTAGTCGACCGAGGTGCTGAACAGGAGCAGGAACAGGAATCGCCAGTCCCACCAGGCGTAGAAGTACCAGGAGGCGATGAGCAGGAGGATGTGCCGCGGCCTTCCGTGGACCAGGCGGGAGGCCACCAGGACCAGGGGAAAGAAGGTCCAGAACGAGAAGGAATTGAACAGCACCGGTAACCGCTTCCGCGAAACGGGTCGACGACGCCGGCTCCGCTGTCCGGCTCGAGGGCTCCACCAAGACCACTCTACCAGAACTTGCGCGGGATTGGCACGATTCTTGACCAGAAATCGCGGTACCAGGGGTCAGGGGATGTCGGCCCACCTGGCCACGGTGTACTCGAGGGTCTCGGTGCCGGCGGCGTCCGCCACGCGGTTGGCCATCTCGCTGCCGTCAGCCGCCTTCTCCACGGTCGCCCAGGAGCCTCGAGTGAACTTGAAACTGAAAGTCGTGCCTCTCGGTGCAGAAAAGGTCGTGGTCCAGAGGGTGGTGTCGAGGGGCTCGAGAGCCCTGCCGGCAGGATTCCAGTAGCCGCCGAAAGCGCTACCCAGGTCTCCTGCTACGTAGATGGTGTCCTCGTCGGGCGTGTCCTCGGGCACCGTGACCAGGAACGTGATGTCAACGGTTTCGCTCAGCGATTCGACCACGTCGATCGAAGCCTGCGCGGTCAGTCCGCGGTAGCCAGCGGACACCGTGGTGGTCCCTTCCGAGACGCCGGTCACCACGCCGTCTGGGGACACCGTGGCCACGCCGGTGTCTGCGACCAGCAGCCCGGCGAGGGGATTCGGCACGGTCATCTCGAGCCCGTTGGAGCAGGCTTCGTTGACCTCGAGGTGGAGGGTGTTGGTGCCGCTCAGCCCCACCTGGTCGCCGTAGGTCACAAGGTCCAGGCCGGAAATGCCCGGTGAGCGGTCGGTGCTGAAGAAGAAGAGCAGGGGATTTGCCACGCGGGCGGCCCACGCGGATTCGTCGTGCACCCCCCCCTGGACTTCCTGGTAGCCCACGGACGATTCGAACGCCAGGCCCAACGCGATCATCCGGTCTCGCACGCGGCGCGCCTCCCATACCGGGTCCGCCAGGCCGTCGCCGTCGGCGTCGTCCCCCTCGCCGGTCCCGATGTCGATCCAGAAACGGGCGACCGGGACCTCGGTGCCCGGGTCGCTGATGGCCTCGAGGAACGCCTCGTCATCCCACCAGAACGAGGGGGACACGCAGCCTGCCATGCCGAATACGTCCGAGTAGTTCCACCCGATATGGCAGGATATCAGGCCGCCGAGGGAGGATCCCATGATCGCGGTGTTCGTCGTTCCGCAGGCTGTCAGGTAGTGGGTGTCGATGTAGGGTTTCAGCTCGTCGATGATGAACCTGGCGTAGAGGTCTCCGTCGCCGCCGCCGTAGAGAGGATCGACGGTGGGGGTGTACTCGGCGGTCCGGTCCGATGTGTTGTCGATCCCCACCACGATGATCTCGTCCATCCGTCCCTGCGTGACCAGGGCGTCCACGTTCTCGTCGACCTCCCATTCGACGCCGAAAGCCGCGGTGGCGGCGTCGAACAGGTTCTGTCCGTCCTGCATGTAGAGCACAGGATAAGGCGTGGCCGGGTCGTTGCCATAGCTCGCGGGGAGGTACACGCGGATGTCCCGGCTCTCGTCCAGGTAGGCCGAGGGGAAATCCTGGACAATCTCGAGGCGATCCTGACGCAGGACGTCCGGTTCCGATCCATTGTAAGGAACGCCACACCCGGTCGGCCAGGGGGTGGGAGACGGAGTGTCGAGCGGTGTCGGACCCGGGAGGGGCGGCGAAGGCTCGAGGGTTCCCGGGAGGGTGGGCGTGAGCGGCCCCGGAGACGTGTCGCCGGGCGGTTCCCCCTGGCAGGATGCCAGGACGGCGGCGGCCATCACGAAGATCCACCAAGCCGATCCGTGGAAAGACATGCTACCCCCCCGCCATGCGCGTTCGGGCCCGCGTCCCCAAGGCGGCCGGCGTGTTCGGTGTCGCACGACGTTTCCTCCGCGCTGCGCCGTGGAGCATGGCGGCGAGAAGGACCAGGCCCGTGCCCGCGCCTGGGCGTTCCGGACCGGTCGGGGTGCGGCATGCGCATCCTTGGCCTTCCCCGGCCGCCGGGGTCGGCACGTCCGAGAAGCCCGGTGTCGCTGATTCGGGAGGCATGTCGCTCGGCGTTGGCGTCGGCTCGCTGCCGGGCGTTGCCGCCGGACCGGGCGTTGCGGTCGGCTCGAGGGGCGTTGGGGTGGGCCCCGGCACGGGTGTTTCCCACGCCACGGGCGTCGGCTGGTACCAGGGTGTGGGGCTCGGCGCGGCCGTGGACCCTGGCCACGGGGTGGTCGCGATTGTCGGTGTAGGCGTGACAGCGGCGGGCGTGGGCGTTGCCTGGGGTCCCGGCGAGGTCGGCGGTGTCGGGGTGGGGGCGGCCCATGGGGTGGGCATCACGTCCGGTTCGTCGATGGCCCCGTCGCAATCGTTGTCCACGCTGTCGCCCGGGACCTCCTCGGCCACTGGGGAGACGTCCGGGTCGTCGTCGTTGCAATCACCCTCGAGTTCGCTGTAGCCGTCGCCGTCGTCGTCGAATACACCGGTGTTTTCGTCCGAGGTACCATCGCAATCGTCGTCTTGCCCGTTGGGGAGTTCATCCGCGCCGGGGTGGACGAGCGGGTCGTCGTCGTTGCAGTCGTCGCCGTTGCACGCAGCCGCGATGTGTCCGTCCCCGTCCGTGTCGAGGTCGTCGATGGCACCGGAGCAGTCGTTGTCGATGCCGTCACAGGCTTCGGTGAAGCCGGGATGCACGAGCGGGTCGCCGTCGTTGCAGTCGTCGCCGTCGCACGCAGCCGCGATGTAGCCGTCGCCGTCGGCGTCCAGGTTGTCGGCGGTCCCGTCGCAGTCGTTGTCGATGCCGTCGCAGGTCTCCTTCGCTCCGGGATGGACGGTGGCGTCGGAATCATCGCAATCATCGCCGTTGCAGCCGGTATCGATGAACCCGTCTCCGTCCTGGTCGATGTCGTCGGTGAAGCCATTGCAGTCGGTGTCCTGGCCGTCGCACCGTTCGTTCGCGCCGGGGTGGACGTCCGGGTCGGCGTCGTTGCAGTCCCCGTCCACCTCGGAGAAGGTGTCCCCGTCGTCGTCGACGAGGTCGCAACCCAGGTCGTAGGAATCGCAATCCTGATCGATCCCGTCGTCGCATATCTCGGTGGCACCGGGGTGGATTCCGGCGCTGGTATCGTCGCAATCGGTGTCATCATCGACACGGCCGGCGGGCGCCGAGCATGCCCACACCACGTCCTCCGGGTCGCCGAAGCCGTCGTCGTCGGTGTCGGCGTACCAGGGGTCCATGACATCTTCGTCGATCTCCCCGTCGCAGTCGTCGTCGCGATCGTTGCAGGCCTCGATCGCGCCGGGATGGACGCCGGGGTCGGTGTCGTCGCAGTCAGAGTCGTTGGCCACGTGCCCATCGGGCAGTGAACAGGCGCTTGAGGGCGCCTCGGGATCTCCATGGCCGTCGCCGTCCCCGTCGGCGTAGAACGTCTGCAAGACCTCCTCGTCGACCACGCCGTCGCAGTCGTTGTCGATCCCATCGCAGTCCTCCCGCGCGCCTGGATGGATGCTCGAGTCCTCGTCGTTGCAATCGGTGCTGTCGGCGGTGTAGCCTGGCGGTCGCTCGCAAGCCTCTTCGGCGACGGCCGAATTGCCGTATCCGTCCCGGTCCGCGTCCTGGTAGAAGGCCGACAGGACGTCCTCATCCACGCTCCCGTCGCAGTCGTTGTCGATTCCGTCGCAGGACTCAGAGGCGCCGGGATGGGAGGTGGGGTCGTTGTCCCGGCAATCCGAGCCATCCACGACGTAGCCCCCGGGCGCCGAGCAGGCGTCCAGGGGTCTGTCGGGGTCACCGAACCCGTCGGCGTCGGCGTCGGCGTAGTAGGTATGGGTCACGCCTTCGTCGATAGCGCCGTTGCAGTCGTCGTCCACGCGGTTGCACGTCTCGATCGCGCCAGGATGGATGGTGGCATCGGTGTCGTCGCAGTCGCCTGGAGTGTCCGAGTAGCCCTCCGGAGCGGTGCAGGCCAGGATTTCCACCGAGCCGATCCCGTAGCCGTCGCCGTCCTGGTCCTGGTAGAACACGGTCTTGGCGTCTTCGTCGGCCACGCCGTCGCAGTCGTTGTCCTTCCCGTCGCACCGTTCGTCCGCGCCGGGGTAGACCTCGAGGTCCCCGTCGTCGCAATCCCCGCCAGTCCCGGTGTATCCCCCGGGGTCGGAGCAGGCGTAGACGGTGTCGGTGCCGGTGCCGTAGCCATCGCCGTCGGCGTCGCGGAAGAAGATCACCAGGAGACCGTCGTCAACTGCTCCGTCACAGTCGTCGTCACGATCGTTGCAGACCTCGGTAGCCCCGGGGTGGACCTCCCCGTCGGTGTCGTCACAGTCGCCGGACGTGCTCGAGTACCCACCTGGCATCGAGCAGGCCTGGGTCGTCACTCCGGAGTCCCCGAACCCATCGCCATCGGCGTCGCGGTAGTAGAGGCTCTTCACGCCCTCGTCCGCGTCGCCGTCGCAATCGTCGTCGATGCCGTTGCAGGTTTCCTCGGCGCCGGGGTGAACGGAAGCGTCACCGTCGTCGCAATCATCAGCGGTCTCGACGTAGCCGAACGGCAGGACGCAGGCGTTGGAAGTGGTCGTTGCGGTGCCGTAGCCGTCGGCGTCCTGGTCGAGGTACCAGGTGGGGGTGACGCCTTCGTCGATGGTGCCGTCGCAGTCGTTGTCGGCGTCGTCGCACTGTTCCGGGGCGGAGGGGTAGACGGCGGCGTCGGTATCGTCGCAATCCCCCGCGGTGGAAGAAAAGCCGTCTGGGAGCGAGCAGGCGTCAACGGTGGAGCCGGTGTCGCCGAACCCGTCTCCGTCCGCGTCCTGGTAGTAGGTCACAGCGACGCCTTCGTCGGTGGCGCCGTCGCAGTCGTTGTCGATGCCGTCGCACAGCTCGGCCGCCGCCGGGTTGATCGTATCGTCGCCGTCGTTGCAGTCTCCCGGGTCGGACACGTAGCCTTCGGGCGCGGTGCAGGCCTGTGTGCTGGTCGACGAGGTCCCGAACCCGTCTCCGTCCGCGTCCCGGTAGTAGGTGGCCAGCAGGTCATCGTCCACCAGGCCGTCACAGTCGTCGTCCACACCGTTGCACGTCTCGGTGGCACCGGGGAACACGGTGGAATCGCCGTCGTCACAGTCCCCGGAGCGCGTGGCGTAGCCCGATGGAAGCGTACAGGCGTCGAGCGGGCTCGAGGCGGAACCGTAGCCGTCTCCGTCAGCGTCCCGGTAGTAGGTGGTCCGTCCTCCCTCGTCTACGCGACCATCGCAGTTGTCATCCGTGCCGTTGCAGGTCTCCGTGGCACCGGGGTGGACCGAGGCGTCCCTGTCGTCGCAGTCGTCGCCATAGAATTCGGTTGCGTAGTAGCCGTCACCGTCGGTGTCGGCGCCTGTCAGGTCCATGGTGATCGTGGAGTTGACCTCGTCGAACATGACGAAACTCGCGGTAGGATAACTGCACCAATACGCATCGTAGTAGAGCACGATCTCGATGACATGGTCTTCGGCGTTGGTGAGCGTGACCGGGACGGAGCCACCGATTTGGGTCCACCAGTAGTAGGCGTCCAGGTAGCTCGATCCCACCCAGTCCCCGTCGAAGTAGAAGTCGAGGACGGTGTCGCAGTAGAGGTAGGTCTGGTCGACCCAGATGTCCACGGAGAGGCCGTTGACCGCGGGTAGGCCGGCGGACGATCGGTAGCCGGTAATGGTGTCCCCTGCGATCATCATGTAGGGATAGCCATAGACGTAGTCGTAGACGGTATCGGACGACGGGGTGGACGGAAAGGGCACGGTGACGGCCCCGAGTGCGGTGCCCGCGGCCGGCAAGGCCGCCGCCAGCGTCCAGCAGGCTGCGCACACGCTGATGATTCGTGACATCTGGACCTCCCGTTGTCGGGCGACTCGGCGCCCACGATTCGCGCAAGGTTTGCCCCCGGGACGGCAACCGGGTTGGCGACGGGGGTGCGCGACCAGGTATCGCTCTGAAAGGAAGTTTAGCATGGCGAAGGGTGTGTTGCCATGGGCGACAGTCTGCCGCGTGCCGCTTTCCCACCAGGTGTGGCGGCCCGGACGCAGCGAGAGCAAACCGGGACGCTGGCAGTGCAATCGCTTCACAACCGGGGCGCTGGGTTGTATATGAAGAAGTACGGGCACGCGGGTCGTCTCTGGCGGATCCTGCTGTGCCGGTTTGGCGTTGGATTGCGAGGTGGCAATGGAACGAAGACTGGTAGCCATGGCACGGCCCGTGGGGGTCGTTGCGCTTGTGCTTGGAATGGCGGCCGCGGGGATGGCGGTGTTCTACGCCCCTGTCGAACGTGTCCAGGGGCCCATTCAGAAGATCATGTACATACATGTCCCGTCGGCCATCACCTGCTACGTGGCCTTCATCGCAAGTGCCATCGCCGGGGGTGTCTACCTGTGGAAGGGGACGCCGAACTGGGACCGGATCGCCCGGTCGTCGGCGGAACTCGGCCTGCTCTTCTGCTCCGTGGTGTTGACAACCGGGCCCTTGTGGGGCCGGCCGGTGTGGGGCGTCTGGTGGTCATGGGACGCTCGCCTTACCTCCACCCTCCTGTTGTGGCTCATCTTCATCGGCTATTTCATCGTGCGGCGCCTCGCCCCGGGGGAACAGGGTGCCCGGTTCGCCGCGGTGGTGGCCCTCGTGGGAGTGCTCGACATTCCGTTCATCCACATGGCCGCCGAGAAGTTCCAGAGCCTCCATCCGCCCAAGAGCATCATCGAGGGCGTGGGGATGACGCCGGAGATGCACAGCTCCCTGGGAATCTGCATCCTTGCCGTGTTCGCCATCTACCTCTACCTCCTGGCACGCCGCGTGGAACTGGAAATGCTGTCCGACCGGTTCCTCGAGGCCCAGGCCGCGGCCGGAGAAGTGTGACCGCCAGGAGCTTCGGATCTCCCGCGGGCGGGGACGGCAGGGATGATCTTTCGGTCCGGCGGCCCGCCGCTGGCAGGAGGGCGCCATGAAGCCGAGATTCTCCATCGTGATTCCCGCCCGTGATGAGGAACACTACCTGCCGGCATGCCTGGACGCGATCGACCGGGCGGCAACACGCTTCCCGGGAGATGCCCAGGTCATCGTCGTCATCAACCGGTGTACCGACCGCACCGAGGAGATTGCCCGGTCTCGAGGGGCACTGGTCGTCCACGACGACAGCAGGTGCCTGTCGGCGATTCGCAACGCCGGCGCGCGAGCGGCCACCGGGGAGATCCTGGTCACCATCGACGCGGACAGCACCATGTCGCCAGGACTGCTCCGCGACGTGGACCGCCTACTGCGCACGGGCAAGTATGTCGGTGGCGGAACACGGTTTTCCTTCGACAGGCGCTCGATCCTCCTGTCCATCATGCTGGCGTTGGTGGTGCCCCTGCTCGTGCTGTTCCGGGTGGCGAGCGGCTGTTTCTGGTGCTTCCGCGAGGATTTCGAGAGAATCTGCTGCTTCGACGATAACCGTATCGCCTTCGAGGACGTGGATTTCGCGCTGAGGTTGAAGCGCCATGGCAAAAGGCAAGGAAAGCGCTTCAAGGTGCTGCTGAGGTCATCGATACGCACGTCGGCGCGGAAGTTCGATGTCTTAGGGGATACCTTCTTCCTGCGTCACCCCCGTCTTCTGTTGGAGCTGTTCCGGGGTGTGAGCCGGGAGACCGCGAACCGGCTGTGGTACGACTTCCCGAGGAAGCGTGACGAGGACTGATTTCAGGGGCGGAGCGCGCAGCGCCCCTACTCTCCCGCCTGGAACTCGTCCGGCGCGCAGAGCAGCATCGTCTTGAACGCCACGACACCTTTCCCCGCAGCATCGGCGCCCGGCGCGGCAGCATGGGCCTCGAGCACTTGCTCGATAGCGGCTTTCAACTCCTCGGCGACCGCATCGGCACGGTCGGCTGGGATGTCCACCGAGGCGAGTTCGAACCTGGCTCCCTTGCCTCCTCGCACGAAGGATTCCGCGATCGGGTATATCGCAGCGGAACGCGCTGCCAGTGCCTGCTTCCGGTCCCGGAAATGGCGCGGGTTGGTCTGGGTCAGTCGTTCCGTGGCCCGGTACAGCGTCACGTCGTCCGGGTTCCTCTCGAGGAACCCGAGGCCGACGTGGAAAGCCAGCAACGACTCGAGGATACTCCGGGGATAGCGGAGCCGGCAACGGCGCAGGTACGAATGGAGTTCGGAAATCGGCGTCCACTCGGGATACGCCCGGCGCATGTGCAGGAAGATTAGCTTCTGCAATCGATCGGGTTGCCGGTCGTCCTCGCTGCGGTCTTCCGGCTCCATCATCCGGTACAGCCACCGCACACTCTTGCCCAGGTACGGTGCGATGACCTCCTTGGGGGCGGGATGATGTGTGTTCAGATAGCTCACGACAGAGCGTTTCAACAACGTGATTCCTGTGTTGATGTCGCCTGCTTCCGCAATTGCAGGGGCTGCCAGGGAAGGCACGAGCGCATCACGTACCAACTGCTTGAGCGTGGGCATGTTCACCTCATCTTCAATTCGGGTCTCACAGCCGATTTTGGCCCAACCGCCTACTACTAGGAACTATTTATTTGAATTTTTCTTCGGAGTCAATGTCAATCGTGTCAATTCGGCAGGAAGAGCGTTTTTTTTCGGCGATCTGGTCTTCCCGGGCGTAATGCCGTCAGCCACGGATTGCCGCCTATGGCGGACATCGGTGCCATTTTCCGACATCGTGGGTGCTGGTGCTCATGCCAACTCTGTCGGCACCCGGCCGGACTCAGAATCCAACCTGGAGGGTCGCGGCGACCTGGACGACGGATCCTCTCGAGCGGTAGGCCCCGTCCACGGGGTAGCCGTCCGGGTAGTCGCCGCCCGGGTCGAAGGCCTTCTCGTGCAGCGTGGGCCACAGGTAGTGGTACTGGAGCGACAGGTCGAGGGAGAGGGGCAGGGCGCGGTCCGGTACGAACGGATTGTGAGTGGTGGCCCCGATTCCGGTGGTGCCAATCACCCGGTCGCTGTTGAGGAGATTGGTCTCGAGCGTCTGTCTGGGGAAGGGGTTTTTCTCGAAGGCGCCACCGGCGCGGAGATAGAGATCCAGGGTTCGCATGCGGGTGTGCGTGTCGAAAGGTCCCAGGCGGCCTTCGATGCCGAGCCTTGGGACCCAGGTATCCCGGAAAGTCGATGTGTCGACGGTCCTCCCGGAAGCCAACAGGACGTCGATGCCGAGCATGGTCTGCACGCTTTCCGGCAGTTCGGCCATGGCCGGCACGAATGCGCTCCAGTCGACCCATGCCAGGTCGGCCGCCAGTCGCACCCGGCCGGCAAGGTGGGCAGTCAGGCCGAGTGTGAGCTGCCGGGGGGTGAAGAAGCCGACCACGTCGGTGCCGATTCCGGTGACGGTGGTTCCGTAGGTGACCGGATTGTCATCGGTGTCGATTTCCGCGGCGACGGCCAGGTCCGCGTTGATTTCGGCCTGGGCGGTCATCTTGCTTTCTCCGCGGTAGGACAGGCCGATCCTCCAGTTTTCGAGGGCGGGACTGACGGTGCCGGGGTCCCATAGCAGCCCGGCGACAGGGCTTGCCCTGGTGACGAGGGCCATCGAGAGCTGCGGGACTGTTTCGAGGATCACCTCGGTGGTGGGGTCGCCCCCGCTGTCCGGCGGCCCTGGGGCCAGGGTCACGGTACCCTTCATATTCACCTCGAGTTCGGATCCGGCCAGCATGGTCACGCCGAGTCCTGCTGCCAGGCCGGGGATGACCTGGAAGGCCAGCCCGGAGTAGACGGCGAAGCGCTGTGCTCTGTTCTGGTACAACACGTAGTCCGGCAGATAGGGGTCGGTAGTCTGGAAGCGTGCCAGCCGGACGCCCACGCCGGTAACGTGGCCCTCGGCGTCGAACCGGACGTCGACGGGCAGGTAGGCCGAGAGTCCGAACGTGAGCCGCTGGTACAGGGGCAAGGCGAGGCCCACGGTCAATCCGTGAGGCTGGTCGTAGCCGTAGCGCTTCTGCTGGGTCGTCAGTTGTCCGCCTTCGGTGTAGTAGAAGGGCTCGGAACAGCCGACGCCGTCCTGCTCCACGCACAGATTCGGGTCGCCGAGGGCGCTGTGCCCGAGTTGGATGCCCAGCACGGCCGCGGTTCTGCGCACCTGGGCCAGGCCGGCGACGTTGTAGTAGGCGGCGGAGGGGTCGTCGGCGATGGCCGTGAAGGCATTCCCCATCGCCGCTGGCCGGGCTCCCACGCCAAACAGGTCGATCGGGTTGGCCCGCGCGGTTCCGCACGAACCGGCGACCAAGGCGGCGAGCACGACCGGGATCGCGGCGGGGATCCCCTTCCCGGCGCCTTCCCGGGTCCTGTCTGGCGGCGTGCTCGAGGCACTCCGGGTGCGCGGTCCCCGTGCTTCCGTCCGACCCGGTTGCCGGCGCGGGCGTTCGGCCTCGAGTGCGTGCTTTCTGCCACGGGGATTGTCAGGGTACCGCATCCGTGTCATGCATGACTCCATTCCGCGTTGGCCACCCGGGTTCCGTCTCGCGCCGGGGCACGGACTGGCAGCGGGTTCTCGAGTTCCGGACGAAGGTCCCGCGGATGGCCGTGGAAAGATTTCCAGCGGCGTCGGGCTGTGAGACCCTTGCTGCCGGCGTGGGGGACGCTTCCTCCCCGGGCAGGGGTATCTCCACCGGCTTCTGGCCGAACATGGCCAGCCGGAACTCATCGTGGCACGATATACCGGCATTGTCCGGGCCGGAATCGACCTGGACGAAGAAGGTGCCGCCGTCATCCGCGTCCTGGCTTCCGCGTAGCTCGATCGTCATGTCGCCGCCGCTGTCCTGGGTGTCCAGGGTCGCGATTTCCGAGGGTGTGCCTCCTTGGTCCCGGAACAACGTGACCTGAAACTCGAGCCCTTCGGGGATGGCCTGGAGTTGCACGGCCACCCAGAACAGGCAGGCGGAATCGCATGACGGGTCGGATTCGGCGTCGCACACCTGGAAGCGGAAGACATCGGTGTCCCCCTCCCTGTCCAGGTTGATCTCCACGACGCCGTAGTCGCAGGTCAAGTCGCCCATGTCGTAGGCGGTGTCGAGCCCGTCGTTGGGTTCGTAGCTGTCCTTTGCGTCCTCGTCGACCTGCCCGTCACAGTCGTTGTCCGTCCCGTCGCAGCCATCGACGTGGCCGGGGTGAATCTGGCCGTTGGTGTCGTCGCAGTCGTTCTGGCGTTCCGAGTAGCCGTCTCGATCGTCGTCGTGGTCCAGGGTACCCTCGTCGACCACGCCGTCGCAGTCGTTGTCCACGCCGTCCCCGTCGAGTTGCCCCGGTGTCGTGGTCGAAGCCGTCCCCTCGGCCTGGCCGGGGTGAATGTCCGGGTTGCTGTCGTCGCAGTCGCCATCTTCCGGACGGTAGCCGTCTCCGTCCACATCGGCGGGCGGGGTCGGCGTCACCCAGGTTGCGAGGAGGATTCGCGGCTCTCCTTCCTGGCGGCAGGCCATCACAGCCAGTGCACCGAGCATGACGCAGAACGTCGCGTACCGGCGCAGGATTCGTTGCATGTTGGCTCCTTTTTCCCGTTCGCCCGCATGGTCCCCTGTCACTATTTCATCCACGAACCGCCGTGCCAATCAAATGTTGCGAGGTGGCGCCATCATGGGAGGGGGCGGTGGTAGGTTCGCGCGGGGCGCGGGAGCGGGGGCCGTTCGAGGTCCTGCATCGAGGCGGGCGACTCGACACCTGCCCAGCGCTCGAGGATACTCAGTGCGTCGGCACGATCGGATGCGGACAGGTCCATGATCGTCGACCCGTGGTTGCCCCCCGGGACGATGAAGAGATGGGTGTCTTCCGCGGTTCCGACCTGGAAGGCGCCGGCGGTCCAGGGATCGTTCTCCCCGTAGATGTACATCAGCCGCTGGCCTTCGGTCTGCGACCAGGTGTCGATGTCCACCATGGCCTGCGTGTCGAAATCCTCGTCGATCTCGAACGTCACGTAGGTTTCCGCCACGTCTGTTCCTGGGTAGTGTAGCAGGTCCGCAACGGCATTTTCGGAAATGGCCGGGTACCCCAACTGTGTGGCCGCCTGGTAGTAGTAGGGCTCGTAGTCCAGGATGTCCTCATCGGAATAGAAGCTGAACCAGCTCACGTAGTCGACGAACGCGGCGACGTCCGTGGGTGGCGCGTCGCTGGATGGGATGCTCGAGCAGAGCCACTCCCCGTAGTACTGCCAGAAGGCGAAAGGCAGCTCGAGCACGGCGTGTTCGACGGCCATGTCGATGCCGAGGATGTCGTAGGTGAGTCCCCAGGTGGCTGCGAGATCGACCACGTAGTCTACGAGAGCCTCCCGGTCGAGCAGCGCGGTGCGCTGGAACTCTGCGAGGCGGTCGCGACAGTCGGCGGGGCCGACTTGTTCCAGGAAGTCGATGTATCGCGTGTCGTTCGGGCCGAAGCTCAGGGGGGCCACGTAGGCCACCGTGGCGTACAGGTCATCGGGATGGAACCGCCGATGGTACACGGAAGTCATGCCCCCCTTGCTGGCGCCGGTACCTATCCACCGCCCGGAGTAGTAGGGCTGGAAGGCCTCGACGACCCGGTGGAAGTCGTCGGCCGACTGGGCGATGGTCAGCGCATCCCAGCTCGAGACATCGGGGCGCGACGGTACGAAGAACCGGTGTTCCACGGAAAGCTGGTTGGCACCCAGGATTGCCGCGGGTTCGGAAAGCCGGTCTCCTTCGGGGGCGAAGTAGCCGGTCGTATGCAGCACCATCGGTGCATCGAACGATCGATGGAGCAGCACCAGTCGTTGTTCGAACCAGGGTCCCTCGGGCGCCCCGTGGTCCACCGGCTGCGTGAATTCGAGATAGTAGAGGCCATAGTCCGGGTTGGAACTGGCCTCCTCGACCCATGTCAACCCGGGGATGGCCTCGAGCATGGCAGCCACATCCGGGGGCGCGGTCTCGCCGGAACCCGGTGGTGTCGGATCCACGACAGTATCGTGATAGCATCCGGCCCACCCTGCGGCGCAGCAGAGCGTCAGGGCCAGGGCCAGGTGTGTCTTCCCGGCGTCGATGGCCGGGTTGCGGGTGGTTCTAGCAGCGTTCATGGGGGCTCTCGATGCGGTGTTTTGCCCTTGGTGCTGACAACCTCAGCCTATCGCGGCGTGCGTTCGATTGCAATCGCCGTGCGCGGTGGGGATGCCGACCCCGGTTCGTAGTCCACGACCGGGGATGTGGCAATCGCCGTGCCGGGATACAGCGATCCTTCACGACGATTGATTGCGGGCAATCGCCGTGCGCGTGGGCGTGCCTGGGCTTTCCCCTGGACAGTCGCGGCTCGCCTCTCGTATGATTCTGGGAGACGCTGCCCGGGGAGCCGGGTTCGGTCCGGCTGTTCGTGCCGAATGGGTCACGTCCGGGCGATGGAGAACCAGGTCCGTGGGAAGGAAGTATGTCGAAGAGAACGGGAGGAGGCGCATGCCCGGGGTCCTGGCGCTGGTGGCCCTCCTCGGTGCGGGCGCGCCCGTGTGGGGCAGCGGCCCCGCGCCTCGAGCGATCACGCTCGACGTCAAGGAAGCGGACATCCACAACGTATTCCGGTTGCTGTCGCTGGTCGGGGGCACCAACATCGTGGTGGCCGAAGGCGTCACCGGACGTGTCACGCTACGGCTCGACGGTGTGCGTTGGGCTGATGCGTTCCAGGCTGTCCTGGTCAGCGAGGGACTAGGCGTCGAGAAGATCGGAAACGTCATGCTGGTCGACACGCTCGAGCACATCACCGAGCGGGCCGGTCAGCGCCGGGCCGTGGTCGATGCCGAGGTTGCTGCGGCCCCGCTTCGCACGGTCATGATCCCTGTCAACTACGCCAGTGCGGAAGAACTCGCGGTAATCATCGCCGAGGTTTTGTCCGAACGGGGGTCGGTGTCGGTGGATAGCCGCACGAACACGCTCATCGTGACCGACGTGGCGGAGAACCTGGGCCGGGTCGAGTCGTTAGCCGAGTAGGACGCCACGGGGTGACGGACGGGCGCCTGTTCAAGGCCCGCACGATGGAGGTTGACCGTGGAAGCCAACAAGAAGCGCCTGTTTCGAGTGCGAGGGAGGGCCCGTCTCGAGGGAGAGGTCACGGTGGCGGGTGCCAAGAACGCCGCGACCAAGCAGATCGTGGCCTCCCTGCTTTCCGGAGGTGTGTGCAGGTTTCACAACGTGCCCCGCATCGGGGACGTGCAGACCACCATCGACGTGGTGACGTCGGTCGGAGCCCGGTGTCGTTGGGTGGACGACAACGTCCTGGAAGTGGACGCCTCGAGCCTGACCGGGACCACGATTCCCATCGCCTTCAGCGGAGTCAATCGGATTCCGATCCTTCTCATCGGCCCGCTCCTCCATCGCATGGGCGAGGCTCGAGTCCCGGTGCTCGGCGGGTGTAGCCTCGGCCCGCGCCCGGTGGACTTCCACATCGACGGCATGCGTGCCCTCGGCGCCCGGATCACGTTCGAGGACGGGTTCTACCACGCCCGTGCCGACGGGCTGAAAGGGACCATATTCACCCTGCCGTATCCCAGCGTCGGAGCCACGGAGAACGTGCTCATCGCCGCCAGCATGGCAAGGGGGACGACGGTGATCCAGAACGCCGCGATCGAGCCTGAAGTCGTGGATTTGGCGCAGTTTCTCCAGCGCATGGGCGCGATCATCTACGAGGATGTCAACCGGACCTGGGTCGTCGAGGGCGTGGACAGGCTCCACCCGGCCGACCACTGGGTGATCGGCGACCGGATCGAGGCGGCCTCCTTCGGCGTGGCCGCTGCGGTGACCGGGGGCGAGATCGTGGTCCGCGGGTGTTCCCAGGACCATCTCATCACCTTTCTCAACGCCTATCGCAAGGTCGGCGGCTCGTTCCAGGTGCTCGAGGACGGGATCCGTTTCCACGGGGACCCGGCCGCGTTCCGGCCCATAGCCCTCGAGACCGACGTACACCCCGGCTTCATGACCGACTGGCAGCAGCCCTTCGTGATCCTGTTGACCCAGGCTCGAGGCGTCTCCGTCATGCACGAAACGGTGTACGAGAGACGGTTCGGCTACACTCGAGCCCTCAACAGGATGGGGGCGCAGATTCAGCTTTTCTCGCAGTGCCTCGGGGGGAAGGCGTGCCGCTTCCGGCACCGCGACCATGAGCACAGCGCCGTGATCGTGGGACCGACACCTCTCAAGGGCATCGCGTTCGAGGTCCCTGACCTGCGTGCCGGGTTTTCCTACCTGATCGCCGCCGCGCTCGCCGAGGGAGAATCCACGATTCGCAACGTGCACTACATCGAGCGGGGTTACGAAAACATCGCCGAGCGCATGCTGCAGTTGGGCGTGGACCTCGAGGTCGCCTACGAGACGCTGTGATCCGGTCCCGGGAGTCGTCGCGTCGCGTCGTATTTCCCGGGGGAGAAGCGCGGATACCGCCTGGCACGGCGTGGCCTGTGTCAGGCGGAGAGATCGCATCTCGAGGCGCATGCCGGCCTCGAGCACGAGGAGGTTCTGCCCGTGGGTCATGGGCGCCTGTTCTGTTGTGGGCTGTTGTTCGTGGTCGTCTCCACGACCTCGACGGCGTCTCCGGCTGGAGAGCCGGACAGCAGGGCGGGGGGGCACGCGCGCGTCCTGCCTGGCGTCTGGCAGCGGCTGGAGACCGGGGCCCAGGCCGATGTGATGGTGTGGATCGAGCGTCCCACCGGCATTCGTCCGTGGCAGCGGACCGCATGGCAGACCGGTATCCGCGACGTGCAGGAAGCGGCCCTGTCCTGCGGGAACGTGTCGCCGGCCGAAGTGCGCGACCGGTTCCGGTGGGTGCCCGCGCTGCACCTGTCCGCAACCCGCGGCACCATTGAGAACCTCGCCCGCTGCCCCGCCGTTCGTGTCGTCGGGGCGAACCGTCTCAATTATCCCCTGTTGAGCGAGAGTGTGCCGCTCGTTCATGCTGCCCAGGTCGTGGATGGTACCGGGCACGACGGGTCGGGCACCACCATTGCCATCGTGGACACCGGGGTGGACTACACCCAGGCCGAACTCGGCGATTGCTGGGGGGAGTCCGGCTGCAAGGTCGTCGCCGGCCATGACTTCGCCGACAACGACGAAGATCCTCGAGCGTGCGACGAGCACGGGACCAACGTCGCAGCCATCGCGGCCGGGACTCGAGGCGTCGCTCCGGGTGCCCAGGTTGCGGCGCTCAAGGTGTTCTCTTCCAATGATTGTACCGCAGCGTGGGACGACGATGTCACCGCGGCCCTGGACTGGGTCGTGGATCACTGGGCAGAATACGCTATCGTGGCGGTCAACTTGAGCTTGGGAAGCGGGCGCTACACCACGGCGTGCGACTCTGGCGACGTGGCGGGGTACTCGAGCGCCATCGACATCCTGGCCGAACTCGGTATCCTCGTGGTGGGCGCTGCCGGCAACGACGGGTTCACCGACGCCGTCGCCTACCCGGCCTGCCTCGAGAATGTCATGGCGGTGGCCAACTCCTACGACTCGGACATGCAGGGAATCCTCCTCTGGGAGGCGTCGTCGGTGCCGGGAACGAGTTGTGCCGACCGCCAGCCGCGAGAAGACCAGTTGGTCTGCATCTCCAATGGCGGCGACTTGATAGACCTGGCAGCGCCAGGAGCCCTGATCGATGCGGGAGGAGCCGAACTGGGGGGCACGTCCCAGTCGGCGCCGCACGTCGCCGGGGCCGCTGCCATCCTCGCGGAGGCCGCACCCGGCCTGGCTCTCCCTGACATCTGGGACGCCTTGACGACATCGAACACCGTCGTGATCGACGATCGGACCAGTGTGACATGGACCTATCCTCGCCTCGACGTGGCCGCGGCGCTGGCCATGCTGCCGGACAGCGATGGTGACGGCTTCCCCCCGACATCGGACTGTGACGAGGGCGATCCGGAGATCAATCCCGCCGGGTTGGAAGTGTGCAATCAAAGGGACGACAACTGCAACGGCTTGATTGACGAGGGGTTCGACAGCGACGGAGATGGTGTGGCCTTCTGCGCGGGCGACTGCGACGACGGCGACCCGGACACCTACCCCGGGGCGAGCGAATTCGAGGACGGGATCGACAACGACTGTGACGGCGTCGTAGACAACAACGTGGTCCACCCCCTGGAGTTGGACAATGCCCAGGGGTGTGGCTGTGCCGTTTCGCGTCGCCGGCCCTACGCCGGTTCGGCCGTGCTGGTATCGCTGCTCCTGCTCGCACTGCGCCGCGGCCGCCGCGGTGGCCTGGCCCTGGTCCAGGCGGAGTCCCTGGAGTGTGCGGCCAAGACAGTGCTCGAGAACGGCACGCCCCGAGGGGTGGACGCGGCTCGAGCAGCGGAGGAATGACATGACGATATCCAGGCCCCGGGATCGGCGTCCCGGGGAACGGTGCGGTGCTGGTTCGCGTTCCCGGCGGTGCGTCCGCCGGAGCGTATCCTGGCGATACATCGGCTGTCTCATCGTGGGATTCGCCTGTCACCTGGCGTGGGCCGGCGAAGCGCCGGTGACGGTCAGGGTCGATCGTGCCGTGGAAGAGGCGGTGCGGGAGATGGGCCGGGCGGAAGCCATGGTCTCGCTCCAGTGGCCCGCTGGCGTCGAGCCTCGAGCGTTGGTTCCCTGGCAGCGGGCGGTCGACGTTGCCAAGAGCCGGGTGATTGCCTGCGCGGGCCTGGCCTCGAGCGACGTGCTCCACAGGTACACCTCCATCGCCATGCTCCACGTGCGTTTGCACGCCAGTACGCTGGAGCGGATCCGGGCCTGTGCAGGGGTGGAGGCGGTGGGAAGGATCGCGTTCTACCGGCCGCAGCTCGTGGAGAGCATCCCCCTGATCCGTGCCCGGCAGGCCGCGACCGAGTATGGGGCGAGTGGAGAGGGCGTCGCGGTGGCGATAATCGACACCGGTGTCGACTACACCAGGGACGAACTGGGTGGGTGCCTTGGCGAAGGGTGCAAGGTTGTGGCAGGCACGGACATCGCCGACTGGGACAACGACCCCATGGACTGCATGGGACACGGGACCAACGTTGCCGCGATTGCTGCCGGTCCCCCGGTGATACCCGCCGGGTGCGCCTCGGACTGTTCGAGCTGTGAGAACAGTTCGGACCTGTACTGGTGCACGCCGGGAGGGGTCGCCACCGGCGCCGACATCGTGGCGGTGAAGGTTTTTGGCGAGGAGGACGGGTGCAGCAGCACATCGACGGACCAGATCGCCGGCGGGCTGGACTGGATCCTGTCCAACCACCTCACCTACAACATCAGGGTGATCAACCTGAGCGTCGGCGGGGACCCCACGCGATATCCGCAGTATTGCGACAGCGAAACCGGGTACACGAACGCGGTGAAGTCGGCGTCGAACGCGGGCATGCTCGTCGTCGCCGCTGCCGGCAACGATGGGTCTCCCAAAGGGGTGAGCTACCCTGCCTGCCTGAGCCGGGTCGTTGCGGTCGCCAATTCCTACGATGCGCAACTCGTCGAGGAGGGTTACGTCATCTGCTGGGGCGAGAATGGGTGCGTGGACCCGATGTGCACGGACAAGGCGTGGTCGGCCGATGTGCTCAACTGCACCTCGAACGGCGGGCCATTGATAGACCTTGCCGCCCCGGGCACGCTGATCATCGCCGGGGGGTATGCCATGGCCGGGACTTCCCAGGCGTCTCCACACGTGGCCGGTGCCGGGGCCGTCCTCATGAGCGCCTGGCCCGATGCCAGCCCCGAAGATGTCCGCTACGCGCTGACCATCTCCCACAGCTTCGTCGAGGACGACCGTAGCGGAACGACCTACGAATATCCCCGGCTCGACGTCGTGGATGCCCTCTCCGTCATGCCCGATGTTGACAACGACGGCTTTCTCGAGGACGATTGCAACAGCACGGATGGGGCGGTCTACCCCGGGGCCGAGGAGTTGTGCAACAGCCGGGACGACGATTGCGACGGGCTGGTGGACGAGGATTTCGACCTGGATCATGACGGGTACACCACGTGCAGGGGGGATTGCGACGACACCAACCCCCTGGCCTATCCTGGCGCGGTGGAGGTGTTCGGGGCACCGTGGGAAGATTGCACGGACGCGGTCGATGCCCAAACGCCGCAATCCGACACGGGCAGCACAGGGTGTGCCTGCCGAATGGGTGCAACGCACGGAACCGGGACCCTTGGCGCGGTCCTGGTGGCGATGATGGTCCTGGGTGTAGAAGCGGTGCGGAGGGCTCGAGCCCGTTGAACGAGCGGACACGGACATGCTGAGAACAGAATCACGCCCCGTCGTGTGGGCGTTCGGTATCGCGCTCGGTCTCATGGCGGTGCCACCTCGGGCCGTGGGCGAGGCGGACGCCGGCGGTGGCGGCGCGATCGAACTGGAAGAGGCCAGGACGCTGCTCGAGGAACAGCGGTACCACAAGGCGGCGGTGGCCGCTTTCGACGTCCTGTCGCGGCCGTGCTCGTCTCCGGTCGGTGCCGAAGCCCGGTGGATTCTCGGTTCCAGCCTGGACATCATCGGGTTGCCCCAGCTCGCCGCCACCTGGTACCGGGATGTCGTCCGGTACGGCAGCACCGGTGGCCCGTTCGCCGGCGATGCTCTGCAGGCATGGGCCGCCGCCGTCGTCCGGCTGGACGACACCTCCGAATTGATCCAGCGGCTCGAGGCACTCCCTTTCGATCCCGGGTTTTCTTCCCCTCGAAGCGAGGCCTACCAGTACCTGAAGGCGGTGGCGTTGTGGCAGTCGGATGACCCGGACGGCGCCCGGATGCTCCTGGATGCGGTCGTCAATCTGGACACGCTGGTCGGCTGGCAGGCTACCTACCTGCTTGCACTGCTGGACGTCTCGGTGCATAACCGTGACGCGGCATACAACCGCCTGGTTCCTCTGTCCCGGGGACACCCCGACATGCCGGAAGACGGCTCCCCACACCTCGAGATCCTGGCCTCGAGACTTCACGACCTTGCCCTCGCCGGCATTGCTCGCATCCAGTTCGCGGCGGGCGAATACGAAGATGCGCGCACCCTCTACGAACGCCTGGGGCCGGACTCCGAGCAATGGCCCAGGACATCCTACGAACTGGCCTGGACCGACTTCCACCTCGGTCGCCTCGACGAGGCTGTCAAGGCGCTTGCACCGCTGAGACTCGATCGGCTCGACCCGGAGGAACGCGCCGCGTTCGTACCCGAAGCGGAACTGCTCGCCGCGCTCATCTACATCTGGACGGGACAGTACGACCTGGCAGATGGCGTCTTGCGGGAATACCTGGACCAGGTCCACGAACTCAGGGCGGCCCTGCGCGACGTCCAGGAGGCCTACCACGGCATCGAGGACGCCCCTGCAGTGATGGCCGCGCTGTACGGTCTCGTCCCCCTCCTGCCCCCCGAAGACGCTGCCCCGGGTGAAACGCCGGAGACCGGCTTCGCCGCCGGGAGTCCGACCGATCCTCGAGCGGAGATGGCTCGAACACGCCTGCCGGTGTTGCGGCCCATCCTCGAGGATATCCGGCGCGACCGGAATGTGGCCGGCGCGATGCACCGGGTGTACAACTGTCGCGCCGACTACGAGACCCTGTCTCGCCAGATGTCGTGGTGGCAGGAAACGGACCTGTGCGCGCACCTGCGCGCGCTTCTGGTCCAGGAGGAGCAGCGTGCGCTGTTCGAGGCGGGGCGAGGCGTTCAGGCGGAACTGGAACGGTACCGGATGTGGCTCGGCGAACTCGATGTGCTCGCGCTCGCCTATCGCCGGGAAGTGACCTTGCAGCGGCTGCGGGAGGCAACCGGGGAAGAGGGGTTTCCGCGGTACGAAGGAGAGCCCCTGCCTCCTTTCGACTTCGTGCACCCTTGATGAAACTGCCGGATACCGTTGGGGAATAACACCGTGCCGCGGGTTCGACGCCGGCAACTCGTCCGGAGATCAACGGTCGAACAGGGCGTCGAGGAGATGTTCGCGGGCACGAATCTCCTGCTGCATCGACGACGGCTGCACCAGTCCCTCTTCGGTTATCAGCCCCGTGATGAACTCCGACGGCACACGCTCGTGTCGCACGTTGCGCACTTCCAGCCCCTCGATGGGGTCGTTCCACACGTCCGCGGGGTCACCCTCCTCGAGGACGATCTCGCGCGCCGTGCCGGGACGCAGATCGAGTGCACCGAGGGGTGCGGCGACATAGAACGGCACTCCGGCCGCGTCGGCTACCAGGGCGAGGGGATAAGCTCCGATGTCGCAAACGGCGGAACCGTCGGCAAGCAATGCCTCGGCGCCGATGACGACCATGTCCGCCTCCTGGATGTGCAGTCCCATGGCGTTGTCCACTATCAACGTGACGCTCTTGCCCAGCGCGACCGCGGCGCGGGCCAACAACCGGCCGTCCTTGGCGGGATGATGTTCCAGGACGAGCACACGGATACCGAACTGGTTGCACCGCTGAAGTCCTTCCACCAGCGGCACGCAGTAGGACGAGGTCATGATGGTGGCCCCGGGGGAGATCAACCGGGAGACTTCGCCGGCGATCTGGGACATGTCGGAAAGGTGCTGCTCGGTGAGCCTGGCAACGGCCTGGTCGAGCGTGTTGCCGAGGTGCTCGAGCGATGGATCTCGTGCGATCTCGAACTCGAGTTCGTACAAGAGCAGGGCGATGGCATGGGTCAGGGAGGCCGAGGTGGGACGGATGTCCGCTATCAGGCGTCCGACCAGCCTCAAGTCTTCCAGGAGATCCTCGCAAACCTCCGCGCCGCTCCGGTCCGCCGCAGTACGGAGTGCCTCGAGGCCTCGCTGGATGAGCAGCGCCTGCCCGCGGTTGCGCTCGTGACGCAGCCGGTCGAGCAGTGGATGGAGGCCGGGGTCCTTGAGCAACGCCTTGCCCCGGGGCTTCCTGGATACGGCACCCGCGGCCGGTGAGGGGGTGGCGCCGGAGAGGTTGGGGATACTGCTCGCGCGGACCACGCGCACGGGAATGCCTTGCCGGGATGGGGTCTCGCCCTCCTGCTCCGTTCCATCGCCGGGCCGGTCGGTACGACCAGAGAGCGTGGGACCGACCCGATCCCGCCTGAGTTCCGGGTCGTCGGGGAGCCCGAAGAGCCGGACGGCGGGCGAGCCTGTCCCGGCCTCCTCGCGTGCACCGGTCGTCCCGTGCGGGCCGAGTTCCCTGTCGTCCCAGACCTTCTCGAGCGTTTCGCGGAGCATGGGAACGGTCTCGAGGGAGCCGAGTTCGCCGGGGTCTACCCACCTGTGCTCGGCATGCTGCCACGTCAACTGGATGCCCTCGGGATCCGTGACCCGGAACAGGAACGGGTGAACCAACCAGGTGGTCTTCTTGGCCTTCTCGGTTACGCTGAGCGGAGAACCCCGCCGCACCAGGTGCAGGGAGGTGGGCGCGATGCCGGTCGTCTCCTGGATCTGGCGCACGGACATGGTCATCGGATCGGCGGAGACCGAACCGTTGATGGCCGTCCAGCGTCCCCGGTAGGCCCGGACCAGGTCACTCCGCTTGAGCAGCAGGAGCCTCTGGTTGGACACCAGGAAGCAGGTGACGACATGGCGCTCGGTCTGCACGACGTGCCTCGATGTGGCGGCAACCAGGCGGGTCCCTCAAGTCCCTCCCCTCCCTGGTTGCCGGATGGGGCCTTCACGGATGTTCGCGGCTGGATGCCAGCCACTTTCTCGTCAACTCCGCCGCAGCCTTGTGGTGCCTTTCGATATCGTCAATCAGGTGTTGCTCGAGCACCTCCCCGACTCCGGGGATGGCCAGATTGATCTCTCCCTTGATGACCCTCCGGCACCCGTCGCCATCGGGAACGGCCTCGATCGTGCCCGCGAAATCACAGACATCCTTGAACAGTTCCGGCGTAATCCGCCATCGCAGGATCTTCTCGTCCCGCTTGAACAGCCCCTCCTCGATGTAGGTCAAGCTCACGTCCGACATGTTCGGCGACGACTGGCCGCCGCCTGGCTTGAGGAGTCCCTTGAAGGCCGACTTGCCCCAGTTGATCATCTTCCGCATGGGCTCGGGCAGGTCGTCCGTGGAGGAACCGGAGTCGATGATCTGCTGGAGGAATTTCAACCCGTTTTGCAGCATCTGCTGGACATGCGGTGGCAGTTCGCGTTTGGGCGTTATTCGAAACCGGGAATGGAACTTCTCCGCGTCATCGACGATCATCAACTCCTCGCGGGAAACGAGTCCGGCCTGGGCATCCAACTCCGCCGTGAACACCGGATCCAGAAACGTGTCCCAGAATTCATCGGGCGTGCAGTCGAAGGTGTCTATCAGCTCGAGCGTTTTCATGTTCTTCCTCAATTGGTTCCAAAGAGTTACCGGCGCGCGGTCGCACACTCCCTCAGCACCGGAAATGCCACCAACCTGCCGCAATCCAGGGAGATTCCCAGTATAGCCGCACGCACTCCCGCCTGTCAATCCATGCAGCGGCGTTCACCTGCACACCGGCAGAGTCGCCCTGGGGCGATTGGCTGGCGTGCGCCCAGGCAGCTTTTGCCATGCGGACCTGCAACTTGAGCCGCAGGACCACCCGAATCCAGGCACGGCGTCATCGTGTCCCGGCAACCCGATGAGACATCTCGCGAAAAAGCGTGTGGCTCGAGACCATCCCGCCCGGCTCGGCAACAGCGCAAATGGTTCGATGTTCTGCCGGTTGACGTGCGGGACACTATCGCCGTATGATTGGCTATTGCGCATGAGCCCGCGTTCCGCCGGATTTCTCCTGGATCGACAGCAAGGCGTGTCCGCCGGCGCGGCATTTCCACCCGAAACCACCAGCGAGCCGTGACATGGCCGAGTTCGAGACTGGAGACATCCTCGAGGGGCGGTTCGAAATCGCTGGCGTGATCGGCCGTGGTGGCATGGCCACGGTCTATCTTGCCACTGATCGGCTCCGGGGTGAACGTATCGCGCTCAAGGTGTTGCACGAACACCTCGCAAACACCCCGTCGATGCGTGCCCGGCTGCGTCGTGAAGTCGTCGCCTCGGGTCGCATACGCCATCCCAACGCGCTCGTGGCCCTGGACATCCACGAAGTCGGCGGCCGCCTGGCGCTGAGCATGCCGTTTCATCCTGGACGAACCCTCGACGACTATGTGGCCGCGAACCCCAACCTCGACGCCCACACCCTCGTCCGGCTCGGAACCGGGCTGGCCGAGGCGCTGGCCGAAGCCCACCGCCGCGGCATCGTCCATCGCGACGTAACCCCCTCCAACATCTTGATCGACGACGACGGCAACGGGGTGCTGACCGATTTCGGCCTCGCCCGCCTCGAGGACTTCCGGACGGCGACCGCTACCGGAGCGATGGGCACGACCGGATACGCGGCTCCGGAGATCTACGAGGGCCAGCGCGCCGATCCACGATCCGACATCTACAGCCTCGGCGCCGTCCTCTACCTGGCCGCGACGGGCAAGCCCGCTTTCGACGCCCCGACGCCGCTCGGGATCCTGGAGCAGCAGAATGCCGAGGCGTTCGCTCCTGTCGCGACCTGCCGGCCCGACCTTCCGGAGCCCGTGTGTCAACTCATCGAGTCCATGTTGGCTCGAGACCCGAAGGCTCGCCCCCAGGTTGCGTCGGAAGTCGTCCATGCGCTGCGAGCCGGCATGTCGAGGGAGGGCCGGCACGCGCGGGAAGATGCGGATATTCGGTCTGCCCGCTCGCCGAAGGAGGCGGAAGGCCGGGAGGCGCGGGAGGGGGCTGGTTCCGGCGGCCCGTCGGCAGGGGCCCGGCCCGGCGTCGTGCGCAATCCCGCGCTCCCTGCTTCATCCCGCCTGGAGAAGACGAAGGCGGGAGGCCCGCCAGCGCCGCCGCCAGGGCCGCCACGGGTCGAGCGCCTCCCGCTTCCCAGGGAACCTGTCGAACCGCGCGACCAGGCCGAGAGTCCCCTGGCCATGCGAGCGCTCCCCAAGGGTTCCTGGACCGTGGTCATTCGGGAGCACCCCAAGGACCGGCACAGGCGAATGAAGGCGCGCCGAAAGCACCGCCGGCGACGGGCACGTCATCGCCGGCGACGGTCGCGGCTGGAAACGCAAATCGGCCCGGTGGTGGACGACATCTGGGAGGGAGTCAAGACGCTTCTGGCCATCCCGGACACTGAGGGCCCGGAAGCCGCTCTGGCTCGAGCCGTGGCGCGCGAGGGGGGCCTGCCCGACGACGCTCTCATGATACCCCCGGCAATGTTCGTCAGGCGATTCCGGCTCGTCTCCGATGTGGATCTGGTCTGCGCCGAGCGCCTGAAGAAAGCGGCCCTGGACTGGGGATTCGTCACCGAACTCCACAACGTCGGCTCCGGGGACGACCCCGGGGAGGTATCTCGAACTCTGGGGGGTTACTGGGCGCTGCTGGCGGGGCTCGTCGTGATGATCCTGGCGTCCGAACTAGGCACCATGGGTGCCATTGCTTTTGTGATTGCAGCCCTCTTGGTCGTCATGGTGGTTCGAGGACCGAAGCCGCGCTTCTCGTCCCGAAACCTCCCATTGGCTTTCGCTCACGACCTTCGCCCCTATCTCTCGGAAAAGTACCGTCAACGGGCGCCCGCGCAACTCGCTGCGCCGGGAGAGATCGCCAGCGAAAGACACGAGGCGCTGCCGCTCTCGAGGGAGAAGGCCCCGCCCGCCCCGCGTGGCGCAACGCCTGACCGTGAGGTTCCCGCCGACAACGCCGGTGACGCCAGCCGGCAGGCGACGCAGGCTGTAGACGGTGATGGCGAGGAGAACCCCGTGCGCGATGTCATTCGGCGCACGCGTGGGCAACTCGATGGCCTTGAACGGCAGCTCGAGGAGCGACGAGACGATCTGCCCCAGGTCGTCGTGGCGGAACTGTCCGGCACCATCTCGGCATTGCGCGGCCAGGTGACCGTTCTGGGGTGCGAGGCGGAACGTCTGCACCGAAGGCTGGTCGATACCGACGACGATGCCGAAGCGACAGCGGCCTCCCGGATCGAAGCGCGTATCCAGAGGATACAGACCCTGAAGCGGGCCGGAGAACCGGTCGATGACGAGGAACTCGAGAAGCTCGAGAGTGGACTCGCCGCCCACCGGCAGGCGCTGGAATCCGTCGAGGCCTGGGAATCGCAATCCACTCTCCTTCTCGCCCGCTTGCTCGAGATCGGCTCCGCCGCCAGGCAGGCCATGATCGACCTCGCGAGTGCTCGAAGCCGTCGGGAAACCAGCTCACGCCTTCTCGAGCGCTTGCGAGAGGAGTCTTCCGCCGCCGCGCACGCGCTCGAGGAGGTGAATCGGTTGCAAGCGACCGGCCGGGCAAGCCAAGTGCCTGCCGGCCGGAGCGTGCAGGCAGCCGAAGACCACAAGGCCGGTCTCGTCGCGGCCAGGCAGCCCGACCGCCGTTGATACGAGAATGCGCTCCATGAGACTTCGAGCCGCTGTCAAATCCCTGTGTTTCGTTCTTGTCGCCGTAGTTGCGTTCTTTGCGCTGCTGGAGGCCGTCTTGTGGATCCTGGGCGGTTTCGAGTCCCGGTGGGTACCCCCTCGAGTCGCCGGAGCAGGAGAACGCACCCTCATCTGCACCGGGGATTCGGTCACGTTCGGGCTTGGCGCGGACACGAACCAAAGCTACCCGGCGCAGCTCGCTCGGCTTCCGGCCATCCGGTCCCGCCACATCCGTGTGCTGAACCTGGGTCGCCCCGGGCAGACGATGCGAGATGCTGTCGGGGCCCTCGATGGCTATCTCGAGGCGAACCCGATGGACAGCCCCATCGTGATCTTGCTGGCGGGGTTCAACGATTGCGCGCACCTGCCCGGCATGTTCACCGAGTCCCCGGCCGCCGCGCGCGCCGAGCCATTGCGAGACCTGTTGGCCTACACCCGTACCTACCGGCTCTTGCGGAACCTGCTGGCCCGCATCCGCGAAGACAGCGGCCGGAATTCCTCGTCGTTGCCCCCGGTTGGGACCGGGCACGACGACGCCTTGTGCCGGAATGAGCTGAGCGCGGGGGGGCTCGACCGGGCCGTGTCGGCGGCACGCACGCACGCCTTCCACCTCTTCGTGACCACCTATCCCATTCCACTCGAAGCACCCCGCTCCAACCTGCCCGCGATCACCTCGAGGGTGAATACGCTCTTTCGGGAGGAGGCTGCCAGGCGCCACGTCCCGCTCCTGGACACGGTCGCTTGTATCCAGTCCGCGGAAGCCAGCACAGACGAACCCTTCTACAACGACGACGGAATCCATCTTTTTGCTCGAGGCTACCAGGCCATGGCGTTCTGCGTCGCTTCCCAACTCGAGCGATACCTCGACGGCGATGGTTGACTTTGTCCAAAATGTTTTCTATTTTCGATCCGCGGGATGGCAAGCAGCCCCGGCGTGGCGGAGCCGGGCTGGCCCGGGCGGAGCCGGTGGGGCGCGCGCGAGCAGTTTGTGGCCTGAATCGAGGATCTGGCCAACCCCGTGGCGTAGGACAGTGCGATTGCGGAGGACCCCATGACCATCGCCCCGATAGACACGGCAGCTTCAGATGGCGAAGGAACGCCCTTTGGCGCCGCGGAAGCGTTCTTCATGGCGCTGGACAAGGCGCTCAAGGCGTGCCAGCTCTACATGTCCAAGGGCAAGCTCGTCGACCGCATGCTGGATGACCTGATGCCCAGGCTCGAGGCCGTTACCGAGCAGGGGGCCTTGACCGTCAAGGTGGCGTCGTTCGGACTGGTCCACCAGGGCGCACCACTCAACCCGGACGACAAGCGTAAGCCTTACCTCTTCCGCCTGTTCTGCGACGGCGTGCGGGAGCTGACCCTGCAGCAGGGCATGGACCGCGACGAAATCATGGCCCTAATCGAAGTGCTCATGGCCGATCCCAAGCCCGGCGAAGACGACCTCGTCACCCTGCTGTGGGAGCGCGACCTGCCCCATGTCCACCTGTACGTGGCAGACACCTTCTCGAGCATTCTGGACGTCGAGAGCGATGGGCGATCGGTACTGACAGCCGGGGAGAATCGCCTGCGCGTCAACCCGCAATCGAAGGACGAGGAGGTGTTGCCACTCTCGCCGGACGACGTGCGCGCGCTCAAGCCGGGGGAGAGCCTGTTGTGGCTGAAGGAGACGAGGGCCAAGGTCGAGCCGTCGCCGAAGCTCGCCGACGCGGCGAACCGGGCGGCAGGCGCGTTCCAGTCCATGGAGGACTACCGGCAGTTTTTCATGGTCGCCCGGAAACTGTCGGAGCGCCAGAAGGGGGAGGGCGAGTCCCAGCCGGCCAGTCCCCTGATCCTCGGGCAGTACGATGCGTTGGTCAAGAAGGCGCACGTGTAAGCCGTGGCGGAAATGCTCCGGCTGGCAGGCCTGGCAGCAGAACGGAGCGGGGAATTCGGACGAGTGCTGCAGGCAGCCTTTCTCGACCCGGAACGCATGAAAGGGTTGGCCGGACTGTACGAACGTGCTCCCGACGTCTTGACACCTGCTCTGAAGGGATTGGTCAAGGGCGGCGAGGAAGGGCTGATAGCACTCTTGGGGGAACTGCCGTCCGGAGAGGCACAGCGGCAGCTCCAGGAGATGCTGACCGCGGAAGGCGTGGACCTGACACCTTTCTATAGCAAGCGCCTGTCCAGCGAAGAAGAGGAAGTCCTCCTGGACACTATCGAGACGTTGGGCCGTATCGGCACCGAGCCCGCAATGGGAGCAATCGCCAGGACGCTCGGCAGCGCACTGACGTCTGTCCGGCACGCGGCGCTGAAGGCCCTCGTGGGACACTATACCGAGGCGGCCCGTATCGGCCTGGGGCGAGCGCTCAAGGACCCCTCCCAGGAGAATCGATTGCTCGCTCTCCAGATTCTCAAGGAATCCGGGGAGCCTCGAGTCGCCTGGGCCATCATCTCGACCATGGACGAACCCTCCTTCGAACAACGGGACGCCGATGAGCAGGCGACGTTCTACGAAACGCTGGCCGGATTTCAGGACGATCGCACCCTGGGACACTTCAAGGAGTTGTTCGCCAAGAAGAACCTCTTCCGGAATCGCTCCATCATCAACCGTCAGTTGATGGCCGTGGAAGCCCTGGGCAAGATCGGCACAGAGCATGCCCGTGAGCTGCTGGCACAGGTCCGGAGCCGCTGGTACATCCCGGGCAAGGTGAAGCGGGCCATCGATGCCGGTCTCTCCCGTACCGGGGGTGCAGCATGATAGAAGAACAGACAGACGCCAGGGCACAGACCACTGCCATGGAACTCATCTTCGGCGTGCACAGCCTGGTGCGTTCCCTGGCCCTCTACGACGCTAACAACGACGCGATCAAGCGGGTCATGGAGTCCATCCTCGCCTCCCTCGACGGCTACTTCACCGAAGCCAACGGGGAACAGATCAAACTGCAGCTCCTCGAGGAAGAATTCTTCGTGAACGGCAAGCTGCTGAAAGTCGACGCCAAGTCCTACGAGCGCGCCAAGAGCCTGGCCGACTTCCTCATCAAGCACGAACTCGGCGAACTGGTCTTCTTCCGGGGCATGACCGCCGAGCAGCTCGAGCAGTTCGCCAGGGACCTGGGTGAGACCGTCCGGACCGGCTCGAGCCACCTGAACCCGTCCGGGTACGGCACGCTGACCCTGAGCAAGAGTTCCGGCCAATCGGTGTCCGCTTTCCGGTTTCAGCCGGACAAGCTCGCCATCTACGTCTACGGCGGCCTGCTCGACCTGGTGGACAGGCTCTACTTCGAGCACAACGCCGGCCGCGCGCCGTCGCTCCTGCTGGTCCGGCGGACGTTGCAGCTCGTCATCGATGCCATGAAGACCAACAGCGGCATCTACCAGATCGTTGCTGCCATTCGTGACCCCGAGAAGCCGGTCGACGTCACGCGACAACGGGTATCCACGGCGATCGAGGCCATCGGCTTCGGCTACTACCTGGGTCTCGAGGCCATGGGGCTGATGACGCTTGCCCTCGGCGCCCTGCTTGGCGGGCTGTCTGGTTCCAGGGATCCCGACGCGGCCGTGGAGCCTCTCTATCGGTTTGCGGGACTGGGCGACGCGGCCATGCCGCTCACGCTCGCCGTCCACGATTGCAGGGCCGCCCGGATGGGGAAGCCCGGCGGCGTGCCGGGAAGGATGCTGGCTGTCAGCGAAATCTATGTCGAACTGACGTCGGCGACCGAGGAGCGTCCGGCCATGGCCCCGCCAAAGGCGATCCAGGCAATGCTCAAGGGAGAAGCCGGTGCGGAGAAAGGCCCGGCTCGCCTGTTCGCGGACTACAAGGGGCCCCTTCCGCTGGGGTCACCCCTGAAGCTCTCGAATGGGCGCGTCTCGGTGGTGGTGGCCCACGGAAAGGGACCAAGAGGCAAGGAAAGGCCCATCGTCGCGCTGCTGACCCCGGACGGGAAACTGGGCAAGCGCCTGAGCCTCGCCGACTACCCGGACCTCGCGATCGAGGCCACCCCATCGCCCGCGGACATCAGGCTCAATCTCGCGAAATCGTGACCACCGTCACGGGGAGAGTGGCTCGAGCAGCCGATAGTGGTGCCCGGGCAATCGTCTTTCCACGAGACGATCCGCGACCAGCGCGATCTTCAGCAGCACATCCTCTTCCCAGGGCCTGCCCATCAGGTGGATACCGACCGGTAGCCCCGCCTCGTCATATCCCGCCGGAAACGTGATGGCCGGAAACCCCGTCAGGTTGGCCGGAAACATGTACCGCATGAGCGCCGTCGTGGTGGCAAGGTCCGACCGTCCCTGTGGCAGGTCCGACTCCGGAATGAGAGGCGCCGGCACCGGCGCCGCCGGTGTCACGATGGCGTCGACCCGCTCGAATACGCCGGCAAGGTGGTTCACGGCCCTGGTGCGCATGCGCTGGGCGTGAACGTAGTCCGCACCAGAAAACGCCTGGGCGATGGCGAGATTCACCCTCGTGTCGAGTCCGAAGGCCCGGCGTCTCGTTTCGCAGGCGTGGCGCAGGGAAGTCGCCATTTCGACAAATATGGTTATCACGTGGGCCAGCCGCGTGGCGTCCAGGTCCGGAATGTCCACCTCGACCACGCGGGCTCCTCGCTCCTCCAGCGTCTCCACGAGTCGCCGGCACACCTGCACCTGGGCCGGACGGCCATGGTCGAACCAGGGGCGGAAAATGCCCAGGCGGATGCCCGCCAGGTCGTCGCCGTCCCCGCCGGGCAGCCGAACCGGGGGTTGTCTCAAGGTCCAGTGGTCTCTCTCATCCACACCGGCCATCGCGGCGTAGGCCAGGGCCACGTCTCTCGCTCGCCATGCTATCGGCCCGATGTGCCCCATCGACCAGCAGAGAGGGAACGCGCCGATTTCGCTGACACGTCCGAACGTCGGCTTCAGACCGACGACACCACACAACGCGGCGGGAATCCGGATGGAACCGCCGCCATCGGCGCCCAGGGCGAGCACGCATAACCCGGCAGCCACGGCTGCTGCGGATCCGCTCGAAGACCCCCCGGTGATCCGCCCCACGTCGTAGGGATTCCTCGCCGTTCCGTGGTGCGCGTTGACTCCGGTCACGCCGATACCTATCTCGTGCATGTTCGTCTTCCCGATGAGCAGCGCTCCGGCGGACCGCAGGCGGCTCACCGACGCGGCGTCCTCCGCCACAGGCGACTCGCCGAGAAAAGACGTCCCCACCGAGGTGGGGTAGGGTGCCATGTCCAGCTCGTCCTTGACACCCACCGGCACACCGTCCAGGATCCCCAGAGGCTCGCCGGCCAGAAAACGCTTCGTGGACGCCCGTGCTTGTGCCATGAGGTCATCGGCGTCGCACACCGTGACGGCCCGCAGTGCAGAACGGCCCTGGTTGGAGTCGGTCACAGCTTCCACAACCGCCTGCGCCACCTGTTCCGGGGTCGCCGAGCCATCCCGGTATGCGGCGGCGAACTCGAGCACCCCGGGAGGACGCACTCCTTCCATGCCAGCGTCCGCTTCCTGCCACCACGCTGAATGTAGAAACGCCGCAAGCGCCTGCGTTCCGCTCTCGCCCGAGTCCCGCACGCCCGCATCCGGAAAAAGGGGAACCGGCGACGGTGGCTCGCTCAACTCCCGGGCGCGAAAGGTGGCCACGCCAAAGGAGCGCAGCAGCGGGGGCAACATCGCCGCTCTCGCGACAGGGTTTTCGAGCAGCTCCGCGAAAAGCCGGAGGGATACCCCACCGAGACTCGGTACCTGGAAATCCTCGATATCATAGCTCACGGATGCCTCCCTTGCAGGAAACACGGTTTCCTTTCTGGCGTTCCCTGTTCAGACGTGACAACGATACAACTCTAATGGGTCTCATGTCTACAGGATGACTCGCAACCGGATCCGACCCGGGGGGACGAAGCGACGTGGACGCGGCTTCCAGCCGCGTGGTGGCGCAACGGAGCAGGAGGGGCGCGAGCACGAGCACGGGGAGGGGCAGGTATGCGAGCACGAGGAGGGGCAGGTATGCGAGCACGAGCACGAGTACGAGCACGAGCACGAGTACGAGCACGGGGAGGGGCACGAGCACGAGGAGGGGCAGGTATGCGAGCACGAGGAGGGGCACGAGCACGGGCAGTTGCGTCACGGGCCGGGCGGACCCGGGGGGACGAAGCGACGTGGACGCGGCTTCCAGCCGCGTGGTGGCGCAACGGAGCAGGCGGGGCGCGAGCACGAGCACGAGCACGAGTACGAGCACGAGCAC
>JAJRTE010000001.1 GCA_024278455.1 Myxococcota bacterium
CAGGAACGAGGTTTCGTCATCGGAGACACCTGGTTCGAGAGCCACCAGGCCTTTACGGACTCCGGTGCCCGGTGTGGCACCCGGGATCTAGGCGAGGCCGAAGCGGAGGCCGTCGAGAATGCCTTGCAATCGCTCATGCGCACCGATGGAGCCGCGGCCCAGTTCGAAGTCCCTGTCGTATTCCACATCATGATGAACGACGCCGGGACGATCGGTGACGTTTCCGACACCCAGGTTCAAGCCCAGCTCCGGGTGTTCAACGACGCATACGCCGGGTGCGGCGTCACGTTCACCCTCGCGGACATCCAGCGGCACCAGGATGACGATTGCTACCGCATGTCCAACGAGCGGCAGTGCAAGTCGCGATACCAGGTGGATCCGTACCACAACCTGAACCTCTACACCGCGAGCCTCGGCGGCGGCCTGCTCGGGTGGGCGACCTTCCCGTGGGCTCTGGACAACGACCCCGATGTGGACGGCGTGGTCATCCTCAACGAATCCCTGCCCGGCGGGTCCGCGGCCCCCTACAACGAGGGCGACACCGGAACGCACGAAGTCGGCCACTGGGTAGGCCTGTACCACACCTTCCAGGGTGGCTGCTCGTTCCGCAACGACTATGTCCGCGACACGCCGGCCGAGGGTACGTCCACCGCCGGGTGCCCCCAGACCAAGGACACCTGCAGGGCACCGGGAATGGACCCAGTCCACAACTACATGGACTACTCCCTCGATTCCTGCATGGACGAGTTCACCGCCGGCCAGTGCAGCCGCATGAACGACATGCTCAGGACCTATCGATCCGAATTGGTGCTGTAGTCCCCCTCTCCTCCGGTCTCTCCCCCAAGCCCCAAGTCGATCGTCGATCCGTGCCTGTCACCCTTGAACGGCCCGTGCATCGGCTCCGCCCGCCCGGCACCCCCCCGCTGCTGTTGCCGTCCCGACGGATCCAGGCCCACATTCTCCCGCCCGCCGCCGTCCGGACGGGCGCCATGCACCGCCGTGCCGTTCGGTGATCGCGCTTCACGCCACCTTGTCGTTCGAGAAGGGGTCAGTCCGCCTGGCGAACCACGGGCTCGAACCGGATCATTCGTGGTGTCCGGTCGCCGTAGAAGTAGGGCCTGCTGTTGTTGTCCAGCACCATGTAGAGGTTGCCGCGGTCGTCTTCGGCGATGCCCTCGGCGAGGCCGAATCGATTGGTGTCCGTCTGTACCCCCTCCAGCCCGAGTTCTTGCTCGATCAGGGCTTCGAATGACGCCGACCTCATGCACAGGACCGTGTCGCCTCCAGGGCACCCGTCCAGGTCCACCTCGAGCAGTTCGCCCTTGTTGCGGTCGAGCAGGAGCAGCCGGCCGTCCGTGTTCCGGAACGTGGCCCCGGTCTGCGTGGCGTTGACGGGAAGACCGATCCGGAACGTGCGAAGGATGGCCAGCTTTTCGGGCGAGGCGGGTGAAAGCAGGTACTCGAGCACCACCGGAACCTTGCCACGCTTGCGTTCCTCGAACACGAAGATGTGGGTGCCGTCGGTCTCGGACCGGGCCGCTATCGCCTCGATACCATTGTTACCATTGTTGACGATAGGGGTATCCCACGGGCCGCCGGCCCGTTCGCCCTCGGGGGTGATCTTGAACAGGATGGACCTGGCCTGCCCCTCCGGGCCGGTACCCCCGCAGTCCGGCTCTCGAGCCACACGTTCGTCGCCGATGACCAGGTTGCCGTCCGCTGGATCGACGGCGATGGCCTCCAGGTCGCAAGGGCGAATCGCCTGATCGAGGGTCAACGGCACCACGTCTCTCAGCGTCCGGCCGTCCGGACTCAGGATGAGCTTGACCACGACACGGCTCGGGTCTATCCGGTCTCGAGTGATCGCGCTCCCGTCGCACACGGTCCACAGCAGGAGGCGACCGTCCTCGAGCCGGCCGCCGAAAGCAAGGCCGGAGGGATTCGAGATGAGATCATCCGGGAGGAAAATGACATCGGTGAACCGGTAGTCGATATCGGCCTCGGGCTGGAACGTGATGGTCCTCGAGTCCTGCGCGGGAGGCTTCGCCGAGTGGGTGTTGATGAAGCGACAACCGGAGAGGAAGGCAGGTCCAGCAGCCACGATCAGGGCGGCGAGCAAGGAACGGACAGGCAGCGTGTGTACATCCATGGGGCGCATTCACATTGCGGGCCGGTCGATACGTCCCCGGAGCGTCAGCGACCGGGGGGAGGCGGCCCGAGCCGGGAGTGGCTGGATTCGCAATCGTCGTGACTTCCACCAGGCATGTTACCGGTAGAGCGGGGAATATGCAAGGACTACCTGGATGTTGGGGGCATTGCCTGGAGCCGTCTACGGTTCCAGGGCCCGGAGCAACGCCACGGAGAAGCAGGTGCCACTGTTGGTGCTCGACGCGATGGTGATCCGGCCCTGGTGTGCCTGGATGATCCGCTGGACGACGGCGAGGCCGACGCCCGCCCCGGGGTAGGCCTCGTACCGGTGCAGCCGGAAGAAGAGGCCGAAAACGGATTCGTGATATCGGGCATCGATCCCGAACCCGTTGTCCCGCACCTCGATCGTGACCATCCGCTCGCTCTCTTCGGTGCCGGCGGCCACGACCTGGACCTTCGGAGACGGGTCGTTGCAATAGGTGACACTGTTTCGGATGAGGTGTTCGAACGCCCGGACCAGCGCCGTGGGATCGCCCAGGACGACCGGCAGGCGCGAGTCGATCACGACGGTTCCGTTCTGCTCGGTGACGAATGGCCTGAGCGAGGTCCTGACCTGCCGGAGCACGTCAGCCAGTGCGCAGGGTCTCAGTTGGGTGATGGATCGCGTGCAGCGGGCGTATTCGCTGAGGCCCAGCAGTTGTTGCCGCATCCGTTCTGCGATGGAATTGAGCGACCGGAGGTAGGTGTGAGCCTTCTCCGGCAGTCGGTCTCCGTAGTCGTCGAGGAGGAACCCGGCGATGGCACGCATTCCGCGGAGCGGTTCCCGAAGTTCATGCGATGTACGGGAGAAGACGGCGTCGATCTCCTCGGTGGACCAGGCCGTGGACGGTTCAGGGTGCAGCTCTTGTTCGCCGGTGTCGGGCGGACTCGTCGGTTGCGGCCGGCCCGGCCCCTGGTCTTCGTCATCACGAGCGGTATCGGCGTTTTCTCCTGGTGCCGCCGCCGGCCGTGCGAACGGCTTGCGCAACGGGTATCGTCCCTGAAGGCCCCGGCGTGGGCGTCTGGCAGCGTTCGGTGGGAGTGGGCGCCGGGAAAGCGGCTCGGATTCCGGGGTGGCGAAGGCGTCGAGGGCCGCTCTGCGCGCCACCTTGAGCCAGGCGCGCAGTTCGCCGAGCGAGACACCTCGCCTGCTGCACACGTCAGCCGGTCCCCCGGGCGACGCCAGTGCCTCGACCAGGATTTCCCACTTGTCTCGAGGTTCGAATGCGTTCCGGTCCATGGGGTCGTCTCCCATGTTTCAACCCTCCGCGCGCTGGTGGTGTCCCTGGCGCCTGAACGGCACGACCCGCCGCCTGCCGGGGCCTGGAAGTGGCCCTTCGTCGTCCCGGACCGCCCGGATGTAGATGATCTTCGCCTCGAGAAGGCGCAAAATGGTTTCCCGCACCTCGATCGCCGTCAGTCGCGCCCGCCGGCCGGGCGGACACACGCTATCCGTGATGTCGCCGACGGTTCTTCTTCCGTCGACATGATCAAGCAAGGTCTTCCAGTGGTCGCCGACACGAAGAACGGTGACATGGCCGGCCCGGTGTCGGCGGCGGAGGAGGTGCGTTCGGTGTACGGCAGCCGACTCGAGGCTGTCTCCGGCATCGAGCGCAAGGACATCGAAAGGAAAGCTCGCCAGCCGTTGCCCTGGATTGAGCTGCGGAACGCAGGCGTTGATGTCCGCGACGCGGTACGGCACGCCTTTGCGTTCCCGGAAGCGTGTTCCCGGCAAGGCCGACCAGTGTTCGAAGTCGATGAGCGCGGCGAGAGGGGGGTACCGGTCCATCTTGCCAGCATCGGCGAGAAGCGCCCTGGCAGCGGCCTGCAGGTGCCTGCGCCTGGCGGCTGGTGTCTGCCGGTTACGCGATCTTCCTGCGACCAATCGTTGGGCGAGCGCGTGCGCCAGGCGACTGGGGCGGTGGCCGGTCAGTGCGGACAGTGCTCGGATCGACGACGGAAAGGTCTCGATCAGCGGGGCGACACGGGAGAAGCAGGCCTGGATACGCGCCAGGTCGGCCGCCGCGACGCGACCGTTGGCCG
>JAJRTE010000022.1 GCA_024278455.1 Myxococcota bacterium
GAAGCGGATCGACGGCCTGTTCGTGGCCTGCCACGGGAAGGGTCCGGACCTGTTCGTCGAGTTCCAGGGGTACAAGGACCCGTCCATCTACTGGCGCTGTTTTCGGCAGGTGGCGACCTGGCGTGAGCAGAACCCTGGGAGCACGAGGCCGTTCCTGATGGTGATCCTGTTTCTGCACCGGGATCTCGATCCGGGTCCTCCGCCGGAACTGGCGGGGAGTGCTTTTCCCCTGAAGCGTGCCTATCTCCCCGAGTGTCTGGAGGGGATTGGGGGCCGGCCGACCCCTTTGGTGGTTCTGGAGCCTTTGGTTCTGAAGGACGCCGAGGCGCTGAAGGAGCGTGCGCCTCGGTGGCGTGAGGCGTTGGATGCCTTGAATCTTTCCGCAAAAGATCGTAGATTCTGGATAGAGCTGTTGCAATACGCCGTGTTGCAACGGTTCGCGACCATGGGGCTGAAGGAGGTAGAAGAAATGCTGCAACTGACCTCGTTGGACAAGACGGTTGCCGGCCAGGAACTCATTGCCATCGGGCGACAAAAGGGGCTCCAGGAGGGGCTGCAGGAAGGGCTCCAGAAAGGGCTCCAGAAAGGGCGACAGGAAGGGCGACAGGAAGGGCTCCAGAAAGGGGAACTCATCGGAGAGATCCGTGCCTGCCAACGGGTGCTCAAGATGGTGGTGACGCCCCGGGAAACGTTGCGGGAGATGTCCCTTGCGGAGCTTCGCGCCCTCCTTTCGAAACTCGACGACAAGCTGTAGCATTCAGGGACGCGGCGCGCTGCTCCTCGACATGTCAGACCGAAACACGTCTGAAGAAAAATGCTATGTTAATAGGTTGTACGCAATTCCGGAGGAGACGTTGCGAAGCCTCACGACGAGACTCGCGCTGAAACGACCATCCCTGGAGCGCACGGCGATCGCGCTGGTTTCACTCCTGGCCGGGGCGTGCACTGCCGCCACGCTCGAGCCGGCCCCCGACGAATCCGGGGGATGGGACACGCTGGAAGACAAGGTCGAGACGTGCGACCCTTTGAGCCCGGACCCGTGTGAACGCATCATTTGCTCCGTGGCCACTACGGTGAGTTCATGCCAGGACACGAGCGGTTCCAGCCTCTGCGAGACGGTCCTCGAGTGCGCCGACGCCTACTACCGTTGTATGTGCCCGGACGACGAATTCGATGCCGACGCCGCGCAACCATGCGGCCAGACCTACGACGCCTGCCTGCTGGACACGGTCTACCACGAGTAGCTGGCCCGGCGACCACTTGCCAGCAGGGTCGGTCCCGGGGAATCATCCGACTGGCCCCCCAACGGAACTACCGCACGACGGCGCGTTCGACATGGCGTTCTTTCGCTTCCCCGTCCCGCCGATGCACGATTTTCACGGTGTAGGTCCCGGGATCGAGAGGGATGCTCGACCGGATCGTCGAAGCGCAGAGGCAGCGGCAAGGGTCGCCGGTCAGTTCCGTGGTGACCACGAGCGCCGTGCCGTCGAGCACCGCCGTGGTTGTCGCTTCGAGGCAGCAGGCGTGGCCGAACGACTGTTCGATGAGGACATTTCCTGCCTGGCCGGTCACCTGGAAGCTGTCCGGCTGATCTCGCCCGCCGGGGGACGGGCCACGGGAAGGTGAACGGGCCGTGGTCCCTCGAGACGATCCGGCCTGGGCCAGGCAGCCGGAGACTGTGGAACGAATCCGCACGGAGGTGGCGCTCGCGGAGGCCGTTTCTTTTTCGGAACCACGCTCGTCGGCCGGCATGCCCTGACCGGCTTCGCTCGCGGCGCCTGCCCCCGGGCCGGATGGCGGTTCCTCGACGAACGCCGGGGCCTCTGCTGCGGCGCCTGACGCCCCCGTGGTAGTCGTGCCGCCCTCCACGGAGCCACCCTCCTCTTGGGGTTCCGCGTTCATCACGGGCGAAGCAGCCCCGTCGCCGGCTCCGCTGTCGTGCTTCGCTGTGTGACCATCAATTTTGCAGCCCCATGCCCACAACCACGCGATCGCTGCACATGCCAGGAATCTCTTCACGTCCGCTGCCTCCAGCCGGGGGAGCGACGTCCTCGATCGCCTCGAGGCGCACGCTCACCGGGCGAATGCGCCATGCCACGGGTTCGGCAACGCCCGGGTTCGGACGTTTCCGCCGACCTCGAGGGGGCTCAGTTGTTTTCCACGAAGACCCACACCAGGTCCATGTTGCCCGCGACGTCCTCGGCGCTGAGGTAGAGCCAGAAATCCACGTCGTCGGGCAGGTAGGCGAACCCGAACTCGAGGGGCTCGGTGGCACTGAAGGGGTCTACGTCGAAGAGGTACCATCCCGAGTCATCGGGGTTGTCGACATCCAGGACGTAGACGACGGGTACGAACTCGGCGCCTTCCACCGGGACGAGTTCGCCGACGCCCTGGGCCTCCTCGTCTTCGAAACCATAAAGGAAGAAGGTGTCGCCGATCGGTTCGCCACTGGATGCGTCCACGAGGATCTGCCAGTCCACCCAGCCGGTGACATCGGCGTCCGCCCCCTGTTCAAAGTAGGCGAACGGGATGGTCAGCTCGAGCAACCCGTCTTCCGACGACGGGATGAGGCGATAGTAGGCGTAACTGCTTTCCACGCCGTCCTGGGACACGGTGACCGCGGAGGTATCCCAGCGCGCGGACACCACGTTCAGGTCCGGGTCGTAGTCCGCGGCCTCTTCACCCATGATGATTTCGACCTCGCCGGTGTCGGCGGAGAAGAAGAAGCCGGTGTAGTAGAGGTGATCGACGGTGGCGGGGTCCAGCCGGCCATAGACCTGCATCCAGTTGTCATCTTCGAAGAGCAGGTCCGCGATGTGGCCGTCGTTGAGGAACTCGGGGCCGGTCACGTCGTCGGAGGCGTCGGACCAGAAGCCCTTGATGAAGGCGCGCCAGATGCCCATCCCTGCGACGTCGTCGTAGGCGTCGTCGTAGTAGGTGCATTGCCTGGGAAAGTAGACGGCGATCCCGTTCGAGCCCTCGAGGCCCGGACCGGCGTGGTTGGTGAGTACCATGTCCTCGAGGGCGGCCTCCAGCCGTGCGTAGGCGGATTCGAAGTCAGCGACCTGGGCCGCTATCCCGTCGTGGAGCGTCCAGAAATCCACGGAGTGGTAGGATTGGCGAGGGTCGACCATGGCGCCGTAGGCGGGTGCATCCCTGAGCGCGTTCACGATGTCCGATGTATATTCGCCGACGTTGCCCAACAGGATCTCGATCCCGTCGTACAGGGCGGGATAGAGCCCGTTGATCCGGGTCAGATCTATCACCGAGAGGGTGATGTCGTTGTCCGTGCCGTAGGCCTCGGCCTGCTCCACGAACCCCTCCACGATGGCTTCGCCCAGGGTTGCCCCGTCGATCGCCGGGTCATCGACCACGGCCTGGAACGCGGCGTAGTTCCATCCGTGACCGGGTTCCAGCTCTTCCGAGGCGACCAAGTACTGCGCGAAGGGCGCCACGGTCTGGGCGACCGCCAAGGTGGCCATCAAGCAGGCGTCGAACCCGATGACGTCGACATGGTCCACACCTGCCGCGGCAAGACCGTCCTCGAGGCCCAGAGCAATCTCGTTGAGCGGCAATGCGTCATTGCCATCTCCCTCGTCCCAGCCGAAGCCGTACCAGGCCCCACCGTGGTTCCAGAAGTCGATCATGTACCGGTCGGCCGGGTAGGAGGTGATGGCGAACTCGATGAAGTCGGCCAGGACCGAAGGGTCGCCCATGTCCAGCTCCCCAAGGTCATCCAGTTCGGTCAGGGCGCCGTTCTCCACGCGCAGCAGCTTGGCCGTCGTCCAGTCGCCGATACCGCCGACATCCTCCACGACGTACTCGGAACTCCTGTCCGCGAGAACGATGATGTTGACATCGCCGGACGACCCCACATCCATCATCTCCGCCAGGTCGTCCATGCCGAATTCCTCGAGGTTGTTGTCAGCGCTCATGTAGACCATGATGGTCCAGGTCCGGGCTTCGGCGGCCGGCGCCCAGCAGTGATATCCGCGGGATTCGTACCCTTCGTCACACGCACAGGCACCGACATCTCCCTGGACCTCGCAGGTCCCGTGGCCATCGCACGTCACACCATCGCACGGGTCATAGTCGGGGAGGAGTTCCGCCTGGATGTTCGGGCACGACTGCCCGCTCAGGAAAGGGCTGACATCGTCGTCACCGCTGAGGAGCACCTGCGCCACCCGCCTACAGCCACCAAGAGGAAACGACAGCACCACCGCCAGCACCAGAAACCCGCACCGATTCTTCATCTTCGCACACTCCACATTCAGGGACGCGCCCCACTTCCGGTCAACTCGATCGCCGCGATAATACCGCGTTCTCATTGCGAAGGAAAGCCTGTTTTCGGCTACGGGCAGTTCGTGTCGGTGGGGAGCGCGGTGGGGGAGGATTCGCCGAGCGAAATGGACTCCTGGGCAGGGCGAAAGAGTCCGGTGTTCTCGTCGACTCCTTGCAGAATGTACTCGCCCCGGTAGGGATTGTCGGTGGCGACGAGCGCATAGAGCTGGCTGATGGGACAGGGTTGGTTGTGGTTCACGACCACCTGCAGCGCCTGGGTGGCGAACGTGGTGAGCATCTCGTAGTCGGCGGCGGTCGCCCCAACCACGAACATGGGGGACCTCCCTATCTTCTGATTGATCGCATCCACCTTTCCCGGCCCGTAGGTTATGGGCTCGCCCACCTTGAGGACGGTGGTCAGCTTGGGATTGGCCCCTCGCCCCACCTCCAACTCGATCCCGATCACCCGCTCAGAAGGCACGAGGTAGTTGGCGTCGAGCGTGTTGGCCACGGCCGCAACGAGGGGTTGCGCCGCTGTCGTGACGACCCACAGGTCGAACCCGGCCCTGCGGAGGTAGTTGAAGAGGTCTTCCATTTCGGGAATGGTGCGAATGCCTCGCCGGTAAGTCGCCGAAACCGTTCCGACGACCCCAACGTTGGGACTGGTCAGCGTGATCGTCTCGAGCGGCATCGATTGCTCCTCGTCGAACGCCGCCCGCGCCATGGTCTCCACGACGCCCTCGGCGTAGCCCCCGAGCAGCCGGGCAATCATGGGCGCCGTGTAGTCCGGGCCGACATCCGGGTGGGCCTTGAGGCCTTCGTACAGGTAGATGAACTTGGCGACGAAGTCCTTGTAGGAATCGGTCGTCACGAGCTGCTCCATGGGAATGCAATCGCCCTCGGCCCTGCCCCTCGGACCTCCTTGATCCTCCCCGCTCGAGCAACCCAGGGTCTCCGCCTGGTAGTACAGGACTTCGTAGTCCAGGAGAATGTCGCTCTGCAGGTCCGCGATCGCCACGCTCCCGTAATCCTCGGTCAGGTTCGTGACCGTAGCCGGCGCGTCGTAGTCCTCGCCCGCCGACGCCGGCACGAGGTCTTCCATCAAGCCCGGCTCGATCTGAAACAGCAGGTTGAACAACTGGTAGCGGAACATCGCCTCGGCGATGCTGCCGAAAATCGACGTGTCCTCCCACGCGACCACGGCCACCGGCAGCCCGTCGCCCCCCCCACCGCCGTTCATCTCTGCGAATTCGACGATACGATCCCGGGTCGGCACGTACCAGTTGCCGGCGTCGAGCATGTTCGGGGGCGGCGTCGGCTGGGGCGGCTCGGTCGTGTCGTCGTCTCCCGTGGCGTCATCGTCCCCGGTCGCGTCGTCGTCTCCGGGCGTGGCCGATGTGTCGTCGTCGCCCGGAACGACGCTCGTGGCATCATCGTCGCCCGACGATGAGCCGTTGCAGCCTGCCCCGGTCGCCGCAAGCATGCTGGCAAGGAGCAGGAACAGGGGCCATCTCGAGTATCTCGAATATGTCGGCATTGCTCGCATCGTTCGCCTCGTATCGGTTGGCAGCCTGACTGTCCTTTCAAAACGACAGGTTAGCCTGTTTGTAGTAAGACGTCAAGGATTCCCTGCGCCGTTCTCTGGTTGACGACCTCCCGGAGCCGGTGACACCATACTCGCATCGAACCAAGCGGGAGCGGCTACCACCAGCCAGGGGGTCTGTATGGATGACATTCTCAGTCTGTGTGCGAACGTCGAGGCCGTCAACCGGATCAGGGCACACCGTCGGCGAATCGCCGCACTGCTGGACAGGGGCGTTGTCTGCCCGTGCCCGGAGTCCATCGAAATCGCGGACGATGTCGACATCGAGCGTATCCACCCGACCGTGACGCTGCACGCCCGGACACGGATCTCCGGCGCACGCACGTCCATCGGCCCCCACGTCGTGCTCGGGCGCGAGGCGCCGGTGGCCCTCGAGGACTGCGTGCTCGGCCCGAACGTCATACTCGACGGCGGATTCTACCGCGGAGTCACCATGCTCGACGGTGCCAACACCCGCTCCGGCGCACACGTCAGGGAGGGGACGCTGTTCGAGGAACGGGCGAGTGCCGCCCACTGCGTCGGACTCAAGCAGACCATCCTGTTTCCCTACGTCACACTGGGAAGTCTCATCAACTTCTGCGACTGCCTGATGGCAGGGGGGACAGGGCGCAAGGACCACAGCGAGGTCGGGTCCGGCTACATCCACTTCAACTTCACGCCTCGAGGCGACAAGGTCACCCCGTCCCTGTTCGGGGACGTCCCTCGAGGCGTGCTCCTGGACCAGCCCCGCATCTTCCTCGGCGGACTTGCAGCGTCCGTCGGCCCCATGCGCGTGGGATTCGGCGCCTTCCTCGGGCCGGGAGCGGTCTACCGGCGGGACGTGAAGGAAGGGCGTTTCCAACTCTCGGAGAAGCCCATCCAGATGGAGATGGACTTCGATCCCAAGGTGCTGGCCGGCCTGCCCGCGAAACTGCGCAAGACCTTCCGATACATCGGCAACCTGGCCGCTCTGTGGCAGTGGTACCGCCACGTTCGACCCCTGTTCGCCGGTCCGGAACGCACCCTGCTCTACGATGAGGCCAGGAAAACCGTCGAGGCCGGCATCGAAGAACGTATCAAGCAGATCGGCCGCATGGTCAGCCTCGTGCCGGAATCCCTCGAGCGCCTCCAGGCCGGCGGGGCACCCTCGCGAACCCTCGCTTTCCAGCGACGCCTGCTCGAGCGGTGGCCCACCCTCCGGGAAACCCTCTCGCAATTCGCCGCCTTCTCCGGTAGCGAGCGCGACAGGGACACGCTGCTCGAGGTACTCGCCAAGCACGCGGCACCGGGCGACTACCTGCAGGTCGTGCCCGCCCTGCCCTCGAGCGCCAGGCAAGCGGCTTTGCGTTGGCTCGAAGACGTGGTATCATCCCTGGCCAGGGCCGCCGAACAGGCCGTTGCAGCCGAATAGCCCTCCAAGAACCCGAAACACCGAACAGGACCGACCATGCGACTCAACGCAACGACAACCTGGATCATCGCCGCCGCCAGTCTCCTTGCCTGGACCGCGTGCGGCACCAGCACGGATGACGATGACGACGCCACCAGCGGAACCGGCGGGGAGATCTCCTCCGAAGACGTCCCCGGCATGATCGACGATTGCGACCCCAACAGCACAGACCCTTGCGAGACCCTGATCTGCTCCCTCGCCGACGCCGTCGACGCCTGCGAAGAGGCCGGCACGGAGAATGCCTGCGAGCCGGTCCTGAACTGCGTCGCCGACTACTACAACTGCGCGTGTGGAACGGGATCCTACGACTACGGTGCCGCCACCGCGTGCAACGACACATACCTTGCCTGCCTGAGCGACGCCGGATACGGCCTGTACTTCTGACACCCGCTCCGTTCTGGGACGGGCCGGCACCGCTCGAGCCCGCCCGGGGACCCGGGCTCAAACCGATCCTCCCGCTAGCGCGCAGCGCGACGCCTGGACTGCGTATCCACCCCTTCTTGTTCGGACAACGGGCACCTGATTGGACACGTTGGTTCGGAGGCGCAACGCGGCCTGCCTGCCGTGGAGAATACTGCTGGTGGGGGCCCGGAGGATGAGCGGCGAACGCCACGGCTACCGCCGCCGGTTTTTTGCCTTGACATGACAGGAAGCCGGTTTATACTACTCCATCCTGGAAACGCGATGGGACAGCAAGAAAAACGTTGAAAATTCAAATAGATGACATTCCCGCAATCGGGTTGGCCCTCGACCTGGGCAGCACGTCCCAGGAAGTGCGGGCCGCCGCGAAGGCGCTCGGACTAGAGGCAGCGACCGCGGCGATCAGATTCACGGCACGCCTGGTTCGCACAGGCGACCTCATCGACGTGGCAGGGGAAATCTCCGGGCAGGTCCACGTGGCATGCTCGAGGTGCCTCGCGGACGTGAACCTGCCCATCGATGACAGGTTCCAGTTCTTCCTCTGCTCGCCCGCGACCGATGCCGTCTCGCCCGGCGTGACCGATATCGAACTCACATCGGAAGCTCTGGACTACGGGTTTCTCGATGGCACGGGGGTCGACGTCGATGCGCTCTTGCAGGAGCAGATCGCCCTTGCACTTCCGGCCAAGCCGCTCTGTCGAGCCGACTGCCGCGGGATTTGTCAAGGTTGCGGCGCGGACCTCAACCACGAACCCTGTCGCTGCACAGGAGCGACGATCGACGCACGTTGGGACCCGCTTCGAAAACTGAAGCTCTCCTGAACTGACGACGCCGCTTGCAACTCCCGAACCGCGGGCGCCAGAATACCTCAAGGAGTAGAACCGTGGCAGTACCCAAGCAGAAGACATCGAAATCGAAAAGAAACATGCGCCGTTCCCATGATGCGCTGGCGGTCAACCACGCCATCGAGACCTGTCCCCAGTGTGGAGAGCCCAAGCTCATGCACCGCACCTGCATGAAATGCGGCTATTTCAAGGGACGAAATGTCTTGGGGCGAGGCACCTTCTAGCCGATGACATGGCAGGCGGCAACGGCGGCGAGCAGCCCGGCCGGCCAAGGCCTGGCTCCGGTCCAACGACGATTGTCAGCACCTCGGCCCAGGTCGCTCACCCGGCGCAGCCACAGCAACGCGCCGATCGAGGGCCGCGACGCAGACACCTGTGCAGCGGCCTGCCACGGGCGTGGCGGAGAACGACTCGAACCCGATTCGGCGCGTCTCGAGCAGGTTGGCGGCACAACTACCGGGAGGAACTCTCCCGGTCCTCGGGTCGCCCCACACGGACGGCGCCACAGGGTGTCCAACACCCCACTTCACAGCAGGAGACGGCATGAGTGACAGCATGGAAAGCCAGGTGAAGCAGGTCATCTCGAGCCAGTTGCAGGTCGACCTGGCAGACGTGTCGAACGACGCCTCGTTCACCGAAGATCTCGGCGCGGATTCGCTCGACATCGTCGAACTCGTGATGGCCATGGAGGAGACGTTCAACCTGGAGATTCCCGACGACGAGGCCGAGAGAATCCGCACCGTGCAGGATGCGATCAACTACATCGCCCGAAACGTCCAACCGGCCGCATAGCAGCATAGTCGGATAGTTCGCTGTCGAGAGGTGGGTCGTGCACAAGGTCGCCGTGACCGGTGTGGGTATGATCAGCCCACTTGGGATGGGACGGGCCCGCAACTGGACCAACCTCCTCGAGGGTCGCTCCGGGATCGACCGCATCGTCTCTTTCCAGTGCGATGGCCTTCCTACCGATGTTGCGGGAGAGGTCAGGGCATTCGTTCCGGAGCATTATTTCTCGCGGAAGGATCTGAGGCGGGCGGATCGGTTCATCCAGTTCGCCGTGGCGGCGTCGTCCCTCGCTCTCGAGGACGCCGTCCTGGAGATCACCCCGTCGATGTCGGAGCGCGCGGGCGTGTACATCGGTTCCGGTGTGGGCGGATTGCAGACTATCGAAACGTCCATGGACGCTTTCCAGGCCGGGGGATACCGTCGCGTTGCGCCGGCCGCTGTTCCACGCATGCTCATCAACCTCGCCTCGGGCCAGGTCGCCATTCGTTTCGGGCTGAAGGGACCGGCGATGGGCCATGCCGCTGCCTGTGCGTCCGGCGCGCACGCCATCGGGGAAGCGTTTCGGCTGATCAAGCTTGGGCGGACAGATACCATGCTTGCCGGTGGGAGCGAAGCGCCTTTGACGAGGACCGCGCTGGCCGGATTCGGTACCATGCGCGCGCTCGCCAGGTGGCGAGGTTCACCGTCCGGGGCCTGTCGTCCTTTCGAGCGGGATCGGACCGGGTTCGTGCTTTCCGAGGGCGCGGCCGTGCTGGTGCTCGAGAACATGGCACAGGCTCGAGCGCGCGGTGCGCGGATCTACTGCGAACTTCTCGGCTACGGGGCCACCACCGACGCCTACCACATCACGGTGCCCGAGCCCGGCGGGGACGGGGCATCGAGGTGCATGCGCGAAGCCCTCGTCGAGGCGTCGCTCGAGCCCGCTTCGGTGGACTACATCAGCGCGCACGGAACCGCGACCCGGTACAACGACGTGGTCGAGACCCGGGCTGTCAAGCGGGCATTCGGGCATCATGCCCGGCGGGTCTGGATCAGTTCCGTCAAGTCCATGGTGGGTCACATGCTGGGTGCCGGCAGCGCGCTCGAGGCTGCCGTGTGTGCGCTTGCCGTGTGGGACGGTGCGGTGCCTCCCACCATCAACTATGACCACCCGGACCCGGAATGCGACCTGGACTACGTTCCGAACGTTGCGCGGAAAGGGAAAGTCGAGTACGCTTTGAGCAATTCGTTCGGGTTCGGCGGCAACAACGCCGTGCTCGTCATGGGAAGGGTTTCGTGATGAAGATCGCGCTCGGCAGCGACCACGCCGGGTTTCCGTTGAAGGCCGCCATTGCGGACCGGATAGGCGGCGACCACGAATTGGCCGACATCGGCACCTTCGGGGAGGCGTCCGTGGACTACCCGGTCTTCGCCGAGCGAGTCGCTCGAGCCGTATCGTCCGGCCGGGCCGACCGTGGCATTCTCGTCTGCGGCACCGGGATCGGCATGGCCATCGCCGCCAACAAGATCGTCGGAGTCCGCGCATCCGTCGTCCACGACGCGTACTCGGCTCGAGCCGCGGTCGAACACAACGACCTCAACGTCCTGACCCTGGGCGGTCGGGTGATCGGTGTAGAACTCGCCCTTTCCGTCGTTCGCGTATTCCTGGAAGCACGGTTCACCGGGGGCCGTCATCAACGGCGTCTCGACTTGATTGCCGCCCTCGAAGCAGCCGGCGAACCTCCACAATAACCTCACAAGGAGATGTCATGGCAACGTTGCGCGATGTCGATCCCGAAATCGCCGCCGCGATCGAACGAGAGATAGAACGGCAGTCCAACGGGATTGAACTGATAGCTTCGGAGAACTACGTCAGCGCCGCCGTGCTCGAGGCGATGGGCTCGATGATGACCAACAAGTACGCGGAGGGGCTTCCGGGGCGTCGTTACTACGGCGGTTGCGCCCACGTGGACGAGGCCGAAATCCTGGCCATCCGCAGGGCCAAGAAGCTTTTCGGGGCCGAGCATGCCAATGTGCAGCCCCATTCCGGGGCGCAGGCCAACATGGCGGTCTATTTCGATGCCCTCGAGCCGGGGGACACCTACCTGGGCATGAATCTTTCCCAGGGCGGGCACCTCACCCATGGTAGCCCGGTGAACTTCTCTGGACGGCTTTACAACGTGGTGCCCTACGGCGTCCACCCGGAGACCCACCGGATCGATTTCGACCAGGTCCGGGACCTGGCGAGGAAGCACCGGCCCAAGTTGATCGTGTGCGGTGCCAGTGCCTATCCTCGAGATATCCCGTTCCAGACGTTTCGGGAGATAGCCGAGGAGGTCGGCGCCCGGCTCATGGCCGACGTGGCCCACCCTGCCGGACTCATCGCCGCGGGACTCCACTCGGACCCGGTTCCCCATTGCGACTACGTCACCACCACGACGCACAAGACCCTGCGGGGGCCTCGAGGCGGCATGATCCTGTGCAAGCAGGTGCACAAGAAGTCGGTCAACAGCAAGGTGTTCCCGGGCACGCAAGGCGGGCCGCTCATGCATGTCATCGCGGCCAAAGCGGTGGCCTTCCACGAAGCGTTGCAACCTGCCTTTCGCGACTATGCGCGACGGATCATCGACAACGCCAAGGCCCTGGCCGACACCCTGGCCGCCGGCGGGCTGGACCTCGTGTCCGGCGGCACCGACAACCACCTCATCCTCGTGGACCTGACGCGGACCGGCATCACCGGGAAGGAGGCCGAGGCCGCGCTCGGCGCCGCCGATATCACTGTCAACAAGAATACCGTGCCAAACGAAACCCGTAGTCCGTTCGTCACCAGCGGCATCAGGCTCGGCACGCCAGCCTTGACCACTCGAGGCATGGGGACCGGCGAAATGCAGACCATCGGCGGCTGGATCCTCGAGGTGCTCGCTCACCCGGACTCGGAACAGGTGGCTCGAAAAGTGCAAGGGGAAGTCCAGGAACTGTGCCGCCGGTTCCCGCTCCCCGCCGTTCGAGTCGAACACTGAAGGACTCTCGATGAAGTGCCCATTCTGCAGCGTCCTGGATAGCAAGGTCGTGGACAGCCGTCTGTCCCGGGATGGCCGGATCGTCCGGCGGCGTCGCGAGTGCGAGGCCTGCTCCAGCCGGTTCACCACATACGAGCGCGTCGAGGAGATACTCCCGCTCGTCATCAAGAAGGACGGCAGGCGGGAGGCCTTCGAAAGAGCAAAGGTGGTGGGAGGTATCCAGCGCGCGTGCGAGAAGCGTCCGATCAGCATCGACGCGATCGAGACCATCGCCGACAGGCTCGAGCGGACCTTGCAAGAGCGGGGGGACAAGGAGATATCGACGTCGGTCATCGGCGAGGAGATCATGCAAGAACTCCAGGCGATGGATGATGTCGCTTATGTCCGGTTCGCTTCCGTCTACCGGCAGTTTGCAGACCTCCACCAGTTCATGCAGGAACTCAAGGCGATGTTGAAAGCCAAGGACCAGGCACGATGAGGTGTGTGCACGGCCTGCCGGCGACTCTGGAGAGGCCTGCGACGGGCGGACCCCTATCATGAGCGACTCATGAGCGACGAGCGATTCATGCGCATGGCGTTGAGGTTGGCACGCAGGGGCCGGCCCAGCCCCAATCCTCGAGTCGGGGCTGTCATCGCCCGTGACGGAGAGGTGCTGGCCACCGGCTACCACCGCGCTGCTGGCGAACCCCACGCCGAAGCGATGGCGCTCGCCAAGCTCGACTTTCGCGCCCCGGGCGCCACCCTCTACGTGACCCTCGAGCCCTGCGTCCACTACGGACGCACCCCGCCGTGCGCTGAATCCATCGTGTCGGCCGGAATCTCGGAAGTCGTCGCAGGCATGGTCGACCCCAACCCTCGAGTGCGCGGGCGCGGCATCGAAAGGCTGCGCGAAGCCGGAATCCGCGTGCGCGTGGGGGTACTCGAGCAGGAATGCACGGACCTGAACCGCGGATTCATCAAGGTGATGACTCTGGGCCTGCCCCATCTCACCCTGAAGGTGGCTGCCACCGCCGACGGCAAGCTCGCCACGGTGGCAGGTGCTTCGCGTTGGATAACCTCCGGCGAGGCGCGCCGGGCAGTCCACCGGCTACGCGCCGACAGCGACGCGATCATCGTGGGATCCGGTACTGTCGCAGCAGACGACCCGAGGCTCACGGCGCGACACGGGGGCCGCCCCCGCGGCCGCCAGCCCCTCCGTGTCGTACTCGACAGCACCTTGAGGTGCCCGCAGGACGCCCTCGTGTTCACGGATCGCGCGGCCCCCACCCTCGTCTTCACCACCCCGGGTGCCGACTCCCGGAAGCGGGACGAACTCGAGACCAGGGGGGTGGAAGTCGCCGAAGTGCCCGCCGATATTGCTGGCAAGGTCGCGCTCCCGGCCGTGTTACGCAACCTCGCCGGCCGCGGCGTGCTCTATGCCCTGGCGGAACCGGGGAGCACACTCGCCTGGAGCCTGGCCCGATCCGGCTTCGTGGACAGATACTGGTTCTTCCATGCACCGAAACTCTTCGGCGGGGCCCGCGCCCCCACCATGATGGGCGGTGAAGGCGTCGCCCGCGTCGAGGAGGCCGTTCCCTTGCGCTGGTCTCGCATACGTCGCATCGGGCAGGACGTCTTGCTCGAGGCCGTTCCGATGGACCGGGAGGACGGCCCCGATCGCGACACGGGAGAGTAGATGTTCACGGGTATCATCGAAGACATCGGCACCTTGAGGCGCACCGCTCCGGCCAGCGGAGGCCGGCTGACCATCCAGACCGCGCTCCCTCTCGAGCACGTCAAGCTGGGAGACAGTATCGCCGTCTGTGGCGCCTGCCTGACCGTGGTCGCCATCGACCCGCCTACTTTCGACGCCGAAATCTCTCGAGAGACGGCTACTCGCACCACGCTCGGCGCATTGCCGCCTGGAGCCCGTGTGCACCTCGAGAGGGCACTGCGATTCGCAGACCGGCTCGACGGCCACCTCGTGCTCGGACACGTGGACGGTGTGGGCACGATTCGAGAGCGCAGGGTGGGCGAGGACTCCACGCACATGGAGATCGCAGCGCCCCCGGCGGTCAGCCGCTACCTTGTCGAGAAGGGATCCGTCGCCGTGCACGGGGTGAGTCTGACGGTGAACACACTGCGTTCCGACAGGTTCAGCGTGACAGTGGTGCCGTTCACAGCCGGCAGGACATTTCTGAATACACTGCCTGTCGGTGCTCGAGTCAACCTCGAGGCCGACATCGTGGGCAAGTATGTGGAGAGGCTGCTCCAGGGGCTTGGCACGCGCCGTGCCGGTGGTGGGCTGACCCTGGAGACCCTGGCCCGGAGCGGGTTCCTCGACGGCACGCGAGACGGGTGAGAGCCGGCTCGAGGCGATGGTGCCGCGCGTGTCGAGCCGGGCATCGGGAGATCGTGATGGAGGCAGCGAAGAGCGTTCCATCCCCTGCCGGCAGCATGCCGAGCACGGGGGGAAGTGACAAGAGGAGTGGGAGCATGACCGATTTCGAGCCGATGGCGGAACGCTCGGAGAAGCGGGTTCTGGAGGCCATCGAAGACATGAAGGCCGGCCGTTTCGTCATTCTGACCGACGACGAAGACCGGGAGAACGAAGGTGACCTGGTCCTGGCGGCGGAAAAGGTGACACCGGAGGCCATCAACTTCATGGCTCGGTACGGGCGCGGGCTCATCTGCCTCGCCCTGACCGAACACCGGGCCGAGGAGTTGCACCTGACGCCCATGGTGTCTCAGAACACCTCCCGGTTCGAAACGGCGTTCACGGTGTCGATCGAGGCCAAGAGCGGGGTGACGACCGGGATCTCTGCGGCGGACCGGGCGCACACGGTGCGCGTGGCCATCGACCCTAACACGCGCCCCGAACACCTTGCCCGCCCCGGACACATCTTTCCGCTGCGTGCTCGAGACGGCGGCGTGCTCGTGCGTACGGGGCAGACAGAGGGTTCCGTGGACCTCGCGAGGCTGGCCGGATTGACACCGGCCGCCGTGATCTGCGAAATCATGAATGACGACGGAACCATGGCGCGCCTGCCCGACCTCCTGGCATTCGGGCGCAGGCACAAGATTCGCATCTGCACCGTCGCCGACCTGATCCGCTTCCGACTGCGCAACGAGAGCCTGGTGCACCGCGTGGGCGAAGCTCGGGTCGAGACCGGGCGCGGGCCATGTACGGCGATCCTGTTCGGGTCCGACGTCAGTCCGGCATACCATCTGGCGATACAGATCGGTGAACCGTCCCCGGATCAGCCGGTTACGGTCCGGGTACACCGTGCATCCGTGCTCGAGGATGTGTTCGGGTGTTTCCAAGGGGCCAACACGGTATCGTTGAGTCGCGTGCTGGACATGATGTGGGATCAGGATGGCCCGGGTGTCGTGCTATACTTGTATGCGGCGGGGCAGGACCCACGAGAACTGCGCAACCATTTCGAGGTGTTCCGGTACCAGGTCGAGCGTGGTTGCCCATTTTCGGAGGCTCGAGCTTCGGTCGGGTGGCGGCATGATCCGAAGGACTTCGGTATCGGCGCGCAGATACTGGCGAACCTGGGTCTGCACAGGATCAAGCTGGTGACCAACGCACCTTATCGGCTGCGCGGGATCGAGGGGCACGGGCTGGTAGTGGACGATTTCGTGACCATGGCGCCAACGACAGAACAAGAGGAAACAGAAGGATGAGTGAACACCTTGAAAAAGTCCGCGTCATCGAGGGGCGCCTCTCTGCAGAGGGTGCCCGGTTCGGTGTCATCGTTTCCCGTTTCAACACCTTCATCACCGAACGGCTGCTCGAGGGTGCCCTGGATGCGCTGCTGCGCATGGGGGCGACCCCTGGGAGTATCACGGTCGTTCGCACGCCCGGGTCGTGGGAGATCCCGCTGACCGCCAAGAAGCTTGCCGAATCGGGGGCCTTCGATGCCGTCATCTGTCTCGGCGCGGTGATTCGTGGGGGCACGCCCCATTTCGACTACGTGGCCAACGAGGTATCCAAGGGCATCGCGAGCGTCAGCCTATCTTCGGGCATTCCCATCGTGTTCGGCGTGCTGACCACGGATTCGATCGAGCAGGCTGTCGAGCGGGCAGGGACCAAGATGGGGAACAAGGGGTTCGAGGCCGCGGAGGCTGCCATCGAGATGGTCAACCTCTACCGCTCTTTGGACAACGTTTGATTGTTGGGTGGTGTCGGATGGGCAGTCGAAGGAAGGCACGGGAATACGCCGTCCAGTTGCTCTATCTCCTGGATTTCCGCTCCGGCGAGGATCTCGAGGAACTCGTCGAGAGCTTCTGGCAGGGCGAGTCGTTCCACGCCGAGGACAGGGCGTTCGCCGAGACCCTGGCACGCGGCACGCGCGAGCACCTGGAGGAGATCGACCGCATCATCGACACCCACGCCAACAACTGGAAACTCGCGCGGATGCCGATAGTGGACCGCAACATCATGCGGATGGGCGTGTTCGAACTGTGCCATGCGCCAGACTGTCCGGTGTCGGTGGTCATCAACGAAGCCATCGAGTTGGGCAAGCGGTTTTCCGGAAGCGAGGCAGCGCCGTTCATCAATGGCGTCCTGGACCGGGTCAGGCGCACCTGCAGGGGGGAGGACCGCCGATGACCGACGACATGATCACCGTCTCGTTTTGCCACGACGGGGTGCTCGACCGTATCCGGGACGTGGAAGCGATCGTGCTGGGCCTGTTCGAAGACGAGCGGCCGCTCAAGGGCATGACCGGCTTCGTGGACTGGCGCCTCCACGGCCTCCTGTCCCGCCTCGTCCTGCAGCAACGCCTGGAGGGCACCCTTCTCGAGGGGTGTCTGATGCCGTCTCGAGGCCGGCTGCCGATGGACATGGTGTTCCTGTTCGGGCTCGGGTCGCTGGAAGAACTATCTGTCCAGACATTCCAGCGCGTCGCATTCCAGGTCGTCGGGACCATGGCACGAGCACGTGTGGGCCACTTCGCCCTCTCCCTCTGGGACCTGACTCGAGGTCGCGTGGCCCCCGAGGAGGCGGCGAGAATCGTGCTGCGAGCATTCCTGTCCGACAGGAGACACCGGCCTCGAGGGGGACGCACGGCCGTCACTTTCGTCGAAACCGGCCCCTGGGGTCACGCACTTCGAGACGCTTTTCTCAAGCTGGCCGAACGCAAGGACGAATTGCCGGTGCGGCTCGAGTTGCATTGAGGAGAACCATGGCGAGCACGCTTGCCTTTTCCGGGTGAAACTGATATTCAATGATTGACCATCGGGTTGCTCGACGCCGCAGAATCGCCATCGTCGCCCTTGCGTTGGTGGCAGCGAGCACGCTGATGCTCACCACCGACCTCTTCTGGTTGGTCGTGCGTCCTCTCGTGGTCACGAGCACGCTCGAGAAGTCCGATGCACTGGTTGTGTTCGGCGGAGGGCTCCGCCATGACGGCCGGCTTGGTTCCAGTACGGAGGAACGGGTCCGATACGCCGCAGCCTTGTACCACCAGGGGTATGCAGAGCATGTCCTGTTGATGGGAGGATACCGGGTTCCCCCGCGATTCGAGGAATCCGAGGTCATGGCAGATGCACTGGTCCGGCTCGGCGTACCCCGGGACCGAATCCACCTGGACCGCAGCTCGCGCAACACGTACGAGAACGCCAGGCGGACCTTCGCACTTTGCTCGGAACTCGGCTTCCATCGAGTCATTCTGGTGACATCGCCCTATCACATGAGAAGAGCGTGGATGTGCCTCAGACGTTATCCGCTTACCGTGCTCGCGGCACCCGTGGAACAGAGCGAGGCATACCGGCCAGGTCTGAGCGCCAGGCTCAGAGCCATCGACCTGGTACTGCACGAATATGGCGGTCTGCTCAGCTACTGGTGGCGCGGCTGGATCTGACCGCCGGTCGATGATCGGCAGTCTCGAGGACGCCGCCGTGATTCGTTCAAGGAGGTGGGTGTGTACAGATATGCGAACCTGGGATGCTTGGTTGTCGGCGCGGGGCTCCTGCTGGTCTCCATCGGCGTGCATGCCTACGCCGGGGAGGCGGACCCTCTGAAACCGGACTTCTCCCTGAACCACAGGGGCCGGGACGAGTTCGGAAACACCAACTACCGGTACGACTTCTCCGAACGGCACCTCACCTTCGGCATGGACCTGGGCGCCGCCCTGCCCCAGGGCAACACGTTGAACGCCTTCCCGCTCGGCGGGCTGGTAACCCCCTACTTCCGTGGCGCATTCGGTGACGGCAACGCCGTGGAATTCGCCCTCACCTTCGGGGCGCTCCTGCCAAGCGGCACCGAGGCGGACTGGCTCTTCTTCCGGACCCCGATCGAAGAAGGCGGCACCGTCTCCGGCCACCTCGGTTTCCTTGCCCCGGTGGTGACCTTCCGGTACGAGATCGGGCTGACCGCATCCATCAGCCATCGTGCCAGGGTGTTGACCTGGGGGGGGATCGGATTCGGCCCGGCCTTTACGAGCGGCGAGGTCACCATGACCGGCAACGGCACGCAGCCCGACAAGACCGTGACCAACTACGAAGTGTTCTTCGACGTGGTACCCACCTGGGGATTCAAGCTCAGGCTGACCGAATTCGCTTTCCTGCAGCTTGGCGCGCGGTTCCACCTCCTGTGGGTGATAGGCGCCAAGGTCACCGGCGAGGACCAGATGACCTACGGCTCACCGGAGGTCATCCAGGAGTTCTGGATTGGAAACTCGAAGATAATCGACGCCTTTCTCGGTTTCGGATACGACTTCGGGTAACCCCCAAGGCCTCGAGGAGGAAGCGCGACCGGCCACGGATCCTCCCGTGCCGCCAGGCCTATCCTCCAGCCCGTCTCTCGTCCGCCCGCCGCATGCCTTCCATCAGCAGGAAGTCATTGGTCTCGTAGATATCCCGCTCGGCCGTCGTTCGCCCCGCGATGACCGCGAACGTACCAGACTCCCACGTGCAGAGTTCGTAGAACGCCTCCTTGCCCGCCAGGTCGCCCAGCCGGGCGGAAACGAGCGAACCCTGTTGGATGTGGAGAACGCACCGCTCCCCGTCCCGCTGGAGGTCGATCCGCGCCGTCTTCATGCCGAGCTGCAGGACCTGTAACAGGTCGAAGATGCCCAGTTCGGACAGCGACCCCTGCACGGCCGTGGGGGCCGCCGCCCGATTCGACACTCGCCGCATCCGCTCGATCCGCTTCACCTTGGACACCAGGACGTCGAGGTTGATGGGCTTGGTGAGGAAGTCGTCCGCGCCCAGTTCGAGCCCCTTGGTCACGTTGGCACCGTCGCTTCTCGAAGACAGGAAGAAGAAAGGGATGTCCTGGGCAGCCTCCCGACCCTTGAGTCTCGAACAAAGCTCGAAACCATCGACGCGCGGTAGCGTGATCTCGGAGATGACGAGGTTCGGAGGGGCCCGCCGGATTTCCGCCAGGGCCTCTTCGCCGGTGTGCGCTCTCCGTACCCCGAACCCCTCCTTGCGCAGGCGGAGTTCCAACACCTCGAGCGCCATGGGATCCTTGTCCACGAGAAGCACATGGAAGCCGGACACCGGCCTGTCCTCGAGCTGGTCTAGCTTCTGCTCCTTTTCAACTAGTACCTTGAGCGCATCGAGGACCTCCGTATGGTACTTCTCCCCGCGTCCCTCCAGGAGACGGGCCAGCGCTTTCCGGGGACCGAGTTTCGGGCGCGAGGCCGTCCCGTCACGAAGGTGCAGATAGTCGGAGGCCGCGCGAAGAATGGCAACCGGGAGAGGCTCCTCGGCCGGATCTCGGGCCGGCTGCCCGAGCGCCTCGAGAATCCCTGTCACGGGCAGCGGCGGCTCGAAGGTCCCCCAGAGTTCCGCCACCAATTCCGGCCCTACCTTGTCGGATACCCGTTGCGCTGGCCGGCCGCGCTCGCCCAGGTAGTCGCCGAACTGGTAGAGATACCCGGCAAGCAACAGCGCATCGCGCTCCTCTGGCGAGAGTCCGAGCCGGCCCGCAACCAGACGGCACAACCCGGACACCTGCCGCGCATGCCGGTGAGATGGCGCCAACGGCTCCCCGCCAAGCAGGGACAGAAAGAAGTCCAGTGTCTTCAGGTAGAAGTTGAACATGCCTCGCGAAGTCCCGTTCTCCTCGAGAAGTTCCCTGGCTCGAGGCAGCATGCGCAACCGGTGCCTATCCCGCCGCGACAAGGTTGCCACGGCCGACTTGAACGTCCGTTCCTCGCACGTGGCGATCAGCGCGAGTGGGTTCTTCTCCGCGGCTTCCGCCAGTCCTTCCTCGTCCTGAACCCGCCTCACCTGGTACCCCTCCGCATCCAGCCACACACCCACCGCCCGGGCCTTCCGATCGTCGGGCTCGTGGAGAATCAGCAGGGGGGAATGGGATACCTCCACCGGCGCGGCGAGCACTTCGTGTGCCGGAGACGCTTCCCCGTAGTGCAGCGGTATCAACTCGTCAAGAAGAGACTCTTCGGCCAGCAACAGCCGGACTCGGTTCAGCCCGTTCTGCCTCTTGACGGCCTCCAGCGTCTCGGTATCGTTCGGTTCGCTCGTCACGACCGTCAGGCTCTTCTCCTGCTCCGAATAGAAAATCGGCAGAATCCGGCGGGCTCGCGCCACATCCCCAGGGACCATGGCCAGTGCCGCGCGCGACGGCCTGACGAGGCGAAGTCGTGCCGCCGGGGCTATCGCAACAAGAAGCTGCTCCGACAGCACATCCAGCAGGTCCCCGGTGTTGATGGCCCCCTGGTCCACGAGAATATGTCCCAGCTTTCCGTGAGAGTCTCGCTGTGCAGCCAGGGCCGTCTCGAGCTGTTCCGCGGTAAGGCGTCCCGCCTCGATCAGAAGTTGCCCCAGCAGTTTTCTCGCCTCCATTGAATCCCCTCTCCCAGCACGTGCCCGGCCCGCACCGTCCCACCTGGTCCATGCGCCCGGGTCACATCGCTCGAGGGTAGCCGAAAAAGATTGAAAAATCCACCGCGTGACCTACAATACTGCAAAACTACCACGTCCTTGGAACGTATCCGTGGGGGCAGAAATGACATCTCCCCGCCTTCCCATCGCCGGCAGCGCTGCCGGACCCAGGCCCACCTTGTCGCCCGAAACCCTGGCAGCCAAGGAGTTGTGCGGCCTCCTCAGCAAGACAGCGAAGGCAACTCGGATCTACGCACGCAACAACGACATCTACCTGCGCTTCTGGAAAGAACTCGTCGCCAACATGTCCCGCTACCTCGAGGACTGCGGCCGGCTCAGCCTCCAGGTGGACTCGACCCGTATCACCATGGACGGCAACATCGTTTACGAACTCGATACTCGTGAAGACAATTTCGCGTTCCGCCTGTACAAGGACGGCATTCGACGCCTCGACTTCGTCCAGGGGCTCACCGAGAACGAACTCGAGACGTTCATGGACATCATCACCATCGATTTCGACCGTGGTGACGCCATGGATCGCGACGTCGTCAGCCTGATATGGGAAGCGGACTTCAAGCACATCCAGACACTGTCCGTGGACAGTTTTGCCGAGGAGGATCTCTCGGAGGCCGGCGAAGGCGAGGAAGCCGAGGACATCGACGAAAGAACGCTCATCGAGCAGGAGACCGAGGCCCTGGCGCAGGCGCTGGAGAAAAGCGCCGAACTGAAGCTGCTGAGACTCGACGCCGAGGAGCGGGAGACGTATCGTGACGTGTCTTCCGGTTCGGCCGCTTTCGAAGAACGTTCGGCGTTGGACGAAGGCGCCATCTTCCAAATCGACGCTGCCGAACGCGAGCGTATCAGGCAGGAGGTCGAGGGCTCGCGGGAGGACGAAATCCCCATGGAGCGCGTGGCCGAACTGATCTTCGAACTCTTCCGGCAGGAGACACCGGACGAGTTCGGAGAACTGACCACCGTCCTCCTCGGCGCCATGGACGTGCTGCTGGCCGAAGGTGCCCTGGAGACCGCGAACAAGATCTTGTTTCCGCTGAAGATGTTGAGTTCGGAGCACTATGCGCGCGCCTTCACGCACCACAAGCAAGTAGAGAAGCTCTTCCACAGGCTCGGTCAGCCTCAGCGGCTTGAGTATCTGAAGGTTAGCCTGAATGACGGCCGGCTGGAGGGCGGCCCAAGGGCACTCTTCGGTTTCCTGTCCGTGCAGCTTCCTGAAAACGTGCCCGGCATCCTCGAATGGATGGAGGGCATCAAGGACGACGAACTGCGGAGGGCCGCGGTCGACGCCCTGATAACCGTTTCGCGCGACAACCTGAAGCCGTTTCACGATGTCGTCCGGACGGGCAGCGCGCAGCTTTTGGCCGATGTCATACACGGCATGGGGCGGATAGGGGATGTGCACAGCCTCGAGGTGATCCTGGGTGCTTTCGCCCATAGCGATCCTGTGGTCCGGGAGGAAGTGCTGGTCGCTTTGCGGTCGTTCGAGAGTCCTCGAGCACGCGAGATCATGTTGTCGGCCTTGAACGACCCTGTGGAGCAGGTACGCATGGCAGCACTCCGTTACGTGGCGGTGCGCCGTGATCGGCTTGCCGGTCAGCTCCTGGTGGAGAAGATCAACGGCCGAACGTTCAGGAACCGGTCCTTCGCGGAAAAGCGGGCCATATTCATGGCACTTGCGCACATTCGAGGCCGGGAGGCGCTCCCGTTGCTGCGCGCCCAGCTCAAGCAGCGGAACGCGGAGGTGCGGCGGGCCGTCGTTCACGGACTGGGCGTGGTCGGTGGCGCCGAGGCGCGCCGCATGTTGGAGCCTCTTGCGCGCGGCAAGGATGCCGAAATGGCTGCCGAGTGCAGGCAACTCTTGGGCAAGATGAGGTAGTCCGGACCCCGCGCGAATCGACCCGGCAGCGAGCAGCGCGGAGGCGCATGAGGTGACAGCATGGGGAGCCGAAAGGCAGGGAATGACGCAGCGACCGAGGCTCCGGAAAGATCCCTTGGCCTGGCCCGGTTTCATGGTGTCAACACCAGGCAGCTCAACGTCAAGGGGCGGCAGTTGATCATCCGCTTCGCCCTGCTGCTTCGGACCGCGAGCATCCACGATGTCCACAACGAGGCGCTCCAGTCCTCGTTGGATTTCTTCCTCCAGGCGGCCAATGACCTGTTGAAGCTGCTCTCGCCGGTCGTGCTGCAGGGGGACCAAGACCAGATCTATATCAACGACTTCCGGATTCGGGGCGACGCCACGGTCTACAACAACATCAGGCTCCTGGTGGCCGAGTTCAATCGCAGGGGCACCGGAGGTGTCACCTTCCACTCTGAGCTGACTCGAGTCGATGTCCTGCGTTTCCTGGAGGTCATCAAGGAGCATCAACCGCAGAGCAAGCCGGACAGGGAGGGGTATCGGAAGCTGAACCAGGCACTGGCATCCGCCGACGTCAAGGCCATCTCCTGCAACCGCCACCTGGAGTTGGGCGCGGCCGGAGAGTTGAGCAGGTACGGCACCTACAACAGGCGCAAGGCAGCGCTCAAGACCTATGCCAAGATCCTGGTCGCCATGAAGCGCGTGGTGACCAAGGGAGTGGAGTTGAAGCCGGTAGAGCGGCTCAAGCTGGTCAAGAACGTCCAGACTCTGATCGACCTCTGCTACGACGACGAGCTGTTCTTCAGTGGACTGAACAGCCTCAAGTGCGAGGGGGACTATTCCTATTTCCATCCCGTACATGTAGCCATGATCGCCATCCTCATGGGCAAGCACCTCGGCTTCACCAAGAAGGACCTGATGGACCTCGCGCTCGCAGCACTCTACTACGATGTCGGGCGTATCAAGCTCGGACCAGTCCGCCTGGAGAAGCCCCAGACCCTGACAGCGGAAGAGTGGGACGCCGTCAGGCGCCATCCCCTTCGCTCGGCCCGCGAGGTCCTTCGTGGCGGACACCTCAACCGCTCTCTGCGCAGGAGACTTCTCGTCGCGTTCGAGCACCACCAGTGGGTGCATGAGGGAGGATACCCCCAGAGCATCCGGTTCCGGGAACCCCACATCTTCAGCCGTATCGTCGCCATCGCCGACACCTACGACGCGCTCACCACGAGCCGGCCCCATCGAGACGGGTACTTGCCCACCGAAGCCCTGCGCATCATGCTGGACGACGCCGGAAAAAAGTACGACCCGACCCTTCTGCGCGTGCTCGTGAACATTTTGCAGGTCTATCCCATGGGCACCATGGTCCTGTTGGACACCCGTGAAATCGCAAGCGTGTACCACAACCACAGCGACCCCGAGCTGCACTTGCGCCCGATCGTGCGTATCCTGACCGATGGAAAGGGACAGCCCATCACGCCAGCCATCGCGGACTTGAGCGAGACCGACGACAGCGGCGACCACCCGCGCAGCATCGTGCGCACGCTGGAGCCTGACGAGGTGAACGCCTATGTATCCGGAGATCTTGCCAATCGATGACAAAACGGGGAGGAGACCGCGGTGACGGCGAAGGAAACTCCTCGAGGGACCGAAAAGCGGTGCCCGGTCTCCATCGTGACCGATTTCGGCACCGCCGACCCCTACGTTGGTATCATGAAGGGGGTCATGCTGACCATCAACTCCCAGGCCGTCCTGGTGGACGTCAGCCACGACGTATCTCCCGGGGCGATTCGGGAAGGGGCTTTCATCCTTGGCGCTTCGTGGCCGTTTTTCCCGCCCGGAACGGTGCACCTGGCTGTCGTGGACCCGGGCGTCGGAACCGGGCGGGCGCCGGTCGTCCTTGCCGCGGGCGGTCACTTCTTCGTCGGTCCGGACAACGGCCTGTTCACCCTTCTCCTGGACGCCTTTCCCGGCGCCAGCGCCTGGCGTCTCGAGGCCGGCGCCTACAGGTTGCCTCGAGTCAGTGCCACGTTCCACGGCCGGGACCTGTTCGCGCCCGCCGCGGCCTGGTTGTCCCGCGGTGTGCCGCCGTCTGCATTCGGGTCGCGCATCCCTTCGCTCGTGCGGCTTCCAAGGGCCGTGCCCGAGCCCATTCCCGGGGGCCTGGAAGGTGCAATCTGCCATGTCGACAGGTTCGGCAACCTCGTCACGAACATCGAAGCGGGTGTCATCTCGAGGGGGCGGTGGACCGTTCGCCTCGCCGGGGAGACGATGGCCCTGCACCGCACCTATGGCGACGTCGCGTCCGGGCGGTTCCTGGCGCTCATCGGAAGTTTCGGCTACCTCGAGGTATCCGTGAATGGGGGCTCGGCGGCCGGCAGGCTCGGAGTCGGCGTGGGCGAACGGGTTGTGTTGGCGCAGGAGTCGCAGGACTAGCACCGGCGAGGAGAGACATTGGCGGGTTCACCATCGGGAGCGCGTTTGAGCGAAGAAGCAACAGGAATGGGTCGAGCGGTCCTGCTCGAGGTGTTCATCCTCTACGTGCTAACGCTACTGGCGATCCGTGGTGTCGTCTCCGCCCAGGTCAGGCTGGGATTGCCCGACTGGACCTTGCTGGCGATTCCAGCCCTGTTCATCTACGTGCCGGTCTGGTGGCTGGATCGCAAGAGGATGGACCCCCAGGATTTCGGCCTGGTCTTGGAGGGCGTCTGGCCTGCGGTGCGGCTGAACTTGCTTCTTTTCGTGGCCGTGCTCATGCCTTTCGCGGTGGGCAACCATTTCTACCAGGGCCTGCTGTTCGGTCGCAGTCCCCACTGGACGTTACCCCGCGACTTCCTGACACAGGTCGTCGCCTATCACGTTCTCGTCGTCGCGCTGCCCGAGGAATTCTTCTATCGCGGCTACGTGCAGTCCAGGCTGAACCAGGTGTTCGGGAGGCGTTGGCGGATCGCCGGGGTTCATTGCGGGTGGTCGCTGGTCATCACGGCGATGTTGTTCGCGGCAGGCCACTCCCTGGTCGTGGTTCGCTGGTGGCACTTCTCGATCATTTTTCCCGCCATGCTCTTCGGGTGGATAAGGGAGCGGACGGGCAATGTCCTTGCGCCGGCGATCTTTCATGCCTTGTGCAACGTGGTCATGATCACGCTGGACACCTGCTATGGCGTGGTGCCACCATGAGCCGTCGCCGAACAGCGAGAAGGTATCTTGCCGCCTTGAGCATGGTCCTGGTTTTCCCGGTCATCGCGGTCACGGCCGCTGTTCTCCTCGACCGGATCCTGGTGGTGGTCAACGGCCAACCCATCACGCAGAGCAAGGTGGACCTGTTCAGGGACTACCTCGTCGTGACCGGAGCCGCCGGGCTCGGATGGCCCCATGATTTCGACGACGCAAGGTCCCTCTCTCCTGACGCCATGCTGGACATCGTCGTCACCGACGAACTCCTGTTCGACAATGCCGGCAACGTCAATGTCGTGCGCGTATCCGACAGTGCCGTGGAAGACCGGCTGGCCGCCTTCAGGCGGCGGTTCGGCACCGGCGAGGCGTTCCGGGCTTTCGAGGCCAGGCAGGGATGGAACCTGGAGATGGAGCGTGAGTTCTTCAGCCGCCGGCTCCGGGTGGAGGGTTACATCAAGTTCAAGCTGGGGTTCGAGCCCCCGGACCGGGACGAGTTGCACCGCTACTACGACGCTCACCGGCACCGCTACCGCAACAGGCCGTTCGAGGAAGTCCGGGACAGGGTATCGTTCGAGTATTTCCGGGACCGGTACAAGAAGGATTTCGACCGCTGGATCGTCGATCTCAAGAAGCGCGCCGTTCTGGTCGTACCCGAGCGGCAAATCGCGCGCTGACCGGTTCGAAGCCGGCGGCTTTCCGGCCGGTTCCCGCAGGTTCCCGGCACGTTTCGGAAATCCCGCCCATGCTTCGCGGCAGGAGACAACGCTTGACAACTCCAGCCGGCATGGATACAATGGCGACACTGGCCACGGTCCTGGAAGAAGCCACCGCGTACGACGCTGGTGACCCCCTCTGATTTTCCACCGCATGGCATGTCGGCCTGCTCCGCGCCGAGTCGAGCGTTCCGCCGCCGGGTCGTGTGATGTTGGCGTTTGCCGCGGCGCGCCGGTGCCTGATCCAGGGCGATCCCGGTGGGCGTTCGCAGCCGGAGCGGAGGGGCTGGATGTCACGGCGGAGAACGAACCGGCACCCGGGCCGCCGCGGACGGAGCGACAGTGGAGGCAACAAGCATCCGAGGCCGGGCAGAATGCCTTGAGACCCAGTGGGTTCGCGCTGCGACGCCGCGCGATATCCTCGCGATTCACCGACTGAGCATAGACTGTCTCGAATCCGATGCCTGGACCCTCGAGGATTTCATCCGGGAGGCGCGCGAGCCCTATACGCGGCTCCATGTCGTTGACCGCGCGGATGCTGGCATCGTGGCCTACGCGCTGGCGTGGTTGGTGGTGGATGAAGCGACGGTCGTGCAGGTCGGAACGCACCCGCGGTGGCGCAGGCGTCGCATTGCCTTTCGCTTGCTCGAGGAGGTCTTGCTCGTCCTGGCGATTGCAGGCGCCCGCTCCTGCCACCTCGAGGTACGCCGGTCTCGAGCCGGCGTTCGGGCCCTCTACGAGAAGCTCGGCTTCTCGGTCCGAGGGGTGAGGAAGGGCTACTACCGGGCGCCCGCTGACGACGCCTGCGTGATGTCCATGGCGTTGTAGCCGTTTCGCTGAACGGCGGGCTTTTTTTCTTGCGGCCCTTCTTCCGCAGTGGCATCATGGCACGTTGGAAATGGGGGCGGTTCGAACCGGGGCCTTGAGCCCTTTCGTTTTTTGGGGTATCGCCGGGAGAACCCTGGCTGTTCGAGTCTACTGCGGTGACCCATGGACCTGGTGAGAATCCAGTCGATCGTGACCCCGAAAGTCGAAGCGCTCGGATACCGCGTCGTGGTCACCGAAATCGCCGGCAGGCGGCACGCACCGGTGCTGCGGGTGATCATCGAGCACGAAGACGAGGAAGCCAGGATTTCTCTTGACGACTGCGTGCGTGTCAGCCGTGCGCTGGGCGAGGTGCCGGGCCTCGATGCGCTTTTCCCGGGTTCCTACCACCTGGAAGTCTCGTCTCCCGGCTTGGAGCGACGACTGGTGGGAGAGCGAGACTTTCGCCGGTTCACGGGCAAGCGGGCGCGTATCTGGCTGGCAGAACCCAGGGAGGGACGACGGCGGTTTACCGGCAAGATCGCGGGCGTGCGAGACCGTGTACTGCAACTCGACATGGGCGGAACCACGGGATTGATCGTCATCCGGATGGACGAAATTTCGCGAGCGACCTTGAAACCCGAATATGCCGACCTGTTCGCGAATGGACAAGCCTGACATGTCCAGCGTGGCATGACGGGGACTTGCCGTGGTGGGGCGGTAGGCGGCCGTCCGGACGGCGCTTTCAGATTGGAGTGGCAACGAGATGATGTCGGAACTCGCCCGCGCGATCGACCAGATCGCCAAGGACAAGGGGATCCCGCGGGAGGTGTTGGTGGAAGCGTGCGAGAAGTCCATTCTTGCCGCCGCCAGGAAGATGCTCGGCCCGAACACCGATATCGAAGCCCAGTACAACGAGGAACTCGGTGAGGTGGAATTGTTCGAGTTCAGGACCGTTGTCGAGGAGATCGAGGACCACGAGGTGGAGATATCGCTCGAGGAGGCCAGGGAACTCGATCCCGGAGCCGAAGTGGGTGACAGTCTTGGTATCAAGGCCAACCTGGACGATTTCGGCAGGATTGCCGCTCAAACAGCGAAGCAGGTGTTGCTCCAACACGTTCGGGATGCCGAGAGGGAGTACATCTACAACGAGTACAAGGACCGGAAGGACGAACTCATCACCGGTATCGTGCGGCGTTTCGAGAAGGCCTCCTACATCGTCGATCTTGGCAAGGGCGAGGCCCTGCTGCCTCCCAGGGAGCAGGCGCCCACCGAGTCCTACCGCCCGGGCGACCGTTTGCAGGCCTACGTGCTCGATGTCCTTCGTACCTCGAGGGGTCCCCAGATCATTATCTCGAGGTCCCACCCGAACCTCATACGGCGCCTTTTCGAGATGGAGGTCCCGGAGATATTCGAAGGCATTGTCCGGATCGAAGGTGTTGCGCGCGAGCCCGGATATCGCGCAAAGATCGCCGTCGCGTCGCGAGATTCGGACGTGTACCCCGTGGGTGCCTGTGTCGGCATGAAGGGGTCTCGAGTCCAGGCCGTGGTGCAGGAACTGCGTGGCGAGAAGATCGACATCATTCCCTGGAGTATCGACCCGGCCAAGTTCGTTTGCAACGCCATTGCTCCCGCCTCGGTCAGCAAGGTCATCATCGACGAGGAGAGCCGCTCCATGGAGTTGATCGTCCCGGATGACCAGTTGTCGCTCGCGATCGGCAAGCGCGGCCAGAACGTCAGGCTTGCCGCCCAGTTGACGGGATGGCGGATCGACATCATCGGCGAGACCAAGATCCAGGAGTTGAACCTCGCCGCTCGAGAGGAACTCAAGGCTATCGAGGGCTTCTCCGAGACGCTGATTGAGATCCTCGTGCGTCACGGCTACCGCCACATGACCGATGTCGCCGACTCTGATCCCGAAGAACTTGTCGACCTCCTTGGGCTCGAACTCGAGAGGGCCACCCAGATCGTGAACAGGGCACGCGAACTCGTCGCTGAACGCGGCACGGCGCCGGACGGCACATTGAAGCCGCCCCCTGAAGAGGCGCCTCCCGGCGACGAAGCGGCACAGGATGCTGTCCCGGAGGTGGTCGAACCCGGCGAACCGGCTGTAGCGAGCCCTTCCGTGGGCCTCGAGGAACCAACCGAGGTTGCCGGCAGCGAGCCCGAGCCTGTCGCCGCGAGCGAGATCGAGGAACGTGGCGGAATATCGAACGCCAGCCCCGGGGTACCGCAGGCAGCGCCCGAAGGAGACGAGGAGAACGCAGACCGAACCGAGTAAATCGAGTAAAAGATGAGCCTCGCTCCGGCGAAAAACGGAATGCCACGACGGCGAGGAGACGGCATGCGCCGGTGCCTGGGGTGCGGGTTGTCGGCCCCCCCGGGCGATCTGATCCGCCTGTCGGCCCCGGCGGGCACACCGCAGGTCGACATCAGGCGGCTCGCCGGGGGCCGCGGAGCGCATGTTTGCTACAGCAGGAAGTGCCTCGAGGAGGCATTCAAAAAGCGGCGGTTGAGCAGGGCGTTGAAGGTATCCCACGTGGACGCCACCGCGGGCGACATCACAGCCGCGGTCGTACACCAGTTGAACCGACTCCTGGCATGCGAACTCGAGCGCGCCGCGAGAATGGGAGCGTTGATCGTCAAGCAGGAACGTGTTCGGATGGCGCTCGATGCCGGCTCGGTCCGGCTGCTCCTCACCGCTTCGGACGACCGGGGCGACGCGGACGGGCTGGCCAGGGCCTTGTGGCGGCGTTGCCGCGTGCCGGCATTCCCGGTTCGACCCGACGCCGTCATCCGCCTGCTCCCGAAAGCGTGGAACGATCACGACGTGGTAGCTGTCCAGAAGCGGCCGTGCACATTGCGCGTCGAAAAGGTGCTCAGGCACCTTGACGCCATGGGCTGGCTCGACTAACTTGATTGCACTTGCTCGGTCTGCACAGGAGCCATACTCAGACGAGCCGTGGACGGAACTTGCCACGAACGCTGTGGCTCACGGCTTGGAGTTGCTGAAGGAATCATGGGAAAGAGTGACCTGATTGACAAGATCAACGCCAGGGTCAGGAGCCAGATGAGTTCCCTGACCGCCCGCACGTCGCCTCGAGCCGCTACCGGCGAGCGGGAAGCCCGGGGTGCCGGGCGGGCTGAGAAGCGTATCACCAACGCGCGCACGGGCAAGGTCGTCGTCCGCCGCCGGGCTCAGCGCCCCCCGCCTACGGAGACCGAGCCAGGCGCGACGGATGCTCCCGCGACGGCGGCCGGCCACGAAGAGACCGTCCCGGGCACGGTCGGGACGGCCCCCGTGGTTCGGCGGCAGCCCCAGGGTGCCATCGTGGAGGAGGTCCAGCCTGGCGCCCCGGAGGCCGTTGCCGACTCCACCGCCGGCGAAGCACTGCCGGGCCATGAGCAAGAGGCGCAGCCATCGGCCACGGCCGGCCCTGCCGATGAAGCAGCCAGCCAGGTCGTCGCCCCGGAAAGCCTCGAGGAAGCCCCTCGAGACGCCGGTGCACAGGTGCCGGACGACGCGGAGACATCTGCCGGGGAGCAGCCGGCAGCCGAAGGCACGGCGGAGCCTTCCAGCAGTCCTGCCCCTGTCGAGACTGCCGCCGAGGCCCCGGAGCCAAGCAGCGACGACGCCACGCCCCAGCAGGAAGCCGATTCTGGCGCCGCCGAAGCCGGAGAGATGGCTTCGAGCGCACCAGCCGGCACTACCACCGAGTCAGCCGGCCAGCAATCCGGCGCACGGGGAGCCGCCCGGACACCAGCAAGCATCGAGGACGTGCTTGAGCGCGAACTGGGGCCCCTGGTGCAGCAGCGCAAGGCCGTGATCATCGGCGACGCACCGGTGCAGCAGCCCAGTGCCGGCAGGACCGTGGGCTCCCGATCGGTTTCCAGGCGCCCAAAGACCGCCACGGTCATCAAGCGCGCCACTCCTCAGACACCGGAAGAGATCAAGCGGGTCGCGAACGAAGATCGCAAGAGAGAAAAGGGAGTGGTGAAACTCGTTTCGCGGGGCCGGGTCGGCAAGCCGGAGGATCGGACCATCGGCAGGGCCGCTCGCCCGCGCAAGGGTTCCCGGCGCAAGGAGGTCATACAGAGGCGGGATATTGGCGCCAACGGCGAGCATACCTATCGCAGGCAACGCAGGGTCGTCGCCAGGCGCGAGAGGGCCTCGACCCAACTGACCACGCCCAAGGCCATCAAGAGAATCATCAAGATCGAAGAGGCGATCTCCGTCGGAGAACTCGCCCACCGAATGGGCGTGAAGGCAGCAGCCGTCATCAAGAAGCTCATGGGCCTGGGCATGATGGCCAACATCTCCCAGTAGCTCGACTTCGACACCGCCTCGCTGGTCGCTGGCGAATTCGGCTACGAAGTCGAGAACGTGGCTTTCGACGAATCGGCCTTGTTGGATATCGCCCCCGTGGACCCGGCCAAGTGTCTGCCTCGTCCCCCGGTGGTGACCGTCATGGGTCACGTCGATCATGGCAAGACCACCTTGTTGGACGCGATCCGCAACACCGACGTCGCCAGCCGGGAAGCCGGGGGAATCACCCAGCACATCGGCGCGCACACGGTCAACATCGACGCTGGCCGCATCGTCTTCCTGGACACCCCTGGTCATGAAGCTTTCACCGCCATGCGCGCGCGGGGTGCCCAGGCGACCGACATCGTCGTCCTCGTGGTGGCCGCGGACGACGGGGTCATGCCGCAAACCGTCGAAGCCATCAACCATGCCAAAGCGGCAGGGGTTCCGATCATTGTGGCCATCAACAAGATCGACAAGGCCGGAGCATCTCCGGATCGCGTCAAACAGAAGTTGGCCGACTACGACTTGGTCCCTGAGGAGTGGGGCGGAGACACCATTTTCATCGAAGTATCGGCCAAGGAGGGGACCGGGATCAACGAGTTGCTCGATGTCATCCTGCTGCAAGCCGATATGTTGGAGCTGTCTGCCGATCCAGACCGCAGGGCCCAGGGCATTGTCATCGAGTCCCAGTTGGACAAGGGGCGTGGTCCCGTATGCACGGTCATCGTACAGCAGGGCACCTTGAAGCGAGGTGATGTCGTCGTGGTGGGCTCTGAGTTCGGCCGGATAAGAGCCATGACGAACGACAAGGGAACGTGGATCAAGGAGGCACTCCCATCCACGCCGGTGGAGGTCCAGGGACTGTCCGGCGTACCGAATGCAGGCGATCCCCTGGCCGTGCTGCCGGACCTGGAAACAGCCAAGAGAATCGCCCAATTCCGCGCTGAGCGGGCACGTCAAGAGCACCTCGCCCGGAGTTCCAAGGTCACTCTCGAGGACCTCTATTCCCAGTTGCAGCAGCAGGAAGTCATGGAGCTGAAGATCGTTCTCAAGGCCGATGTGCAAGGCTCCATCGAGGCCATCAGGAAGGCCATCGGTGATCTGACTACCGAGAAGGTGAAGACGGTCATCCTTCACGCAGCAGTGGGAACCGTCAGCGAGGGCGACGTCACGCTGGCAAGTGCGTCCAATGCCATCGTCCTGGGATTTAATGTCGGCGTGGATACCAAGGCAGCGATCGTCGCGGAGCAGGAAGGTGTGCAGATCAACACCTACAACGTGATCTACGAAGCGATCGACGAAATCAGAAAGGCCATGCACGGCCTCCTGAAACCGGTGTTCAAGGAGCATGTCACCGGACACGCGGAGGTGCGCGAGACGTTCCGCATCCCCAAGATTGGACTCATCGCCGGTTCGTCCGTCGTCGACGGAAAGATCAGCCGCGGCTCCATGGTCAGGGTGCTTCGCGACGGCGAGGTCATGTGGGAAGGCCGCCTCGTTTCCCTCCGCCGCTTCAAGGAGGACGTGCGCGAAGTGGAAAAGGGCTACGAGTGCGGTATCTGTCTGGACAGTTTCAATGACGTACGCCTCGGCGACGTGATCGAAGCGTTCATGCTCGAGGAGACGCAACCATCGATGTGAAGGCGGCCGCTCTCCCGTGTCCTCGATGGACCCCCTGAATCTTCGCGCCATCGAGCCGTGCAGCACGCGAGGTTCCTGCGCGGCGGGACCACTACACGACGTCGCCCGCTTCCTTTCGCCTTTCCGGTGAGAAAACCATGGTCGTAGGCGTCACCAGGCTCACTTTGCTCATTCACACGAGCTTCTCCCTCAAGGACAAGCGTGCCGTGCTCAGGCAGCTCAAAGACAGGACGCGCCGGCGCTTCAACGTGTCCATCGCCGAGGTGGGAGACAACGACATCATCAACCGTGCGGAAATCGGTATTGTCGTGGTGGGCAATGAGCGACGGCATGTCAATTCCATGTTGGACACCGTGTCGCATTTCATCGAGGAGCTGTATCTTGCCGAAGTCATCAACAGCGAACTCGAGTTGTTGAACTACTAGTCTATGTCGCCACGAGACCCACCGTGGCCTGGCCACAGGGGAGTTGCAGTGAGGGACCTTCACAGGGTGCGCGAACGGGAAGGAATCGTGCTGTCCACGTCACAGGTGTACCTGTTGCTCGGTCTTCTCTCCATCGTTGCCTGCCTGGTCTTCATCTTCGGGTACTATGTCGGGCGCCATGCCCCGGTGTCCGTGGCGATGGAGAGCCCGGCCCCCCTGATCCCGGAGGACGTCGAACGCCAGACGGTCGCCTTGCTGCTCGCACGTGCCGCCGACGAAGGCGCCGAACGTATCGATGAGGACAGTCTGGACCTCGAGTTCCACGATGTGCTTCGCAGGCATGATGACACCCCGGTCGAATCGGCCGGCAAGGTTACGAGCACGCCTTCCGCGGTCATGTCGAGCGAGGAGGAGGCGGGGAAGACCCTTGTTCCGGAAGCCCGGCCCACTGCCGAGCCCCCGGTATTCGAGGCCAGCCGGACTCCCGCGGAGGAGAGTGCACCGATGGCTGGCCCAACCGAGGTGTCGGGCGGCGATCGTGACCGCCCCGGCACAGGTGATGACGCACCGGAAGCGGGGACACCGGGGCGAAATGGTGCCATCGAGGACGGCGGATGGCCGTCGCGGGTCCAGCCGACCCCGAGCCGGGCGGTCCACGACGGATCCCAGTCCGCTGCTGTCTCGGATGAGCCGGGGCAGGGCCGGCGTGCCCTGAGCGCGCCGGAGGCCGTTCCCCCGGAGCCATCCCCCAGGACGACTGAGCACGCTCGAGCGGGGAGCCATCGCTGGGCGGCGCGCTACACGGTGCAGGTCTCATCTTTCAAGGACTCGGCTGTCGCGGACAGGCTGGTCAAGCAGTTGGAGTTGAAGGGGTTTGCCGCCTACCGTGTCTCCGCGGATGTGAACGGCATGACCTGGTATCGCGTGCGCGTCGGTCTATTCGAGTCGAAGCCTGTGGCGGAAGCCGAGAGCGCGCGGCTGAGGGAGGCGAGGCCCGACCTCAAGCCGATGATCACGCGCGAGTAGGATGATTCGCGATTTACAGTTCTCTCGGGATGTGGTATTTGTCAAGGGAGATGGCAAACGTGCCGGTTCGGCCGAACCAGGCGTCCATCGCCGGTCATGGCCGGCAAAGACAATCCGCTGGCGGTTGGGAGACGAGAAATGGGGACACGTGGGTGTCTTGTTTCGGGGTTCATTGTCGTTCTTGGCGTCGCGCTGGCAACGCCTGGCTCCGCGCAATCGGGGGGGGATGGCGGCCGTTTCGAACGTCTCGCTCCGGGGTCGGTTCTTGTCGCCCGGGCGCAGAGCGAACCGGCAGGAGGTGTCACCGGACCCCAGGGCGTCGGGGACGCTTCGGTCTTGGGGCCCCAGGACGGCATGGGAGGCGCGGGATTGGCATCGCCAGCGCTCGAGACGCGTCCTGACCGGTACGCCATCCAGCATGGGGACACCCTCTGGGACATTGCCAGGCGTTTCTGGGGGGATCCCTTCTTATGGCCGAAGCTCTGGTCCTTTAACCCATACATCGGCAACGCGCATCTCATCTACCCCGGCAACGTGCTCCGGCTGGACCAGGGGAGTTACGTGAGGCCGCCTTCGATTTCTCTCGAGCCTTTTACCGAAGAAGTCGAAGCCGCGAGGACGGAAGCGATCGCAACGACCTCGCACCAGGAGCAGGTACAGGAGTCCGTGGAGCCGGCGACGAGTTCCGTGACCACCGGTGCGGCGGCTTGCTCCCCGCACGTGCCATTCCTCGAGAGTACTGGCAAAGTGCAGGTACGCTCGGACGGGTTCCTGAGGGAGCAGGGGTTTGGGCCGCTGGGCAAAATTGCGAAGGCGCCCCAGCGCAAGCTGCTCTTCGCCGAGCGGGACGTGGTATACCTTCAGTTCAATCGTATCGCCGATGTGTCATGCGGCGATGTCTACACCATCTACATGTCCACACGCAAGAAGGTCTCCCACCCCATCTATCGGCGTCGCGTCATCGGAAGTCTCTACCGCGTCTTGGGAGAGGTCGAAGTAGTAGACATCAACGACTTCATGGCGACGGGGATCATCACCGCGTCCTACGGCGAAATCAGCCGGGGTGCGCTTTTGACCGAGCGTGTTCCTATCTGGCGGGAGGTCGAGATCCGTGACAACCCCAAGGAGGTCGACGGCTACATCGTGGAGACCCTGAACCAGGAGACCACGACGTTGAGCAAGCACAATATCGTGTACATCGACCGTGGGGAGCAGGACGGCGTGAACGTCGGAGACGCCTTTTACATCGTCCGGCAGGGGGACGGTCTCGAGGGACTTCTCGCCAAGGGTAGCAGGGACATCACCCTCCCCTTCCAGATCGTGGGCAAGCTCGTGGTCAGCGTGCCCGGCGAGTATGTTTCGGAGGCCATCATCACCGAAGCGGCCGAAGTCATCGAACTCGGTGATCACGTCACGACGCAGGTAAACTGACCGGCATGAGCAATCCCGAGCAACGACTTGACGAACTCAAGGCGTGGGCGGCTCTCGCGGCGCTGAGGCTCCCGGTCGACCCTGCCCAGGTCGTAGACGCATTCGGTGGCCCGGCCGCGATGTTTCAGGCATCCATCGAGGGACTTCGCGCCAGGCTCCCCTGGTCCGCCGCCCAGATCGACCGTGTGGCACGGGCGGCGCCGGCTACCCTCTCCCAGGACCTCGAGGCGTTCCTCTCCCAGGGTGGGCATCTCATCCCTTTCGACGACCCGCGTTATCCGCCCTTGCTCAAGGAGATATCGAAGCCACCCGCGGCATTGTGGTGTCGGGGGGACCCTGCGGCGTTGCGCGACCCCCTCATCGGAATCGTGGGATCCAGGCGGCCGACCCAATATGGGCGCCGCGTCGCCAGCACGCTTTCCGCCGATCTTGCCACCGCCGGTTTCGGTGTGGTCAGTGGAGGGGCCTACGGGATCGATGCCGCCGGCCATGCCGGAGCGCTCCAGGCAGGTGGACGGTCGGTCGCCGTGCTCGGCACGGGCATCGACCGGGACTACCCTGCGGCCCACGCCGACCTTTTTTCGCACTTGGCTCGAGATGGCGCGTGCGTGACCGAGTTTCCTCCGGGAGCGCCGCCGAGGCCTGCACACTTCCCGATCAGGAATCGTATCATCAGCGGCCTGGCAAGGGGGGTCGTCGTGGTGGAAGCCGGGGCGCGAAGCGGGGCACTCATCACCGCAAGGTTCGCCATGGAGCAGAATCGTGAGGTGTTTGCCGTTCCGGGTGAATTGTTCAACGAGTTGAGTGCCGGACCTCATGCGTTGATTCGCAGGGGGGCTGTGCTTGTGACCGGCGTCGAGGATATCTTGGAGGAGATCACCGCGCTGTTTCCGCCCCGGCACGGCGTGTCCGCGAAGCCGCGCAGGAAGGAAGCGCTCCCCCCGGTCGACTTGCCAGAGGAACTCGAGCGCATCCTGGCCTTGGTGGAGACGTCACCCAGGTCCGGCGACAGTATCATCCAGAGCAGCGGTTTATCCCCGGCGGTGACTCTCGAGGCCTTGACGCAGCTTGAACTATTGAACCTGGTCGAGCAACTGCCCGGGCAACGATTCGCGCGCAGATAGTCGTTGCCGGTCGCGCCACCTCTCATCATGGTACGCCACATGCTCATGGGACGACGACTGCTTGCGATTATCCGCGCCATCATGGCAGCCGGCCCGGATGTCCTGGAAACAGACGCTGCCCGCTCCCGTCTCGAGAAAAGCCTGACCGAGGACGGGTTTCTCAAGGAGGAAATCGAAACCGTGTTCGAGTGGTTCAGCGTGCCTGTGGTGAGACAAGAGATGTTATCGAGACTCGATCCCGCGTTCCTCGATGCGGGCCACGTGCCCGAACGGGATCCATCGGTGTCGGTCGTCGGCAAGGAAGCCATGGATTTCCTCTTCGGACTCAAGGACCTGGGTTTGGTGGATCCGTCGATCGAGGAGGACATCCTGAACCGGCTCCTGGTGTTGCACCGTGGGGAGGTGAGTCTCGACGACATGAGGAGGATGGCAGCGACCATCATGTTCGAGCGTCAGTTCAGTCCTGGCAACGAGGACTACAACGTTTTCGACGAGGAGTGGAGGCTGCTGTTCGACTAGCAGGCGTCGTGTCGAGACCCTGCTCCCGGCCCGTCCAGACTCCGGGATGCGGCCTGGGTTTCGCACCGTACCGGCTGGCGTCTGTCCGGTCTCGTCACCGGCCTTCCGGCACTCGCCCTTCCCGGCATGCCACCAGACCGGTGTCCGCGCCGGGCGGCCTGTACCGCTTTGCGAACAGCCTGCGCTCGAGCCCGTGGCGTCGGAACACAGGGCTTTCGAAAACTCGCCACCCGCAGCTTTTCGCGAGGCGGGAGAACGCCAGGGGGCGCAAGCGGAGCCGCCACGGTTCGGACGTGGCGGTCCGAGCACGAGGAGGCGACACTTGGGTGACGCGGAGGTGACCATAGTCGGTGGAGGTCTTGCCGGTGCGGAAGCCGCGTGGCAGCTTGCTCAGCGTGGAGTTCGTGTCGCCCTGATCGAAATGAAGCCGGCGGCGTTCACTCCCGCCCACCAGGATCCCGGGCTAGCGGAGTTGGTATGTTCCAACTCGTTCGGTGCCAGGGGGATCGAGACCGCTGCCGGCCTGCTTCAGTGGGAAGCCAGCACGCTCGGGTCGCTCCTGGTCCACGAGGCCCGAAGGCAGGCGGTCCCAGCAGGTCGGGCCCTCGCGGTGGACAGAAAGAAGTTCTCGAGCGCGATCACGGCCCGCCTGTCGGCGCACCCGGCCATCCAGATACGCCGGGAGGTCGCGCGCGCCATCCCGTCTTCCCGGCCAGCGCTGCTATGTACCGGGCCGCTGACAGCAGACGCACTCGCCAGGGACCTGCAGCACCGCATCGGTGAGGCCAGTCTCTACTTCCAAGACGCTATCTCACCTATCCTGCTCGGGGAGTCGATAGATCGATCCGTCGTGTTCCCGGCGTCGCGTCATGACAGGACCGGGGCCGACTATCTCAACTGTCCGCTCGACCGGGCCACCTATGAAGCGTTCGTCGCCGCCCTGGTCGAAGCGGACCAGGTGCAACCCCGTCCTTTCGAGGACCAGAAGCTGTTTCACGGGTGTCAGCCCATAGAAGCGCTTGCGGCACGTGGCGTGGACACCTTGGCCTTCGGACCCATGCGACCGGTCGGGCTCGTCGATCCCAGAACGGGGAAGCGTCCTCACGCCGTCGTCCAGCTTCGTCGAGAGGACAAGGAAGGCCTCCTGTGGAACATGGTGGGGTGCCAGACCAGGCTGAAGCACGGCGCGCAGCGCAGGGTCTTCCGCATGATTCCAGGCATCGAGAAGGCTGTCTTCGTCCGGCTCGGCAGCGTCCATCGCAACACTTTTCTCAACGCGCCGCGGGTGCTCTCGGACACGCTCGCGCTCCGCCAGGACCCGGGTGTCCACATCGGCGGGCAACTCGCTGGTGTCGAGGGGTACCTCGAATCGATCGTTTGTGGTTTGATGGCTGCGTTGTTCGTCCACGGAGCACTGGCGGGACGCCTGGTCCCGCCGCCTCCGCCAGAGACCATGACCGGCGGACTCATGCGCTACCTGCGCGAAGCCGATCCGGCCACATTTCAACCTATGAACGCAAACTTCGGGCTGCTGCCCGCGCTGCCGCAACGCCTGCCGCGCCAGCAGCGGCGGTTAGCTAAAGTCGAGCGAGCGCGCGCCGCTTTTCTCGAGTGGGTGCGACGGATCGAAGTCGTGGGAGTTGAACGTTGAGCTGGAGAGTGCGCACAATGAGCACCGGGGAACGGCCTAGAACGAACTCGTCCTCGGCGCGAAAGAATAGAGCGGGGCCTCCCGGGGACGGCGAGCATCCGGGAGCGAGACGAACGGAACCGTCTGAAGCAATCGTCCCGGCGGTCCTCGAGGCCGATATTCGTCTCTTTGAGAAGCACCTGCGCTCGGAGCGCGACCTTTCGCCGCACACGCTGCGAAACTACGGCCTGGACGTGCGCCAGTTCGCCCGCTTCCTGGCCAACCAGCCCTTTGCAGGATGGGTCGAGACACCGGCGTGGCGGAACGTCGATCCGGTGGACGTGCGTGCCTTCCTCGCGTCCGGGTATGGCCGGCTGAGCCCGGCCACGCTCAGCCGAAAGCTGTCAGCGCTGCGGACTTTCTTCAAGTTCCTGCTGCGCGAGGGGCGGGTGGATCGCAACCCCGCGATCCACGTCGAGCGCATGAAGCAGGTACGGAAGCAGCCTGACTTCCTCTCCGTGGACGACATGTTCAGGCTGCTGGATATTCCATCGCCAGACTCGCCGCTGGCCGTGCGTGACAAGGCAATCCTGGAACTCATCTACGGTTCCGGCATCCGCGTGGGAGAACTGGAGAGTCTCGACCTCTCGCACGTCGACATGAAGAGCCAGTTAGTGCGCGTACTTGGAAAGGGCCGAAAGGAGCGGATCGTCCCCATCGGGAAGACGGCCGGGGAGGCGCTCGAGGCATACCTGGCGTTGCGGCATACCCGTTTTGGCGAGTCGCCGGACCTCGAAGCGTTGTTTCTCAACTACAAGGGTGGACGGCTAACGAGTCGAAGCGTTGAGCGGATCACCAAGCGGTACTGCCTGTTGGCCGGACTGGTGCGCGATGTGGGTCCACACGCGCTCAGGCACTCGTTTGCAACCCATCTGCTCGCGGGCGGCGCCGACCTGCGCGCCATCCAGGAGTTGCTTGGGCACGCATCTTTATCGACGACACAGCGCTACACCCATGTCGCCGTTGAACAGTTGATGGATGTCTATGATCGGGCGCACCCACGCGCCTGATCTGTCACCATCACCCTGCGTGGACCATGGCGCGTGCCGCGTCGATCGACGCCGCTGGCCCGGCGGTATGCTGCGATTGCTGCGGAAAGACCGCTTAGGTCTACACGAAGGCGCAGACATCTGCTATTCTGTGAGCATTCGCGGCCCGCAGCCGTATCCCGGCGATGGCCTGACACGTTCGACTCGGCATACAGCGCACCGGCACCGACCAGACGACCGGACTCATGAGGAACAGGATCCTGGGATGGAAGCAAGACGAGAGCCAGAGGCTGAAACAGACCTGACCGACGTGGAGTGCATCAAGATCGACCGGGCGTATGACCGGTTCCGCCGATTCGACTACTATGAGATCCTGAGCGTCCCCCGGACGGCCACTCGAGCCCAGATCAAGAAAAACTACCACCGGATCTCCAAGGAATATCATCCAGACAGGTTCTTTCGCAGGCAACTCGGCGCGTACAAGGACAAGCTCGAGTTTGTGTTCGATCAGATAAACAAGGCCTACAACACACTGATCGACGATGAGGCTCGAAAGAAGTACGACCAGGAGCTGATCGAGATCAGCATGTTGCAGGCGCCCACGGTTCACGAAGTCGAGATGGAAGTCGGTTCCGCCCCGCCGGAACCCGCGCCGCCCGGGCCGCCTGCCGACGGGGAGCCACGCGCAGAGGACGCCGAGCCGCAACGGCAGCCCCTGTCCGACTCTACTGTCGAGTCCGGAAAGGAGGCACCGAAGAAGCCACCCGCCCGATCGAGACCCCGGCGTCAAGGTCCGAGCCCGCTCTTCATCCAGCGGCTTCAGAAGCAGATCATGGCACGCATGTTGAAAGCCAAGGCCTATTTCAAGGCGGGGCGTGAAGCATTCGAAAAGGAGCGATACGCCACGGCCGTCGCCCATCTCCAGCTCGCGCTCGCCTACGAGCCCAAGCTGGCCGGCGTCAGTGAACTCTTGCAGACCGCCACGGAGAGGGTCAACGAGGTCAAGGCCGAGGCCCACTACCAGCGAGCGCAGCAGGAACTGGCCATCGGCAACGTGGACAACGGCCGCATATACCTCAAGGCAGCGGTAGACTGCAATCCCGCGCGCGGCCACTACTATTTCAAGTACGCCATGTTCCTCATGGACCACGGTATCGACCACCGCGAAGGTGTCGAGCAATTGAAACGGGCCGTCGAGCATGACCCGAAAAACGTGGAATACAGGCTCGCCTTCGCCCGGGCGCTTGAGAATCGGGATATGCCCTTGAACGCCAAGCGGGAGTATGAGAGAGTGCTGCAGATCGACAAATCGAACCAGGAAGCCCAGAAAGCAGTCAGGCGACTCAGAGCGGTCTAGGACGGAGGGGCAGACAGATGGAGAAGGTGATTGGTATCGACCTGGGAACCACGAACTCCTGTGTCGCGACATTCGAGAACGGGCGCCCCGTCGTCATCCCGAACAAGGGGGGGTACAAGACGACCCCTTCGATCGTTGCAGTCGCTGAGAACGGCAAGCGCCTTGTCGGCCACGTGGCGAAGCGGCAAGCCGTGACCAATGCCGAGAACACGGTGTTCGCCTCCAAGCGGTTGATCGGCCGTTCGTTCGACTCCCCCGAGGTCCAGCACACCATCAAGACAGCAGCCTTCGCCGCAGTTTGTGGGCCGAACAGCGATGTACGCATCAGGTTGCACGGAAAGGACCACTCCATCTCCGAGCTGACTGCCTTGATTTTGAGCGAAATGCGCCGCGTGGCAGAGGACTACCTCGGCGAGCCCATTTCGGGCGCTGTCATCACGGTGCCCGCCTACTTCAACGACGCCCAGCGGCAGGCTACCAAGCAAGCCGGGGAGATCGCGGGCCTCAACATACTCAGGATCATCAACGAACCCACTGCCGCCGCGCTGGCCTACGGGTTCGACAAGAAGGTTGACAAGAAAGTCGCCATCTTCGATTTCGGCGGCGGCACGTTCGACATCTCCATCCTCGAGATCGCCGATGGCGTGTTCGAGGTCATGGCCACCGCGGGCGACACCTTTCTCGGCGGAGAGGACTTCGACCACCGTATCATCAACCACCTCGTGGAGGAGTTCAAGCAGGAGAACGACGTTGACCTATCCATCGAGAGGATGGCCATGCAGCGCCTGAAGGACGAGGCGGAGAAGGCCAAGTGCGAGTTGTCGTTTTCGACGAGTCGTGCGCTGAATCTTCCCTTCATCGCGACCCGGGACAAGCGTCCTCTCCATTTGAGGACCACCCTGACGAGGGAGAAGCTCGAGGAGATGACCGGGGATCTCGTGGCTCAGTGCATCGACATCTGCCGCACGGCCCTTGACGACGCGGGCGTATCGGTCGAAGAAATCGGCGAAGTCATCCTCGTTGGGGGGCAGACCCGGATGCCGCTCATCCAACGGGAAGTGGAGGCGTTTTTCGGACGGCCTCCATGCAAGAACGTGCACCCGGACGAAGTCGTCGCCATGGGTGCCGCAATCCAGGCGCACGTCCTCATCGATGACAGTGCTGACATGTTGCTGCTCGACGTCACACCCATGTCGATGGGTATCGCGACCGCGGGTGGCCAGTTCTGTGTCCTGATACCTCGCAACACCACGATTCCCACGCAGCACAGCCACATGTTCACCACCGCCCACGACAATCAGCCTGCGGTGAAAATCGCCGTGCTCCAGGGTGAGAGCCGCCGAGTCAGCGAGAACCAGTTGCTCGGTGAGTTCCTGCTCAGCGGAATCCGCGAAATGCCGAAGGGACTTCCCGAGATCGAGGTGACTTTCGCCATCGATTCCAACGGCATCGTCAACGTCTCCGCGCTTGACAGGGACACGGGAAAACGCCAATCCATCAAGGTCACGTGCACCGGGGGTCTTGCGGAGGAAGAACTTCAGCGCGTCATCGAAGAACAGCGCGAGTACGAAATCAAGGAACGGGACGAGGAAGCGGTGACTCGAGAATGCGACCGTATCGAGTCATTGACCCAGGAAATCAAGAAGCTCCTGCCCCGTGCCGAGCGTCTCCTGGGCAGCGCCGGTGTTCAGGCCATGGACAGGAAGCTTTCCGCGGCTCGAGAAGCCCAGGCGTCCAGGGATGCGGCACGTATCCGTGGTGCCGGACAGGAACTCGAGAGATCGTTGACCACACTCAGAGGATTGGTGACACCTTGAGGTCTGCACCCAAGACTTCCCCAAACGGCAGTTTGACCAACCCGACCGATGTGCAGCACCACTTGGAGCGGGGTCTCATGCTTTTGTCTCGAGGCATGGTCTACGAGGCCCGGCAGTCGTGGCGCGCCGCCCTCCGGATCGAGCCGGCGAACTCGGCGGCCCAAGACTACCTGGCCAGCACCGAGCATGAACTCAACGACTACGACCGGAAGCGCGAAGAGGCGGCCAGGCGGCTCGAGGATTCCAAGCAGGACCGTGTCATCGAGACATGGGACGCGGGTGCGGACGTGGACCAGGTGACGATTCCCGGCCAACCTGATGCCGGGCCTTCGGGGGAAGACGAACGTCTTACCGCCCTTTCCGCACTCGCGCAAGTCGGCCAGGCGTTGCCGGGCATGGGACGGGGAGCGATGGGAGAACCGGGATTGCATGACGATTCCCAGCCCACCCCTGGCACCGAGCCCATCCCTGGCCCTCGCCGCGTCGAGGAAGAAGGCGTGGAGCCCGCCCGCCTGCCTGACGCACCCGCGGTGCGGGAGCTTGCCGGAGGTGGCGATGTGCCGGACGAGTCGCCGGACACCGAGAGCACGGTCTCGACCGAACCCTCGCCGGACGGAGCCCCGGACCAGGAGACCATGGCGAGTGATGACTGGGAGCCTCTCGACTGGTTGGGAGATGACACCGAGGAGGACACGCCCATCGACGCGATGGAGGAAACCGCCTTCGACGAGGATGAGCAGGAGCCCATCGACCTGCCCACCGCAGGTCGAGACAGCCCCCTCCAAGCCGTCGGCCCGCTGTCCCCGGCTGTTTCTTCGGAAGACGAAAAGGCCGACCCGGCCAGCGACGTTCTGCGAGAGGTCACTACTCTCCTGGAAAAACGTGACTTCGGATCCGCCAGGCGGGTGCTCCAGGCCGAACTCGAGACCAATCCCGGCCACGAACCGTTGCTCGAGGAACTCGAGCGCGTCGAACGGGACATGCAGGCCTATTATGCCCGGCTCCTCGGCGACCTCGACAGTGTTCCCGAACTCACCGTGGACATGGATGACCTCTATTCCCTCGAGTTCGACCAGGTGGGGGGCTACATCATCTCGCTCGTCGATGGCATCCTGACCCTGGAGGACATCTTCACGCTGAGTGCGCAGGTCGATCGCCTGACCGTGATGCAGGTCCTGGGCGACCTGCTCGAGAAGGAACTCGTCACACTGAAACGCACCTGATGGGGTATCCGGCCTGGTCCCCCGCGCCCTGCACGCTTCTCACCCGCCCGAGGCCTTCTCGCCGGCCTGCTCCCGCGACTCCCGGCCGAAACGCGACCGGTACAGAGCCTCGAGGGCGCTCGCGACCTGGTCCCTGCCGGTCTTGCGCGCCAGTCGAATGAGGTGCGTGACGGCTCGAGGCGTGTAGGGCCCCTTCTCGAGCGCCGTCTTGTAGGCATCGAAGGCTCCGCCCGTGTCGCCGGCGGCCTCGCGGGACTCGCCCACCGCGACCCATCGACCGGCCTCCAGGGTCCCGTAGAGCAGTGCGGGCCCGGCCTCTCGAGGCTGTCCTGGCTGTGCGCCGGGCACATTGGGATCGAACACGGCGGCGTAGGGTACCGGGACGGGTGGCACGCGAGCCCCGGGGTCGTCGAGCACCTTGAAAACCCGGAAGAAGTCGTTCTGGTACACGAGTTGGAACCCGGGCGTGTCCTTTGGGGTGTAGTGAAGGTGGTAGGCTGCCTCCTCCCCGGTGATATCCAGGTGGTCGGCCACGTACCGGTAGGACATCCAGGGGTCCACGCGGAGCAGGAAGTTGGCCTCGTACACCAGGTAGGTAGCATCGAGCTTCCTGGCGAACGCATGGAGGTCCTGGAGAGGCCCGAACAGCTTCAGGTTGAACGCCTCGAACCGCAGTACGACGTCGCACTCGAAAAAGCTGTGCAGATTGGTGTTCCGGTCGAGGTAGGTGAACAGGTGGGGAGACAGGGCCCAGGACGCCAGGAACACGTCTTTCGGGCTTGTTGAGTGGGTGATCCACCGGGAGAGTCCATCCATCGAGCGCACGTCGTAGACGAGGCCCGCGTCGTCCTCGGAAGCGCGGAGGCCCAGCCCGGAATCCGCGCCAACGCCCGTCCAGGCCGCCGCGCTGCTGGCCACCAGGGCCGCCCCGAGCACGCCGATCGCCAGCTTGCGGCGATGTTTGGCTCGCTCGAGGATCGTGCGTGCGCCGAGCGCCACCGCCGGGGTGAGGAACATGGCCAGGAACGTCCCGAACTTACGGAACAGCAGGTAGCCCACGATGAACCCGGCCACCCCGAGCACCAGGAACGCCGTGCCGAATCGATCGGAGGCAACCGTCTCATCCCGAGCGCCTCGGCCCAGCCTGCGGAACAGCATGACGCACAACAAGGCCGGCAGCGCAAAATCCCGCGTGACCATGGCGAGCGTCGGGGACCGGTAGTTGCCGGTCCAGTAGTGCCGGGCGTGGATGGTCAGCAGCGCCGGGTCGGCGGGCTTCATCCCCAGGAATCGGAGTTTGGCTATCAGCGTGTCCCAGGCGTGGTCGTAGGAGAGCGGTCCGGGGAGCGCCAGGTACAACCCCGCGGTCGCGCCAACGAGCAGGGCGGCTCTGGCCGCCGGGTGGGCGTTCCAGGATGGTCGCAGCCGCGCCGCGACGCAGACCAGCACCAAGGCGACGGTCAAGGCAGCCTGGGGAGACCCCCAGTACCGATCGATCCGGAGGGCCACCGGCAGAAGGAGCGACACGAGCAGCGGCGGCAAGGACAGCGCGTACACCGCCGCTCGAGTTTTCTTGCCGGGAGGCCGCGCCAGGACGAACAGCGCCAAGGATCCGAGTACGAAGAGTTGGTAGAAGGTGGTGACCTTCCAGGCGAAGTGGCATAGCAGCAAGGCCGCTCCGGAAAGCCACGCGAACACCTCCCCGCGGTCGCGCCGAAAGTGCGCGTACAGGGCCGCGACGTGGAGAGCGAAGAATGGGAGTGCCACGTTCTCGCGGTAGACCACGAGTCCCGTGCTGCGGTCGAGCGCCGGGGGGAGGGTGACGTAGAGTGCCACCGCGAACAGCGCCGCCCATTTCCGCCTGGACGCCTCGAGGGAGACCCAGAAGAGGGGAAACACGATGACGCAGAACACGTAGGGAGTCGCGGTCCGCACGAACGTCTCGAGACGCGGGGGGGCGAACGCTCGAGCGAGCAGACCCAGTACATACTCCTGGACAACCGTGTCCCGGTCTGGGTCGAACCCGTCCGGCCACTGGATCTGCCGGTCCGGGTCGGGCAGGGGCTTGCCTTCGGCGATGAAACGTATCCCGCGGTAATGCTGGGCGGACTCGAGCCAGAACGGGGCGAGGGGATTGAGCAACGTCTGCTCGAGCCGGTGGGCACGCACCTGGACCCCGGCGAAGTAGACCGCCAGCAGCGCCGCGGCGATCAAGAGTGTCGTACCGGTCTTGGCGGAGGGGGCTCGGAACATCACGTCGCGCCGGAATCCCATCGGAGGTTTGCAGCCGCTCGCAGCACGGCCGGGCCAGGGTCGTGTGACCGGTTTTAGCACCAGGGAGCACGCAAGCAAAGCAAAACCGAAATGTTCTGGATCGTGCCGCCTGCTCGTGCCATCCTGTAGCCGGGCCGAAGATCGCGGCAACATTTCGAATTCGGGAGAGGAAATACCATGAAACTCTACAGTATCAGGGGGAATTCTCAACGGCTCGACGGCGGCGCCATGTATGGAAACTGCCCCAGGGCGCTGTGGTCCCGGTGGAGCCCCCCGGACGAAGCACACCGGATCGATCTTGCCTGTCGCGCGCTGCTCGTCGAGGACGGCGACCTGTTGATTCTCGCCGAAACCGGCATCGGGGCCTACATGGAGCCACGACTCAGGGAGCGTTTCGGCGTCGTGGAATCGGAGCACATGCTCCTCGAGGCCCTGGACGAAGTAGGGGTAGCGCCATCGGACATCACCCACGTCGTGCTTTCTCACCTCCATTTCGACCATGCCGGGGGGCTGCTCACGGCCTACCAGGAGGGTGCCGAGCCGGAGTTGTTGTTCGAGCGGGCGACCTACATGGTCGGCGAACGGGCGTTCGAGCGAGCGAGAGCCCCCCATCTCCGCGACCGGGCGTCGTTCATTCCAGGCCTGACCGAACGTCTGCGTCGCTCCGGGCGACTGAAGCTTGTCAAGCACGCCCACGACCATTCGTTCGGCCCTCGCTACCGGTTCCGGTTCACGGATGGCCACACCCCGGGCTCCACCCACCTGGAGATCCTCGAGCCGCGGCATGTTCTTTTCGCAGCGGACCTCATTCCCGGCACCCCGTGGCTCCACCTCCCGATTACGATGGGCTACGACCGGTTCCCGGAACTGCTGGTAGACGAAAAACGCAGGCTACTCGAGGCAGTAGAGAAGCGGGGGGGGTTCCTGTTCTATACCCACGATCCGAAGTGGGCCATGAGCCGGGTCGCGCGAGACGAGAAGGGCCGGTTCAGACCGGTCGACGCCATCGAGACCCTGGATGGATGGCCGTAGCCGGAGCACGGCAGCAGCAGGCGAACCCTTCACGCCACTCGCTTGACGGCGCGACCCCACTCCCGCCCCGGCCAGGGGGGCCGGGCGGCGGCCTCGCCGACTACCCCACACCGAACTTGCCCAGTCCCGGCTTCATCGGTCCGCTGGTGTTGACTCCCATTCCACCATGCCTATATTCACCCGGTGATACCTTGCGGGAAGCGCTCGAGACGGGACACACCCGAAATTCATTCGGACGGATACACATCGGCACGAGAATGTGAAAGGAGCTTCGACCATGGCAGACGAACCTCTTGAAAAGAAAGAGGCAACCGAAGATGAGACGTCCAGCCGGGAGGACTTCGCGTTCCAGACCGAGGTCAACCAGGTCCTCCAACTGCTGGTCCACTCCCTCTACACCAAGCGAGAGGTGTTCCTGCGCGAACTGGTATCCAATGCGGCGGACGCCTTGAGCAAGGTGCAGTTCGAACTGTTGACCCAACGGGAGGTAGCCTCGAGGGAGGCCGACCTGGAGATCCTCGTCGATTTCAACGTCGATGACAGGACCATCACGGTCAGCGACACCGGCGTGGGAATGACTCGAGACGAACTCATCACCAGCCTCGGGACAATCGCCCATTCCGGCTCGAAGGCGTTTCTCGATGCCATCGAGGCACGGCGCAAGGAAGCGGGTGAAGGCGCGGTGCTGGACCTGATCGGCCAGTTCGGAGTGGGTTTCTACTCGGTGTTCATGGTCGCCGATCGGGTCGTGGTCGAGTCCCGGTCCATGGAACCCGACGCGCCGGCCCATCGCTGGGTCGCCACCGGTGGCGATTCGTTCAGCATCGAACCTGCCGGGCGGACCTTGCGCGGCACCACGGTGACCCTCCATCTGAAGGACGACGCCAGCGAATTCCTGTCCAGACATCGGCTCGAAGAGATCATCAATACCTACTCCAATTTCGTGCCATTCCCGGTGAAGCTCCAGGGGAACGTGGTCAATCGGCAGAAGGCCTTGTGGGCGGTGTCCAAGTCGGAAATCACCGAGGAGATGTACACCGAGTTCTACGGGCACCTCAACCACACGACCAAGGCGCCCCTGGCGCACGTCCATCTCCAGGCGGATGTGCCTATCCAGTTCAACGCCATCCTCTACGTGCCTCATGAATCGCCGCTCATGCAGTACTACGCCATCGAGACGCGCCACGGCGTGCGACTGTATGTCAAGCGGATGTTCATCCAGGAGAACTGCGAGGAACTCGTCCCGCGCTACCTCCGGTTCCTGGTGGGCGTCGTCGACGTGGACGACCTGCCGCTCAACGTAAGCCGGGAAATGATCCAGAAGAACCCCTTGCTGGCCAAGGTGCGATCCAACCTGACGCGCAAGACGTTGAAGCTGCTCCAGGACATCGCATCCCGGGACCCGGAGAAGTATGCCACGTTCTGGCGGCAGTTCGGTCTCTACCTCAAGGAAGGCGTGAGGGACGACCCGGCGAGCAGCGACACCATTGCGGAACTCCTGCGATTCAACTCGAGCCACCACGTCGACGACAAGGGGTTGACATCCCTCGCCGAATACGTGGAACGCATGCCGGAAGGCCAGGAGGAGATCTACTACTTCACGGGTCCGAACCGCCAGACCATCGAGCGCACCCCGCACCTCGAGCAGTTCCGCAAGAAGCACTACGAAGTGCTCTACATGACCGATCCCATCGACCCCCTGGTCGTGCTGGGCCTCGGCGACTACAAGGGCAAGAAATTCCGCATCATCGACGACCCAAAGCTCGACCTCGGGGCGGGCGACACGAGCGACGAGGGGGGAGACGAGCCGGACATCGGCAAGGACTTCGTGTCGTTCGCCGGCAAGGTCCTGGGCGACAAGGTGGAGTCTGTCCGCCTGTCCCGCCGCCTGGTGGAGAGTCCGGCCTGCCTCGTCAACCCGGAAAACAGCATGAGTTCCGACATGCAGCGGCTGTACAGCATGGTGGACAGGGATTTCAAGTTCAGCCGCAAGATCCTCGAGCTGAACGCCTCCCACCCGATCGTCCGGAACCTGAATGCGGCCTTTGCCGGTGTGGTCGGCGACCCGTCAGGCCAGGAGCGGTTGAGGCCCTATGTCGAGAACCTGCTCGACGTGGCCCTGCTGGCCGAGGGGATCCATCCGAACCCGGCGGACCTGGTGGATGATTTCAACCGGCTGCTCGCCGTGGCGACCGGGACCCTGACCCACGGCCCGGACACCTCGAGCGTGGGGGAGCCGGCCCTTTCCCCGGATGAGGAGGCCAAGCCACCAGACCAGGGCGTGGACACCTCGCCGGCCACGGAGGACACGGCCTCTTGAGTCACCCGCGAAGTTCCTGGCCAGGCGTTGGTGTCCGGTTGTGAAACTCCACCAAGAGTCGAGTTCCATCCCGGCCCATTCCCCGGGTTGCGACGAAATGGATGGTCTCCCCACACCTCAGGGGACCCCGCCGGGAGACCCAGAGCGCGATGCCGGTAGGACTCCCTCGAGACGCGCCGCCTGCTCCACCGATTCGAAGACGGCGTCCGACGGTTCGGTGAACTCGGTAATGGTGTAGGGATAGACATCGCTGACCGCCGTGGTCCCCAGCACCTCCTCTGCCACGAACCCGAGCAACGCCTTGCGCATGGTCGCGACCAGGGCGGAGTCGGTGTCCGGAGCGGCGCAGAACATGTCCGACGGAATCGCGCGCGTCCCGGTCAGAATCTGCACTTTGCGCTGGAACCCCTGGTCCACGTGGAAGGCCCGCATAAAGGCCTCGGAGTAGACCGCGGCCACATCGCAGCGCCCGGCGAGGAGGTCCATGATGGCCTGCACGTGGGCGCCGCTGAACACGACTCGCGAGAACAGCGTGTCCGGGTCGTACCCCTGTTCGCGCAGGTAGAGTCTTGGAAAGAGGTATCCGCTGGTCGAACCCCGGTCCACGTAGCAAATGCGCTTGCCCGCCAGGTCCGCCACCGTCTCGATGCCGCTCTCCGCCGGCACGACGAGCAACCCTTGTGACGCGCTGTCATATCGTGCATAAGCGACCGGCGTTACATCGGACCGTGCGTGCCGGGCCAGTACATACTGCACCGGTGGGAGCATGCCGAAGTCGTAGGATCCGGCCTCGAGCCCGGTCCGCAATGCCCGGTAGCTGGGTGCGACCTCCACGTCGATGGGCCGGGCGATACTGGCCTCGAGGTAGCGTAGCAGGGGTGCGAGTTCGCGTGCGGCGTCGGTGGTCGGGGAGGCGGGATACAGGCCGATTCTCACCACGGGTCCTGCCGGACGCACGGCAGGTGTGGGCATGGTTGCAAGGGTCAGGGCGGTGACGAGGATCAGGCCAAGGGCGACCCCCACGGCCGGCGCCTTCCAGCCCACTCTGGCAGCCAACCGCCGGAGCACGCTTGCCCACGGCCGGGCGGCGCGGCCGAACACGGGCACATCCGGCACACCACCCCGCTCGGCTCCTCTCCCGCCCGTACCAAGGCGATCCACGCCGGCCTGCGCTCGAGACGCGCCCGATTCGGAAGCCACGAGCCGGGTGTACAGCGCCTCCAGGCGTTCAACGGCCTGCTTCGATGACGGGCGCTCGGCAGCCACTTTCCGGAGGCACTGGTCGATCAGCGCGGCGAGGTCCTTGGGCAGGTCCCCGGCGACCTGGGAGACCGAGGGCACCGGCTCGAGGCCGGCCACCGCATCCGGGATGTGTTGGAGCGGGACCCCATGATAGGGACGCCGCCCGGTCACCAACTGGTACAGAACAAGCCCGAAGGCCCACATGTCGGTCTCGGGACCTATCGGCTCCTCCCGCCACTGTTCCGGCGCCATGTAGGCGGGCGTACCCAGGAATCGGCTCTTCACCGTGGTCGATTCGCCCCCAGCCAGGCTCTGGAGCCCGGACGCGGTGACGCGAACGTCCTCCATCTTCGCACCAACGCCGTCGCCGGTGGACGCCAGTCCCTTGGCAAGGCCGAAGTCGAGCACGCGCAACCGGCCGTCAGCGGGCAGCATGATGTTGCCAGGCTTGAGATCCCGGTGCAGCACGCCGTGCTGATGTGCTTCGGCGAGCGCTCGAGCAATCGGCAGGCCCAGCCGAATGGCCTCCTCGGCGCTCGGCACGGTCCGGGCCATGTGCTCGCGCAGCGTCAAGCCCTCGAGGTACTCGAGCGCCATGTACGGGCGCCCGGCATGCTCCCCGACGGCATAGATGGAGACGATGTGTGGGTGGTTGAACCGTGCCGTGGTGCGTGCCTCGAGGAGGAAGCGCTGGCGAGTGGCATAGGAGCCGAGGTAGCCCGGGGAGATCACCTTGAGGGCCACGGGCCTGCCGAGGGTATCGTCTCGAGCCAAGTAGACCTCTCCCATACCGCCCCGGCCGACCAGGCGCTCGACAACGAAGTGATCCACGACGGTGCCCGGGGCCAACGGCGCCATGCCAGGGGCCGGGGTCGCCAGCGTCCGGGTCACGGTCGCGGCCGAAACCTCCATGCCCGAAGCGGCGGACAGGGTGTCGACGAGCGCCCGGCAACGCACGCACTGTTGCAGGTGCCGGCCGATGGCAGACGCCTCATCGAGTGGCACGATCCCATCCAGGACCTGCTGGATCGTGTCGGGGTCGAGGTGTACATGATCGGCATCGACGGGGGGAGTGTGCTTCCCGGCCTCGTCGCCGGGCTGAGCCGAACATGCGGGCTGCTCGCCCATGTCGATCGGCACGCCCTGTCCTGGTGCGTCGTCTCGATCTGTCACGCGTTCCTCTCGCAAGCTGTCCGGGGGCGGCCCGGTTGCCGAAGTGTCATGCGGTCTACCTGCCGGTTTCAGGCTAACACTCCGGCTCGGTGCCAGTCAAGGTGGAGGGCGGCGCCGACGAACGCGTACCGCACCCTGTTCAGGAAACGGGGTGAGCTTGCCGAACCGGAAACTGGTCTGGCTTGCCGTCCGTTCGAGTCCGCGCCATAATCACGGGACCATGCCGGGGGCTTCGAGGCGCTCGAGGCGGTTCGCGGGGCGGAGCGGACCGGAAGGAATCGAGGCATGCCGGGAGGGTGATCCAGAAAACAGGAGTGTGTCATGCCAACCCCCTACGTCGCGGCGGAAAGCGCGACTCGAGACTTCTCCCTCAAGGCCGTCGTGTTCGGCGTGCTGTTCGGCGCCATCTTCGGTTCGGCCAATGCCTACCTCGGGCTCAAGGTCGGGCTGACCATCAGCACCGCGATACCGCTTGCGGTGATATCTGTTGCGTTGTTCAAGTTTCTGCAGCCGGTGCTTGGACCGTCGTCGATTCTCGAGTGCAACATCACCCAGACCGCGGGGTCCTCGAGTTCGTCCCTGGCGTCGGGGGTCATCTTCACTATCCCGGCCCTGTTCATGTGGGGGTTTGCGCCGAGCCTGCTTCAAATGTCGCTCCTGGCAGCGCTTGGGGGCGTGCTCGGCATCCTGTTCATGATCCCGTTGCGGCGATTCCTCATCGTGCGCGAACACGCCACCCTGCCCTACCCGGAGGGCACGGCGGCCGCTCAGGTCCTGATCGCCGCCGACCAGGGCGGGGCGACGGCGCGAGCGGTGTTCACCGGGCTCGGCATCGGAGCCATATACAAGGCGTTCCTCAGCTTCCTCCGGGTCATCCCGGACGCGGTCGCGATTCGGCTGCCGGTCATCCCCAAGGCCGTCGTGGAACTCGAGACCATGCCGGCGCTCCTGGGCGTTGGGTATATTCTCAACTACCGGGTCTCCGCGATCATGGTCGCGGGCGGACTGCTGTCGTGGCTGGTGCTGATCCCTGTCATCGCCTGGTTCGGCGCCGGCTCCCAGGTGCCGCTGTTCCCCGAAACGGTCCAGGTGATCTCGGACATGAGCGCATCGGCCTTGTGGAGCCGCTACGTCCGGTACATCGGCGCGGGCGCCGTGGCAGCGGCCGGGATTCTGACCGTCATCAAGTCTGTCCCGACCATGTACGACTCGTTGCGCGTTGGACTGGCCGGGCTGCGAGGAGGCACGGGACAAGAGCGGGCGGCGGGCACGGCGCGAACGGATCGCGACTTGCCCATGACCGTGGTGTTCGGTGGGGTCGCGCTGGTCATCGCGGTGCTCACCCTGCTGCCCAACGTCATCGGGGTCCACACGAACCTGGGGATGCGCGCCGTGGCGGCCGTCTGTATCGCCGTGTTCGCGTTCATGTTCGTCACCGTGTCGTCGCGTATCGTGGGATTGATCGGCGTCTCGTCCAATCCCACGTCGGGCATGACCATCGTGACACTCCTGGGTGTCAGCCTGGTATTCAGCCTCCTGGGCTGGACGGACGATTTCGGCAAGGCCACCGCGGTTACCATCGGGACGGTGGTGTGCGTGGCCGCGTCGATCGCCGGCGACATCTCCCAGGATCTCAAGAGCGGGTTCCTCCTCGGGGCGACACCCGCGCGGCAGCAAACAGCCGAACTGCTCGGCGCCGTCTTTTCCGCCGCGTTCGTCTGCCTGGCCGTATGGGTCCTGGGAGAAACCTTCACGTTCGGTTCCGAGGCGCTCCCCGCGCCCCAGGCCACGCTCATGAAGACCGTGGTCGATGGCGTCCTCTCGGCGAACCTGCCATGGGGACTGGTGTTGACCGGCGCCGCCATCGCGATAGTGGTGGAACTGCTGGGACTTCCGTCACTGCCGTTCGCCGTCGGGGTCTATCTCCCCCTATCGGCGATGACGCCGGTGTTCTTGGGGGGCGTGGTCAGGCACATCGTGGAGAGAAGCAAGAAGACGGCACGTGAGGCAAGTGCGGACGGCGACGCCCGAGAACAGGGTATCTTGCTGAGTTCGGGACTGATTGCCGGGGAAGGCATCATGGGGGTCGCCCTGGCGGTATTCGCCTTCGTCTCGGGGACCAAGCCCACCGGCATCGGCATGGCGTTGGAAGGCATCCCCGGGCAGATCGCCTCGTTCGGGCTGTTCCTCCTCCTCGCTGCCTACCTCTACCGCGTCGGGCGGCGGTGATGGCGCAGGAGCAGCAACCGCCGGGAGGAGGGCGGCACGCCATCAGGCATGGAGCACGACCGGATACTGCCTCAGGGCGGACTTCAGCTTGCGACGTGCCCTGAGTTCGATCTGGTGGATCCGCTGCCGAGAGAGGTGGAGGTACTCCCCAATCTCCTTCAGCGTCCAGGCCCGGTCGCCCAGGTACCGCCGTTCGATCACCTCCCGCTCCTGCGACGTGAGGTCCTCGAGCGCCTCTCGCAGCCACGCCTGGTGATGCCTCGATGCCTCGCGATCCATGTACTCCGACTCCTGGGTCGGGCGGTCGTCGGCAATCGTGTCGTACATCGTCTTCCGGGTGCTCCACGCCGGGGTCTGATCGAGGGAAATCTCCACCATCCGCGACCATGCTCCGTGCGATGCCGGTGCCTGCCGCCCCCCTCCCCCGGTGGTGCGCTCCGCATTCGACAGCGCCGTGGTCACGCGACTCGCCTTGTACCTGCGCTGCAGGAACCGCTGGATGTAGGCGCGAATCCACCAGGAAGCGTAGGTTACCAACCGCACATTCCGCTCTGGATCGAACCGCTCCACAGCCTGGAGCAGGCCCAGGTTGCCTTCCTGGACCAGTTCGGCAAGTCCGACTTCGGGATGCGTGTACTGCACCGCTATCTTCACGACCGCCCGGAGGTTGGACCGGATCAACCGATGGGCAGCGTCCAGGTCTCGCGTGTCACGGTACTTCCGCGCGAGCACCACCTCCTCCTCTCGAGACAGCGGTTCGCAGTCTCGCAATCCCTTGAGGTAGTGGGTCAGTGGGGTCGCTGGCAGCTTCCGCTCTCGAGGGGTCATCGTGGTATCCTCCGCGTGTTCGGTTTCCTGGTCTGCCTTCTACCTGTGCATGGTGTGGACCAGGAACCCGAGTCGTGGGTTTTTGGTAGCCTCCCCTACAGTTCCCTGGCGGATACCACGATCTGCCTGCCGATCTTGCAGATCCCGGCGCGCCCGACCTGTCTCCAGGTGTCTCGATGAGACGGTCCGGAACCGATTTGAGACGCCCGAGACACTCGAACGTCAGGCAGGTCGCACCCGGCCCGCCTCGAGACCGCCGGCGCGATGTGTACGATTTTGGGGGTACCTGGGCTCCGGCGGGGAACAACAGGTCGGGAGGTCTCCCCGGCCGAAAGCCCGGCTAGGTTGGCGGGCTTCAGAAATGGAAATTCGAGCTGCCGGCTTCTTGCTGGGAGTTGAACAGTTCCTGGATCTCCCGCTCCGACAGATCCGACAGGCCGGACAGGAGCATGGCGACGTTGTCCTTCTCGAGGAGCTTCACCATGTAGTTCACGTATACGCGCAAGGTCGGGGCCGTGATGCCGTCCTCGAGGGGCAGGGTGATGATCGCCCACACCTCGCCGTCGGAACTATCCCAGCTATACTTGAGGAACTGGTGTTCGAAGTTGAGGTTCATCATGTAGCTCAACATCATGAGGTTGATCAGCATTCTCTCTTCGGACTGGTTGTCGAGGCTTACGGTGCCGACATCGGGTGCGACGATGTTCAACTGGTCTCCCTCGGCGGCGTGCAGCACGAGGCGGTGCTTGGCGTCTTCCCCCGCCACGGAGATGATGAAAAGGTCGTCCTTGCGGTCGAACTCCCAGCCAAGCCGGCGAATATGGTCGCCCAGCACCTCGGGGTCGACCGAAGGAGGACAACTGCCGCTCATCCCGCCCGCCTGACAGTTGCTGAGGTCCCTGGTGCATGTCCTGTAGTCTTGGTTGCATTGATCTACGGTGTGTTGCAACGTCGTGCAACAGCCTGACGCCGCAAGCGCCACGCTCAAGCAAACCAGCCATTTCATGGAGTCACCTCAAAAGGCTCGTGGTGGAAAGGAGCACACGCCAGGACCGGGAATGGCACGAGCGCGAAGGGTCTGTTCAGCCCTTTTCGCGAGCGTACCACGCTGCCAACCTCGAGATCAAGGGTTGCATGGGAAATGGTGGCCGGACGCCCGGTGCCGCGGCAACCCCGCCCATGGGGACTTGCCCCTGGGCGGGCTGGCGGCGGGCCTCGCAAGGTCGGGGAAAAACTCATCAAACGCCCGGTGAAGGCCCGGGCTGTGGACAGAAGCACCACTCCAAGCTACGCTATGGTCACAACCCTGCACGACGAGGTGATCATGAGCCACTCGAGAGCCTTCCTGGTATGCATGATGCTCGCCTCGCCTGGCGTGGCCATGGCGGCGGGACTTACACAACACCAGTTCATGGCGGACATTGCTCGCGACCTGGTCACGAATGCGGATCTGGAGGCATGTCTCTCCGAGAACCGGAACGCCTACCTGATGGGCGCGCCTTTCCCGGACACGGGCTGGGTCGTGTTCGACGACCCCTTGTCGGAAGATGCCCACAGCCCGGCCTTCATCAGCGCGTTCGTCGAGCACATCCGCGAAACCTATCCCTACCCCTACGCGGAGCAGCAGCGCCTCATTTCCTTCATGATGGGCGTCGCGTCCCACGTCGCCGATGACCCGCCGTACCACTCGGGATTCATCCAGGCCGTTGCCGAGCACGACTTCCGCGGCGACTACGACCTGGCCCACACCATGTGCGACGCCGGTCTCGAGTTCATTGCCATCGTCGACCACGACCGGTGGGAGGACGTGCCGGAGTACTGGCTGCCTCTCCGGGACATCGAGCAGGTGTATGCGCGGCTGGGGTCCTCCTATGACCGTTGGGAGTTCGTCCTGGGCAACATGATCCTGATCGTCGCGGAAGAGGCGGAACGCTGGGTGGCGTCGCCGTTGTACCGGCCGCTGGAGCGGGTCATGCCCTGGGCGGTGGCCAACTACTACACCTATCCGGACGGCGGCCTGCTCAACGGCGGGGAGATCGCTGCCGGCTACTACCTGGACACGTGGCGGGCGCTTTTCGCGTCGCCGGGCGCCGCCAGGCTCGGCCCGCTGGCTGGAAGTGGACTCGCCGCCGATGATCGGGCCCGCATTCACCGTGACCCGGCGATCGCCTTCGCCAGGCGAAGCCTAGAGGATGGCGTCGTCCGCATCGAGGTCTCCTACGACTCCGACGGGAGCGTCACGCTACGTGGTCCGGTCATCCTGGACATGGATGCCTGGACTGGTGGAGTGAACGAACTGGCGCGGGCGTTTTCCGGCGCAATGCAACAGGGCGGTGTCCGGGGCGGAACGAGGACGCCGTGACCGTTCGACCGGCGTTCCGGCGTGGCCGTTCGAGGTGGGCCCCTGCCGTTTCGCGCCGGAGGTGCCAGCGCACCTGCCGCGTTGACGCCTCGTGCGTCGATGGCGAGAACACGCGCAAGGGGGACATCGCATGACCGAGGGGCCAGTGCCGGGCGACACCCGGGAAACCGTGTACCCTTTCGAGCGGAAGAAGAGGACGAGGCGCCAGCGGGAGGAGGCGGAGGCGATCAGGGAGATCCTGGGGGCCCGACTCGGTCTCCCCGCCCTGGACACCCTGCCTCCCGAGGTCCGTGACCTCCTGCTCAAGTATACCACCGCATGCCACCTCAACATCGCCTGGTACCAGTCGCAGCGGGAGCGGGAAATCAGGCTCTACCGCGGGTTCTTCGCCCTGACCGTACTCCTGGTCGCAGGAACGCCCGCCGCCGTCACCTTCCTCTCCACGTCGCTCGACGCCTCGCTTGCTCCCCTGGTGACCGCCGTTCTCGCGGGCGTGTTCGGCACGCTCAAGTCTCTCGCCGCCATCCTCGAGCAACGCAAGCTCGTGGGGCTGTTCTGGAAAGCGGAAGCCGATCTGAAGACGGACCTCTACGCATTCGAGGACCGGTGGCGCGGGAAGGTCCTCGAGGAGCCTGGTTTCGGCGAGGAGCCTGTCACCGGCGTGCGGGTGAAAAAGGACTTCATTCGCGGCCTCCACCTGCAGATCCAGAAGGCGGAGCAGACGCGAAGGGAGGAACAGGACAAGTTCTTCTCACGGTTCGATCGCGTGCCGTTCGACGTTACCGAGGTGATTTCTGGAGGAACGCGCCGCGCGGAGGGTGTGGTGAAGACCTTCTCCTCGAGCGAGAAGAGTCCGTCCGAACTCGAGGGGGAGGTCGAGCGGGCGCGTTTGAAGCTTTCCTACATCGAACAGCGGCTGGCTGCGGCCGGTGCGCGGTTGGCAGCCCTCGAGGGAGACACGACGACGCTGGGCGACACCAGCCGCCAGGTCCTGGTGGACGAGATCGAGCGCTTGCATGCCCTTCGGTTCGACACGGAAACGGAGATTTCGGAGAAGCTGGCACGGGTCGGCCGGCTGCATTCGTGACCATGCGCGTACTGTTCGTTACCTCCCTCACCGGTGCCATCACGCCGCGGCACCCGCTCAGGTCGCCGGAACAGATACAGTTCGGCATATCCTACCTTTCGGCCGTACTCCGCCAGCACGGCCACGAGACGCGCCTCGTGGTCCTCAGCCACGCCTGGGGCCGACGCAACCTCCACCTCGTGAACCAGGTCGCACGCGACTTCCTCCCGCAACTGGTGCTCTTGACCGCCGTCACGTCGGAATTCCCGTTCATCTCGACCATGGCGTCCCGGTTGCGGAAGCGGTTTCCCGGCGCCTACCTCGTGCTCGGCGGACCGCACGCCTCCCTGCGTCCGGATGAGGCCATCCAGGCCGACGTCGACGCCGTCTGCGTGGGTGAGGGGGAGGAGGCGGTGGTTCAACTCGCGACTCAGATCGAGACCTTGAACGGACCACACGCCGTCGCGGGGTTGTGGATGAAGGTGTCCGGCCGGATCGTGCGCTACCCCCCCGGCTTGCGGGTCGAGGACCTCGACACCCTGCCCTACCCGGACCGGGACATCTGGACGCCCTGGATCGATCCCACCTCACACGGGCGCCCCGCCGTGCTCCTCGGCAGGGGATGTCCATTCCTGTGCACCTACTGCTGCAACCACGCGCTGAGACGCACCGCACCGGGCACCTACGTCCGACTTCGACGCCCGGACGCCATCGTGGAGGAAATCGAGAACCTCGTGTCCCGATCGACACGGGTGGCGGACCCACCGCGAGAAATCGCCCTCGAAGTCGAATCCATCGATCTGGATCGGCGCTGGGCCCTCGAGCTTTGCCACCGGCTCGAACGGTTCAACGCTGGCCAGGAAACCCCGGTGGGGTTTGCCACCAATTTCCGGGTACGCCGGCGCATCGACCCGGAACCTCTCTTCCGTGCCATGGCTCGAGCCGGGTTTCGTGGGGTCACCATCGGGCTCGAGGCCGGTAGCGACCGGATTCGGAGGGAGGTGCTGCGCCGTGCCTGCACGACCCAGGACGTCCTCGACGGGGTGCGGTGTGCGCGGCGACACGGCTTGCGGGTGGTTCTCCAGAACATGATAGGGGTCCCGGGCGAGACCGAGGAGGACGCGATCGAGACTGCGCTGCTCAACCGGGTGCTGCGTCCGGACCGGTACTACGTGAGCATCTTCCACCCGTACCCGGGGACAGAACTCCATGCAACCTGCCTCGAGCGGGGCCTCGAGGTGCGACCGCTGCGTGGCGGAAGGGAACGAAGCGTCCCGGTCATCGATCCGCCCGAGTTTCCCGCGAGACGCATCCGTCGCACCTACGTCTGGTTCGACCGGCACGTCCAGGAGGGCGTTGCACCGTGGCGGCAGATAGCGCCTCGAGTGTTCAAGGCATGGGTGAGAACGCACCCACGCCTCGACGAAGCAGCTCAGCGTATCAGGGCGATGCTGTCATGGCGCGAGGTGCGCCTGGGCCCACGCCGCGGTCACGTTCCCGCACGCGCACATCGGCCGGCACGCCTCTCGAGGCCCGGGGGGGCATGAGATGGGCCATGCCGCGACCTTCGTGGACCGCCACCTGGCCCGCATCACTACGGGGGGTGGATTCATCCCGGAAATCGACGGGTTGCGGTTCCTTGCCATCCTCCCGGTCGTGCTTCACCATCTCCAGATCTACGTGGTCGAGAAGTCGGGGTTGACGTTCCACGCAGCGCCGGCGACCTCTCTCATGCAGGACGTAATCCGGCAAGGCCGGTACGGTGTGGACCTCTTTTTCGTCTTGAGCGGATTCATCCTCGCCCTGCCGTTTGCCCGAGCCTCTCGAAAACGTGGCCGTTCGGTCGACCTGAAGCGTTACTACCTGCGGCGCCTGACGCGGATCGAACCTCCTTACGTCGCGTCGATGCTGTTCTTCTTCGCCATGCTGGGCGTGACCCGGGGGGCCGCCGAGGCCCGGGCGTTGCTGCCGAACCTGGGAGCGAGCCTGCTGTACCTGCACACACCGGTATTCGGCACCAGCAGCCTGATCAACAGCGTCGCATGGTCCCTCGAGGTGGAGGTGCAGTTCTACCTGGTGGTTCCGCTCCTGGCGATGGTCTTCCGGCTACCGAGCCGGCGGCGGCGGGCAGGACTCATCGCGGTCGCAGCCCTGTTCAGCGCCGGCAGGCCGTTCTGGTGGCCGGACATGCCCCTCGTTCTCCCGGCGTTCCTCCAGTACTTCCTGGTGGGGTTTCTTCTCGCCGATCTGTACTTGGCCCGTCACGGCTGGGCAGGTGCCTCCCCCTCCTGGACCGCGGACCTCGCAACGCTGGGGGCAGCCGTGTGCTGGTACCTGCTCCATCGCGCCCACCCCGGCCTGGCCGACGCCCTGCTCCCCGCCGTGCTCGCGGTGGTCGTCCGGGGGGCATTTCGCGGGCGGCTTCTCAATGCCCTGTGTCGCAACCTCTTCGTGCGCACGACAGGAGGCATGTGCTATTCCATCTACCTCCTCCACTACCCCGTCATCTCGTTCCTCGGACGCCATACCGTGGGCCTGGGACGAACATCTGTCTATCCCCTGTTCTTCGCCGTGCAATCCTGCCTGGTCGTCGTGCCGGTACTGCTTCTCTCGGCGGTGTTCTACATGCTGATCGAGCGGCCTTGCATGGTTCCGGACTGGCCCGCGCGGGTCGCACGACGGGTGCGGGCGACCCGGGTTCGAGGGCGAAGGGCCGGTGATTGAGTGTTCGGCCACGGCAGGCCGCCCATCGCACCGGTCCAATGACCCGGGGGAGAATGCGGGTCGGCAAACTCCGGGACAACGCCGGCAAACAGGCAAACGGTGCCGCAGCAGCAGATCGAACACCACGGTGGAGCGCTGGAGGGGAAAGAGACGGCCCGCCCGTCCCGGATCTCCTTGCACCCCGACTGCCTCGATGATACGTTGGCAAGGAGATATGCGCGTTCGCGAGGGGAGCGACGATACCCTCGAGGTTCGGAACGCGGGGGCGACGCGGTGGCTCGAGACACAACGACGGGGGAGCCTGTCCGGAAGGTTGCGCAGCACGCGATGGCGGCATCGCTGGTGTTCTGGATCCTGTTCCTCGCCTACCAGGCGAACCTGGACTTCCTGCCTGCCTCGGACGCCGCCGGCAGCACCTATCTTCCCGTCAGCCTGCTCGCCGATGGTGACCTCACCTTCACGCCGGAAGAAGATCCCTTCCTGTTCGACTGGTACCTGGACACCGAACACGGCCCCAGGCCGGTGGAGGTGCACGACCTGGACCAGCGCATCGACGGTACGCCCGCTCGAGACCTCTACGCCGCCGGCAGGCTTCGCCTCGCCGACATACCCTACTACCTGACACCGACGACCCGGGAGGGCGTCTACGCCAACACGTTTTCCCTCGGGGCGGGTTTGACGGCACTGCCCGTCTTCATCGTGGCCCGGCTCGTGTGGGGCCGGGCCATGTATGCCCGGCCCGACGTGATCTGGTACGCCGGAAAGGTCGCCGCCTCCCTGGCCGTGGCCCTGTCCGGCCTGTTCGTCTTCTTGGCAGCAGCGACATTCGTCCCCATTGGCCGAGCAGCGTTGATCGCCATCCTCTACGGCCTGGGGACCTGCGCCTGGAGCATCGCCAGCCAAAGCCTGTGGCAGCACGGACCCAACATGCTCTTTCTTGCCGCCGGAACCTGGATGTTCCTCGAGGCGCCCCGGCGACGATGGGCCGCCGCGGGAGCGGGCCTGGCCTACGGGCTTGCCGTCGCCTGCCGGCCCACCAGCCTGATCGTCGTCATGGTGACCGGCCTGTACCTGTGCCTGTCCCACCGGGACCGCTGCCTCCCGTTCGCATTGGCCGCCGGGGTCGCCGGGGCCGGACTGGCCTACTATAACCAGGTGATGTTCGGGTCCCCCTTCGTCTTCGGGCAGACGGAAGTGTCCGTCGCGATGGCCGAGTCCTTGACAGGCTCGCCGAACCTCTGGGGTACGCCTCCCTGGAAAGGGGCTGCCGGCCTCCTGATGAGCCCTTCGAGGGGCCTGCTCGTCTATTCCCCGGTGGCTGCCGTGGCACTCCCGGGCCTGGTGGCTGCCTGGCGGAACAACACATACCGCGTGCTCCGTCCCATCGCCGTATCCCTCCTCCTCACCTGGGTGGTAGCATTCACCTGGTACGATTGGTGGGGCGGCTGGTCGTTCGGCTACCGGCCCCTGGTGGACAGCATGGTACTATTGAGCCTGCTCGCGACTCCCGCGCTTCCGAACGTCCTCTCCTCCCGGTGGCTCAGGGTTCCGATCGCGCTGTTGGCAGCCTGGTCGATCTTCGTCCAGGTGCTGGGAGCGTTCGCCTACAACGGGTTCGGCTGGAACAATCGTACCCAGTTCGAGATTGCGTTGCCCGGCCGGACGGACACGGTGGTGACTCGAGATCACGACGAAGCGGTGACCCTGGTGGACGGCGAGGGGGGACGCATCGTCGGCGTGGAGAAACTTGACGTGTGCCGCCGCGCCCACCTCGACAGGCTATGGTCATGGTCGGACAGCCAGTTGCTCTACTACCTGAAGTACCCACTGCTCTCCCGGGCGGACAAACAGGACTTCATCGTATCGTGGCTGGCGCGGTACGCCCCCTTCCCCGAAGAGCGAAAACCGTTGACACCGCCCGGCACACCCCCCACCCTGTGACCCGACCGCGTTGGATGATGTTGCCGCAAAAGATGCAGCACATGCCAACCGAGGTGTTATCTTTCTACCAGGAGCGCGGCGGCCGTCGATGGGACGTCCTTGGAGACAGCGGTCTTCGACGCCGATACGGCCTCCCGCGCAGCTTCGAGGATGACAAAAGGAGAGATGGTGTTGACCGATAGCAAGACAAGGGTGTCGGCCCGCGTGCTCTACGTGGACGACAACTCGCACGACGTGGCCCTCGTGCGCCGCGCCCTCGAGGAGGCTGGGGAGGACTTCGAACTGGTGGTCGCGCCGAGCCGGACATTGCTGGAGCACACGTTGGAGACGCGACGGTTCGACGTGGCGCTGACCGATTTCGACGTGCTCGGCCACGCGGGGCTGGACATCGTGGACAGGATCCGGGAGCGTCTCGACGACGTACCCGTTGTTCTGCTGACGGGCACAGGTTCGGAAGCGGTCGCCGCCGAGGCGTTGCGCCGGGGTGTGGACGACTATGTCATCAAGACCCCGGAGCAAATCCGCCGGCTCCCCAAGCGGCTGAATCTCCTCCTCGAAGCGCGGCGGCTGCGGAGGGAGAATGTCGAGGCGGCGGCCGAGCTGGTATCCACGTCCGAGAGCTACCTGGAGATCCTGCGGACGAGCCCGGATGCCATGCTGGTTCTTGGCCCGGACCGCGAGATACGGTTTGCGAATCCGGCCGCGGAGGCCATGTTCGGCCACGACACCGGCACGCTTCTGGGCGAAGTCTTCTCTCATCCGATCGGATCGCCGGGCGAATCGATCGATATCGAGATTTCGCAGGGAGGAGGCGGGATCCGTTTCGGCGAACTCCGGGCGGTGGGCATCACCTGGGAAGGGGAACCGGCCACCCTGGCGGTCATCCGGGACATCACCGAGCGTTCACGGCTCCTGGCGGAGCAGCAAGCCCTGGCCCGGACATCGAGCATTTTCCTGGAGAGCGACACCCTGGCCGACGTTTTCCAGGAAGTCCTCGATCAGCTCAAGCAGGTCGTGCACGCCGATGCAGGATACGTGTCGAGACGGACGCCGGAAGACGAGAACGAGGTGGTCATTCTCGACCCCGGCGCACAGATATGTCGCATCGACGTCACATCGACCCGGATTCGCGGGCTGCGGGAGCTAGCCTACCGCAGTTCGCGGCCGATCTATGAAAACGCCTTTTCCGCCAGTGCCGCCTGGGCCCTGGTCCCGCCTGGACACATCGCGATCGAGAACGTGCTATTTTGCCCGATCCAGACACGGGAGGGTGTCTGGGGACTCATCGGGCTGGCCAACAAACCTGGCGGCTTCGACGAGTCGGACGCTCGAATCACCGAGGCATTCAGCGGTGTCATCTCCCTCGCGATCCAGCGGCAATCCCACCTGGACGCCTTGCGCGAATCCGAGACGCGCTTCAAAGTGATCTTCCACAACGCCATGGACGGTATCGTGCTTGCCGACATGGAAACCGGGCGTGTTCTCCTGGCGAATCGCGCGATGGAGCAGTTGCTGGGCTACACGCCGGACAGTCTTCTCGAGCGTCCGCTGTCTGACGTCGTTTCGGCCCACACGGGGCACGGAGAGGCGGTCGATCCCGCCGGCGAGGGAGACGGCCGGATTCTGGGCGAGTTGTCGATCCGGCGTCCCGATGGCGAAACACGGGACGCCGAGGTTCACGCGGCCCGGCTTCTCCTCGAGGGCAGAGACGTCGTGGTGGGTGTATTCCGCGACGTGACGGAACGCAAGCGGTTGCAGGCAGCGATGGCGCAGTCGGACCGGCTTGCCACCATGGGCATGCTTGCGGCGGGCGTGGCCCACGAGATCAACAACCCCCTCTCCTACCTCCTGTACAACCTCGAGACCAGCGTGGAGGATCTCGGGAAGATTCTCGGTCAAGCCCGGCTTTCGGACGGAATGGAAACGGCCGGCGCGCGGGCGAAGGCACGGGGCCTGTCGTTGTGGGCAGGAAAGGACGGCTGCCCGCGGGACCTCCTCGAGGATGTCTATTCGCGGGTCCGTGAGGCGGCCACGGCTGCGCAACGTATCAAGGACATCGCCCGCGGCCTGGGCACCTTCTCTCGAGTGGAGCGCCCGGAGCAGTTCGAGGTCGACCTTGTCGAAGCGGTCGAGCACGCGGTCAGCATGGCGCACAACGAGATCAAGTACCGGGCACGGCTGGTCAAGCGACTCGAGCCGGTCCCACCGGTTCTCGCCAGCGAGGGGCGCCTCGCCCAGGTCGCGCTCAACCTGGTCGTCAACGCGGCCCAGTCCATGGACGAAGGGGACGTGGAGCACAACGAGATCCGGATCCGGACATGGGTCGACGATGACCAGGTATGCCTCGAGGTGGCCGACACTGGCCACGGCATTCCGGAAAAGGACCTTGAACGGATCTTCGACCCGTTCTTCAGCACCAAGCCGGCCGGCGTGGGATCCGGCCTGGGCCTGACCATTTGCAAGACGATCGTGTCCGAGTATGGCGGCGACATCTCTGTTTCCAGCGCAGCGGGTGCCGGCACGACCTTTGTCGTGCGCCTGCCGCACATCGGCACGTCGACCGGCGCGCGAGCGGCTCCTCGACACCAGCCCGAGCCCCTGGAACTGGCGGCTCGCGGGCGCGTGTTGGTGGTGGACGATGAACCGGCCATCCGGCGCATCCTTCAGCGGCTCCTGGAGAGAGACCACCAGGTCGTGCTCGTGGCGTCTGGAGATGCGGCCAGGAGCGTGCTCGATGCCGACCAGGCGTTCGACGTGATTCTGTGCGACATCATGATGTCGGAAGGCTCAGGCATGGACCTGCATGCTTGGCTCGAGGATGTCCACCCCGTACTCTCCCGGCGGGTCATCTTCATGAGCGGCGGAGCATTCACTCCCCGGGCCCGGGACTACATGGCGAAAGTCGACACGCCCCACATCGACAAGCCATTCGACATGCCGAGACTGAGACGTCTCGTGGCCGAACGTGTGCGGGCTGCCCGAGGCAGCGGTTCGTCATCCCGCGCCGGGTAGCCGTACCACCGGCATTGTCACCTTCCCGTGATGTGGTATCATGGGACGCATGTTGCCGTGTCGCCGTGGAGGCGATGGAAACCACGAAGGAAGGAGTGTCCATGTCGACAAGGAACCCTCATCGATTTGCCGCCCTGTTGTCGCTCATCGGCGCGCTGGCCGGGGCACCGGGCTGCGTGCCGAAGCCGGTACGCGCGCCAGAACCGGCGTCTTTCCCGGAAATGGACAGAAGGGACGACGTGGTGGACGTGATCCACGGCGTCGAAGTGGCCGACCCCTACCGATGGCTCGAGGAGGCCGATTCAGAGGAAGTCGTCGCCTGGACCAGGGCGCGGAACGCGGATTTCCTGGCTGCCACCGACGCACTGCCGCAACGGCAGTGGCTGTACGACCGCTACCAGCACCTGTGGCGATACGACGACGAGTCGGTCCCAATGCCGTGCCTCCTCTCGGACCGGGTGATCTACAGCACGAAGAAGGCGGACCAGGACAAGTGGGTGGTCCATCTCAAGGAGAACGCGGACGGCGAAGGCCGGGTCGTGCTCGACCCCAACACCTGGGCACCCACCGACACCCTGGCCGGCTTCTATCCGTCACCGGACTGCCGGTACGCCGTCTATGGCGTCGCTCACGCCGGGGATGAAAACCCCGTGCTCCACCTCATGGACCTGGACTCGCTCGAGGTGCTCCCGGACACGTTCCGGGGCTGGCGGCAAAGCGACGTGTCCTGGCTTCACGACAATTCCGGCTTCTACTACGGCGCGCGGCCCCTCAAGGGCGAGGTGCCCGACGGGGAGGAGCACTACTGGCAGCGGGTTTGGTATCACACGTTCGGTACACCGGCCGAGGAGGATGTCCTCTTTTTCTCCGACGACAATGTCAAGGAGCGTTTCCACAGCGTCTCCATCAGCGAGGATGGCCGTTGGATGGTCATGTACCGCGCCATGTTCAACAAGAGCGAGATCTGGCTCAAGGACCTCGAGGCCGGGACAGACCCGGTGGCGATGGCGACGGGGATGGATAACGAGTACATCGTCGATATCGTCGGCGACCGCCTGTTCATCTTGACCGATTGGGACGCGCCCCGCTGGCGGGTCATGACCGCGACGACCGAGGCGCCGGAAAAGGCCAACTGGACGGAGTTCATCCCCGAAGGCAAGGGCACCCTGTCCCGGTTCGCCCCGGTGGCCGGCCATCTTTATGCTGTCTACGAGGAGAACGCTTCCACCCGGATCGCGATGTACGACCTGGAGGGCCGCCATGTCCAGGACATGGCCCTTCCGACGATGGGGTCTGCCGGCGTGTTCGGATACTGGTCCAAGGAGACCACCTGGGTCCAGTTCACCAGCTTCGCCCACCCCACCACGGTCTACACCTATGCGCCGGAAACCAACGCCCTCACCGTCTACAAGGAGTCCCCCATCGACATCGATCCATCCCACATCGTCGTGGAGCAGGTCTGGTATCCGTCAAAGGACGGAACCCGGGTGAGCATGTTCTTGATCCACGACAAGGACGCCCCGAAGGACGGTTCCGTTCCCTATCTCCTGACCGGCTACGGCGGATTCAACGTCTCGATGACCCCCTACTTCTCCACCGTGTATGCCGTGTGGGTGGAGAGCGGAGGAGGCGTCGCCATTCCCAACCTCAGAGGGGGAGGCGAGTACGGGCGCGAGTGGCACAAGGCGGGCATGCGCGAGCACAAGCAGAACGTGTTCGACGACTTCATCGCCGCCGCCGAATGGCTCGAGCAGAACCAGGTCACGCGCCGGGACCGGCTCGCCATCCGGGGCGGCAGCAACGGTGGCCTGCTCGTCGCGGCGGTGCTGACCCAGCGGCCCGAACTGTTCACCGCGGTCATGTGCGCAGTGCCCCTCGCCGACATGATTCGCTACCACCTCTTCGGCCTGGGCAACATCTGGTCCGAAGAATACGGCAACGCCGATGACCCCGAGATGTTCCCCTACCTCCTCGCCTACTCCCCCTATCACCACCTCGAGAAGGGCACGGACTACCCGGCCGTGCTGGTGACGGGAAGCGAGAACGATGCCAGGACATCCCCGGCACACGCCCGCAAGTTCTTCGCCGCCTTGCGCTGGGCCGACGCCGACCACGGGACGAAACAACCACTCCTCCTCCACATCCAGGGGGAGTCCGGCCACGGGGGCGGCGTCACCATCGACACCCGGGCCGACCAGACCTCGAGGCACATGGCCTTTCTCATGGAACAAATCGGCCTCGAGGCGCCGGACACACCGCCGGATGCCCCGGCGCGGGCGCAGTGACGCCGAGCCTTCGTCACGCGCGAACGCCCACACCGCTCACGAGGAGGTCCATCGTGATTTCCTGCCGGATGAAGCATTTCCTGCTCGCCGTCCTCCTCGCGGGGATGGCTGCCTGCCCGGCAGCATCGACTCCGGAGCCGACACCCAACCCGACAGGGGAGACACCGGCGGCGAGCCCGGAGACCTCGCCGGTGGCGCATGCCACTGCCACACCTAGACCCCCCTCCCCTGCCCCTTCGCCGGCCCAGGGATCGCCTACCCCGGCCGCTTTCTCGCAGACTCACGCCGACGTGCTGGCGGTCAACGTGGCCGGCGACCCGGGGTCCTACACGTTCGCGGTGACGCTCCACTCCCCGGACACGGGCTGCGACAACTACGCCGACTGGTGGGAAGTGCTCGACGAGCAGGGAGCGCTGGTCTTCCGGCGTATTCTCAACCACAGCCACCCGGACGAACAGCCGTTCACCCGTTCGGGCGGTCCGGTCCCCGCCCAGCCCGACCAGAAGCTCATCGTTCGCGGCCACATGAACACCACGGGCTACGGTGGCAGGGCCATGTCCGGGACCGTGGCGGCGGGTTTCCAGGAGGACGCGAGCATCGGGTCCGACTTCGCCCCTGGGGTGGGCGAGCAGGATCCTCAACCCACTGGCTGCGCGTTCTAGCCACGGGCTGCGCGTTCTAGCCTGACGTGGCCGGTTCCCGGCGCCGTCAATCCTCCCGGAAGTAGATGTAGAGGTAGGCGACCGGGGTGGATACGTTGTTCTGCCAGGAGTAGAGGGTGTTGTTGGCGTGGAGCATGCTCAGTTGCCAGCAGTTGGTGTACCACCAGCCCCCGTTGTAGCCCACGTTGTCCCGGGCACAGTTGTACACCCAGATGTCGTTGTCACTGTCGTGGGTCGTGAACCCCTGTCCCCGCACATCCGCCATGGTGTTGTACCCTGGAACACGGCTTGCCCAGTCGATGGCGTAGGCGGTATCCGGGCCGCCGATGGAGAAGTCATCCATTCGGAGGTCGAAGCTGCTCATGCCGGCGTCGAGGATCTGCTTACAGGACACTCCCAACGCGCACACGCCTCCGGGTTCGGGCCGGATCGCCGGGTCGCTGTCGTTGCAGTCGGTGCCCCCGCATTCCGCGTCGGAGTAGCCGTCTCCGTCCGCGTCGTGTCATCGTCCCCGGGTACGGTCGCGTCGTCGTCCTCGAGGGGGGCGGTTTCTTCGGCAGGTGGCACGGTGGGGCTGGACGCATCGTCGTCGGCTGGAGGGCAACCGGCGAGAAGCAGGTCGGCCAGGAGCAGGCAGGGGGCAAGGTCCTACCGCGTCATCGTGTTTCTCTGGTTCCGCTTACGCGTTCGCATGGTGTTCCCCAGCAGCGAGGGGACGTTCCGGTGCATGTTCGAGCACGGCGGGCCTGGCGTGGTCCGTTTCCTCGAGTCGGACGGGACAGGCCAGATCCCGCAACCATCGAAGCAGCGTGTTCTCGATGTCTCGAGACGAGAGTATAGCAGGCAGCCTGCTGTGGATTCAATGGGGAGGTGTCGTGGGCGTTCCCCGGCCGGCAGCCAGAACTGGTGGCCCGGCCCCGAATCGGTCGAGGCGAGTGCCACGGTTGTCGAGGGCGACGGCTGTGGGGCGACGCATGCGTTGCCCCCCCTGGCCGCTACGGTTCCTCTGACGTATGCGTTGCCAGGTTCCCGACGACCTGGACGCGGAAGACATTCGAACTCACCCGCTGAAACGAACCAGGCGCGAGGAAAACTTGTATTCTCCCACCCACAGGTAACGCCCGTCGTAGGCGAGCGCGGCCGGCCAGAAGAGACGATCGCGCCCGATCGCCGGGTCGGTGTGCACACAGTCCTCTTGCCCCAGGATAGCCGTGCAGGGTATCCCAGCCACGGCGTCCCTGATGTCTTCCCAGAGCAATACCCGGTTGAATCCGGTATCGGCGATGAAAAGGTGTCCGTGGGACACGATCGCGTCCTCGGGACGATTCAGCGCGAACAGGCCCGATTGGGTCTCATCCGCCTTGCCCACCACGACCGGGAAGCCCCCTTCCGAAAGCCTGCCGACCTCGAAAATCGTAACCGATTGGTCGTCGACGCTCGTCGCGACCAGGTACGAACCGTCACTGGACAGCCGTACCGGTCGGGTTGCGGGGATGACGTAGGTCGGGGGCGTGTCCTGGTCCGGAAACGAGGGCCAGACGAGGATACGGTCTCCTGACGTATCTGCGAGGTAGAACCCCTGGTCGTCCATGGTGACGCCACCCACGTCTCGCAGGCTGACACCGCCCACCTGGTCCCTGTACTCCGTGTCGGGCTGTTCACCGCCGAGGGGGAGGTGGTTCCAGGCGAGGAGCATGTTTCCGCCGACCAGCACGAGGTGGTCATCGTGCAGCGCGATACTCCAGGGAGAGGCGTCCTTGTTCAGTTCACAGGTCACGTCCGGCGCCTGGCCGCTTTCGGTCGGAATCTCGCGCCAGACAGAGAGCGTCCCGTCGAAATCGGATGAGACGAACAGGTGCTTCCCGTCGGTCGCCGGGCGTGGGTTGTTGATTAACCCATGTTCCCGCAAGGTGTTCGTGTACGGGTCCGGCGCGCCCACGGAGAAGTCGGGTGGTCGCGGCGGTGAGAACGGGTCTCCGAAATAGCCCGCGATGAAGTTCCCGTTGTTCACGGACACGTAGGTCGCCTGCTCGGTCCAGGCAACGCCGGAGCCATCCCCTCCCGAAAAGGCGTAGACCGATTCCGGCAAGCGTGCATCCGGCTCCAGGTCATCGGGAGCAAGGAAGGAGTCCCAGGCATACAGCTCGGAGCCGAGCATGATGAGTCGTCCTTGTGCATCGAACGTTCCCTGGAGGATGGCTCGAGCCGGATCCATGGGGTCCGTCATGAACAGGTCGTAGGGCGCTCCGTCCGTGGTGGGGAACCTGGTCCACACGAAACACCCCTGCGCCAGCGTGGGACTGGCTCGAGACCCCGGGTTGTGGTCCCCAATGATGAGCCGGTTCCCATCCGAGGTGATCGTGCGCGGCGTGCCGATGTCGCCATCGCCGGTGAGTTCGATGTCGGGCGGTTCGTCGTTCCGAGTGGGGAATGTGTTCCAGACGAAGACGACCCCTTCCCTCGTGCCACTGACGACGAGCCGCTGCCCATCACTCCACACTCCCCACGGCCAGGGTGCCGCGATCGCGAGGTCGGCGGGAGCGCCATTCTCCTCCGGAAAACGGTTCCATATCAGAACCCGGTCGTTGTAGGCGTCCGTGACCAGGAGGTGCGTGCCGTCGAGCACGGCGCTGACAGGCCAATTCATCTTGTCCAGCGTCGTGCCCGGAGCGTTGGTGTAGAAGTCTTTTTGCCCGAGGACGATGTCCGGGGCCACGTTTTCCATCGGGAGTTCGCTCCAGATCAGCACGCGATTGTTGTTTCTGTCCGCCAGTACCAAGTGCTCCCCGTCTGTCGACACGAGCCCTGGATGGTTGAACAGGAGCGGGCCTCCCGTGTCGTTGAAATCGATCCCGGACAGCAGCAGGTCGGCCTCCATGCCGGTATGGAAAGTGAAGTCGTCAGAAGGGGGCCCCTCCTGCTCCTCCGCGCAACCGGCAAACACAGCCCACCCGAGAACCGCGACTGGAACGACCAGACGACCACACGTCACCATTGCCGCCCTCCTCATGCATTCGACACCCGCTCGAGAAATCACGACAGCCGCCCAAGAACCAGTGGATTGTATGCAGAAGGTTGGATGTGATGTCAAGTATCCGGAGAGCATGGTCCCGACAACGGACAGGGTACGACAGCATCGTTCGGGGGTACGGGAAGTGGAAGAAGGGGGCGCGCGCGACTCTTCCTCCGCGCCACCCCCGGCGGAGAGGCCTACCTCGTCCAGGAATAGGTCGTGCCGTAGGCGGTGGTGTATTCGTTCGTGTGGCTCACACCGGAACCGGTTTCGTACGTGGTCGCCCCTTCGTAGGTCGAGCCGGTGTAGGTGGAGACATCGGTCGTGCGGCCCCAGGCGGTGTATCCTGAGCCGTCATGAACGAAGGCGCCGCTGCTCTCGACCGTTCCGCGGTTGCCGTCCGCGACGAACCCGCTGGCGTGGCTGATGTTCCCGGTGGAGGTCCGCACCGTCGCACCGCCTCGAGCCCCCGAGTGGCCGAAGGCGCCCGTGGTTGCCGCCGCGAATCCACCCACCGTGTTTCCGTAGGTATCCTGGGCGAGGCCGCCCGTGTACCCGTTGACCGTGTAGGGCGTGTAGAACGCGCCGGCCCGGCCCGCCGCCGAGCTGCCCCAGTAGGTCTCCGCCGCTCCGCCGGCGTGCGCGGCCGCGGAGTTCGCGGAGGTGTAACCGGACACGCGACCGATCGAAGCGCCGCCGGCCCCGGTGACATGGGCGCCAGTGGCCATGCCGCCGCTCACGGACGGCGACCAGGCCGCGCGGGCCGTCCCGGCGGACCGTCCCCCGCCGGGGTTGGCCATGGCGCCGGCGCGCGCGGCGCTGCCTGCTTGAGCGTCGAAAGCGGTGAAGGAAAGGGAACCGAGAGCGACGAGACCAGCAGCGATGATGGAAGTCTTCATGATTTTCTCCTTCTATGACGAATCCGCATGAGCGGCGTTCGTTTTGGTTGTCCTGTCATCTTCGATGGACGCCAGGGAGAATTGCAGGTCGCGTGCCAGTCAGGGAATATTTTCATGGCATTACATCAGGCCACCCGTAACATCTTGATATTCTTGCGAGAATACGCACCCGCCAGACCATCGCGACCCCTCCGGCATACCAGACGTGCAAAAGACCTTTCCAGCTCGTGTAAAGACATTCGGCCTGGAGCGGTCAACAGTACCTTGGCATACCGAAATGCGGGGTTTCGCTGCTTGCGGCCTGAACCGGAGACGACTTGCCTTTGCGTGCGCACCAGGATCGGTATCAATGTGCCCTGGAGGCACCACGCCGGTGCCTGCCGCGGTTCGCGCGACAGGGCACCGCGGTCTCCGGCACGGCCGCCACCGGGCGTCCGCCGTTCGACCCGGGTTCGCCCCGGCGTCGAGACATCGCACCGTGACACTCGAGGAGGCATGGATGATCAAGCTCAAGCCCAAGCACCTTCGTTCGAAGCGCAAGGTGGTTCCCTATACGGTTCTGCGATGCGTGATGGCTGGGCACCAGGTGAGCTGGTGTCGTCATCTCTGCACGCCGGTCTACGGTCGCGGAGCCTGCGGCCGGTGGGCGTCTCACGGGCTCCGCGGTCGAACGCAGCGGGCCATCGATGCACGGCTGGCCAGGTGGGCCGCGCGAGACGCCAGCGGCGTTCCGCCTGCCGGAAAGTGGCGTCCATAGTTGCTCTCGAGCCGGGTGGCGAAGCTCGGCGCGCCATGTTACCGGCGTGGTGCGTGGCGCCCTGCTTGCCCAGGTAGAATGTGCCGGTGCGGTCCATCGCAGCAGCGCACCCGCGTCCGGTGTGCGCCCGTATCCTTGTCGCAAAAAGGTTGCCAACCCGCTCCCGGTGGCTATGGTTGTAGGAGCGGCAAGAGAACCGGCGGCCGGCGGTGGGAAACGGACCGCAGCATCGCTGCCGTTTTGAGGACCGACCACTTCTTCGCTGTGAGCAGGGATTCGATCGAGGCTATCGGAGGTTGGCATGCCGGACAAGACGGATCAGCCGGAGGAGATCATTGTGGAGAAGGAGGAGGAAGTGGATGTTCTCGATGCACCTTCCCCCGACGAGGATGGACTCGTTCTGGCGCGCAAGGTCCTCCCCGTGCAGATCCCCCTGGTGCCGCTCACCCGGCGCCCGCTGTTTCCGAACATGACCGTGCCGCTGGTCGTGGATCGTCCGGCACTACGAAAGGTCATCGCGGAGCGCGCCGAGGGGCACCACCGGTTCGTGGGGTTGGTGCTTGCTCGACAGCAGGAAAGAGAGGATGCGGTGCCGGAACTCTACCCCGTCGGTGTCGTGGTCGAGATTCTCAAGGTCACCCACACCACGCCGGACGGTGCCATTCAGGCCATCGTGCAGGCCCTGGCCCGATTCGAGATCGCGACGATTCTCGAGACGCAACCGGTCATCGTGGCGCGTGTCCGCTATATCAAGGAGACGGCCCTGCCGCTCAGCGAGGAGGTAAAGGCCTACGCCATCTCCATCATCAACAGTCTCAAGGAACTCATCCAGCTCAACCCTCTTCACAAGGAAGAGTTGTCCATCTTCATGTCCCACTCCAACCTGCACGAGCCGGGCCGCCTCACCGATTTCGCCGCCGCGCTCACGAGCAGCAGCCCCCGGGAACTCCAGGAAATCCTCGAGACCGTGGACATCCTCGAGCGTCAAAAGAAGGCACTCCTGTTGATCAAGAAGGAGATCGAAGTCTCGCGGCTGCAAGTGAAGATCGGAAAACAGATCGAGGAGAAGCTGAGCAAGCAGCAGCGCGAGTTCTTTCTCCGCGAGCAGTTGAAGGCCATCAAGAAGGAGTTGGGCCTGGAGAAGGAGGGCAAGGAGGCGGAAGCGGAGAAGTTCGAACAGCGGATGAAGAAGCTCGACCTCCCCGACGAAGCGCGCGAGCGCATCGACGAGGAACTCGAGAAGCTCAAACTCCTCGAGCCGGCCTCCCCCGAGTTCGCGGTGACGCACACCTATCTCGACTGGCTCACAATTCTCCCCTGGGGCGTGTTCACCAAGGACAACTACAACATCAAGAAAGCCGAGCGCATCCTCCACCGGGACCATTACGGCCTCGATGACGTCAAGGAACGGATCCTCGAGTTTCTGTCCGTCGGCATTATGAAGGGGAACATCAGCGGATCCATCCTCTGTTTCGTGGGCCCTCCCGGCGTGGGCAAGACTTCGGTCGGGAGGTCCATCGCGGAGAGCATCGGTCGCAACTTCTACCGCTTCTCGATCGGCGGCATCCGGGACGAGGCCGAAATCAAGGGGCACCGCCGGACCTACATCGGTGCGTTACCCGGAAAGTTCATCCAGACCATGAAGGTCTGCAAGAGCGCCAACCCGGTGATCATGCTCGACGAGATCGACAAGATCGGGGCGAGCTATCGGGGCGACCCGGCATCGGCCCTCCTCGAGGTCCTCGATCCCGAGCAAAACCGCGACTTCCTGGACCACTACCTCGACGTCCGGTTCGACCTCTCCAACGTGTTCTTCATCTGCACCGCCAACCAGCTCGACACCATCCCCCGTCCCCTGCTCGACCGCATGGAGGTCATCAAGCTCCCCGGGTACATCATGGAGGAGAAGCTCCAGATCGCCCGCAAGTACCTCATCCCCAAGCAATTGCATGAGCACGGCATCGACCGCTCGAGACTCCTTGTCACCTCGAGAGCTATCCGGGAGATTATCGACGGATACGCCCGGGAACCGGGTGTTCGAGGGGTCGAGAAGCACATCAAGAAGATCATGCGCAAGAGTGTGCGCCGAATGGTCGAAGGTGAGGGCGCGCGGATCACGATCGACCGCAAGGAGGTGCGCGAGATCCTCGGCCGGAGGCGGTTCCACGATGACGGGTTCCGCAAGAAGCCGATTCCCGGCGTGGCGATGGGGCTCGCCTGGACATCCATGGGGGGAGACACGCTCCACATCGAAGCAACGAAGGTGAAGACCGGCAGGGCAGCCTTCAAGCAGACCGGTCAGCTCGGCAAGGTCATGGTGGAATCGTCCGAGATCGCCTACACCTACGTGCGCTCTCTCCTCAACGACAACGACCAGGCTCGACAGATGTTCGACAACTACGCCATCCATCTCCACGTCCCCGCCGGGGCGACACCCAAGGACGGCCCGTCCGCCGGAATCACGATGGCCACGGCCCTCTACTCCCTCGCCGTGAACAAGCCTGTCCCCACAGCCCTGGCCATGACCGGCGAATTGACCCTGACCGGGCGCATCATGCCCGTCGGGGGGATCAAGGAGAAGACCATCGCCGCAAAACGTGCCAAGATCAAGACGGTGGTCTTCCCCACCGAGAACCGCAAGGACGTGGAGGAACTCCCGGAACATGTACGAAAGGACCTCGAGCCCCGCTACGTCGAGTCGTTCCCGGAGGTCGTCGCACTCTGCTTCGGAACCAGCGCGTAGACCCCCGGACCCGCCCGCGGCGAGCCCGCTCGCCGCAGCTTGGAGGAGTCCCAACATGAACGTCATCACCAGAACGTTGCAGCGCCTTCCAGGCCTGGCCCTGCTCCTGCCGTTCGCAGCGACTCTCTCCCCCGGGTGCGCCGGCAACATCTCTCCCGGCGACATCGCCGGAACCTGGGTCTATGACGA
>JAJRTE010000023.1 GCA_024278455.1 Myxococcota bacterium
CCCGGCGCAGACGAGGTGTGTGGCGACGGCATCGACCAGGACTGCGACGGCAACGACCTCGACTGCCCGTGCACAGACGACGACGGCGATGGGTTCTGCCTCGAGGAGGACTGCGACGACGCAGACCCGGCCGTCTATCCCGGCGCAGACGAGGTGTGTGGCGACGGCATCGACCAGGACTGCGACGGCACCGACCTCGACTGCCCGTGCACAGACGACGACGGCGATGGGTTCTGCCTCGAGGAGGACTGCGACGACTCAGACCCGGCCATCTATCCCGGCGCCGTGGAGACCTGCGACGGGGTGGACAACAACTGTGACGGCGCTGTCGATGAGACCGCTCGAGAGTTCTACGCCGACGCTGACGGCGACGGCTACGGCGTCGCAGGAGACACGGTCACCCTGTGCCAGGAACCGGCGCCCGAGGGATACGCCACGGTGGCGGGAGACTGCGACGATGCCATGATGACCGTCAATCCCGACGGCGTGGAGCTGTGCAACGGGCTCGACGACGACTGCGACGGCCTGACGGACACGGCCGACACCTGGGGAGACAACACGACCGGGGACCTGCCGGCGCTGAACGACAACTGTGACAGCTTCGACCGGTTGCTCGGCGGGGAGAACCTCGAGACCCATGCCGTCTTCTGGGCCGCCTTCTACGGGGACGGGGAGAACACCTTTCCAACACCGATCTGGGTGGGTGGTCACACCCCCGGCGCCGAGCCGGCACCGGAAAACGGCTGGCCCGAGACCTGTACCTACTACGACCTGACACTATTCTATGGCAACTCGACGAGCAACCCGGACTACGACACTCGAGCCATCAAGTTGTGCTTCTCCAAGGGGACCGACGTGGACGGCCAGGACGAGGTGTACGCCGAGATGACGGCACAGGGCACCACGGTGGCCGGGGTCCTGGACAACGAAGAGGACGATGACGCCCCCGGGCTGGACTACGTCATGTTCAGCCCGTCCGAGAGCGACGCCCGTCATGAAGTGTGGTATGTCAGCGACTCCTTCGAGACCACCGGGGGGCGCGGGCCGTCCGAATGGTGGATCCTGATCGAATTCCGCGACGCTCGGATCGTTCTGGACCTTCAGCCCGGCGGCTAGCCGCGGGTCGCTCCCTTCCTCTCCCACCGAATGCGTGCGAACACAGAGTGGTTGTGTATGCTCTCTTGGTGTACCGCTTCCACGAGAAACCAGTCGACCCGGGCATCGGCTCGAAGGGCGACGGCAACGTTGCGCACCACATCTTCCACGAATGCCGGGTTGTCATAGGCCTGCATGGTCACGTGGCGCTCGTCGGCGCGCTTGAGCAATGGGTAGACCGGCGCTGAGGCTGCCAGCTCGGCCAGGGAAACCAGCTCCTCGATCCAGATGAAGTGGGGTTTCCCGTCCGCGGACCGGCCCGTTCTGACGTGCATGGTCACGTAGCCGCGCTGGTTGTGGGCGCCGTAGTCGCTAATCGCCTTGCTGCAGGGGCAGAGACTGTTGACAGGGACCCGGACGGCAAGGACGAAGTCTTCCGAGTCCTCCTCTGCGGTTCCAACGAACGCACACTGGTAGTCCATCAGGCCGGTCGCACCGGTGACCGGTGCCCGGCGCTCGAGGAAGTAGGGGAACGTCAGTTCGATCCCGGCCCTTGCCGCCCCGAGGCGTCCCCGGATAGCGCGGAGGATCCGCGGCAACGTCCGCATGGTGACTTCCCCGCTGTGTTCGTTCAACACTTCCAGAAAGCGACTCATGTGAGTACCTTTGAACTGGTGCGGCAGATCCACGGACATCTTCACTTCGGCGACAGTCTGTTGCCTCCTATTGTCCCGGTCCAAGACGACGATCGGATGGCGGAGATCGCTCACACCGACCTGGTCGATGGGCCAGTTGCGTTCATCGACAGCATTCTGGATATCATCCATTGGCACCCCTCGACTTTCCCGGTGTCCCGCAGACCGGTGACGGGCCAGGAAGGCACCTGCTCGAGTTCAAATGATGTTGAACGTGGTGGTGAGTAGCAAGCCGGTCTGGAATTGCCACTGATCCAGGATGAGGGGGTACTTCCTGGCTGCCGCGACTATGTCCAGCGACGCCCATTTCGCCACTTGCACGGACACCTTGCCCGACATGTCGACGCTGAGCAGGCTCGACACCGTGTCCGAGGCCAGGGCGGTGGTGTAGACCGGCTGGAAGAACGTGGCGTTCAACGTCCAGTTCACGTGTTCATTGAGCGTCCCGTTGGCTTCGAATGCCAACTCCACCCCCGCACTCACATAGGATTCGAGGGGCAGGATGACGACCGTCTTGGCGTAGGCGAACGTTTGCCCGTCGTCGCCGGCCTCGCCGGCGGTATCGTTGACCTCCTTGACGACGTACCCTTCCTGGGTGAGCACCTCTTCCGCACCGGCGCCGACATGGCACGAGAGATGCAACTCCGTTCCCCGGTCCACTGGCGTCGCCATGACACCGACGACTTCCTTCAGGATCATCGGCTCGAAACTGCTTGTCAGACCCAGCTTGTACGGACTGTCCCCTACCGTCGGCTGGTAGTTCTCGACCGTCTTGAACGTGTCCCCATCCGGCTCGGTGATCAGCGCCGGGTCCGCACCGATGTAGTAGCCGGGAAACAGGGCCGTCTTCAGCGTGCCACGAGCGAACGGTCCCAGCCAGTCGAGCCGTTTCGGCGCATAGAAGTAGGTCGTCTCCAGGTTGAACTCGTCGGCCGACTTGACGAAAACCGGCAGGGTCGGCGTCCGCGTCTGCGTGTGCACCACCTTGCCCTCGTTGAGCCAACGATGACTCCCCTTCCTGTAGTTGGCAGCGCCGTTCATGAGCACACCGATTTGCATCGTCGTGCCGTCCGGGTTCCCCACCCAGCTCCGACTCTGCCCGTATGAGAAATTCGCCCCCAAGGCGAGGCTCTTCTCCCAGCCATCGGGCACCTCCTCGACGGCTTTCTCACCTCCTACATCGTCCTTGGCGGCTGCTATCTCGTCCGACACGATGTCTTCCTGGGCAAAAGCAACGGGAGATACACATAGCAGGGAAGCCACCAACACACTCCTGGAAAACGACATCTTGGCACCTCGCGATTTGACGGTGAAGCACACTGCGTCACGCACATTTCCGTGCTCAACACGCAGGTTCCATTGTTCCCCTACTCAGGCGCCTCCCTGCCCGCACCGCATCGCCCACACCACGAACGGCAACCGACATATCGGGTCGTTTCTACGCGACTTCGCTGGCATGCACCACACACCGCCGGCCGATGAGACACCAGGGAGACGCCCGCCATCCAGCCCCCGCTCCGGTTCGCACCAGGTGCTGTCGCACCGGCACGTGTCGGCGATGAGACATGAGCCCATTCCTCCCAACAGCCCCCGGCGCCCCAGCCCGGGACCAGCCATGGGACATCCCCCCCGGTGGCTCGCGGCGAGCGGAAAAGAATAGCTCGAGTCACGGCCATGGACAAGCTCGACGCTGTCCGCGACCGTACACCGATAATACGCTGTCCTGGGCCAGGCTGCATATCTCGACACGCCGTCCTGAGCGGGGCGACCGGGAACGACGCGGACTGAGAGGTCTTGACAGTGTGGCATACTTCAACTTCGTGAACCAAGCGGCTTCTGGACTGGGTGTAGAGTTGGAAAACGCAAAAAGTGGTAAGAAAAGCGCGGGCCGCCAGTCTAATGGTCATGGCGACATTGGACACGAAGAGGATCATGCCAGGTTTGTGCATGTTCTGCAAACCGTGGGAGCGACCGGATAACACTCTTCATGGTGCACCGTGTCGCGGGTGAGCTGGGCCTTCCGGCTGAGCCCACGCGCTCGAGGCGACTCCAGCACTCGAGTCTTGCGGCAGCCCGGGTCACTGCTCGGTGCGAACCTTGTTGGGCCATCACCGGCTCCGTGTGGCAACCGGGAAAAAGGAGCGGCATGCGATACACAGATCGCTTGACAGAGTATTCGGAGACTGCGCGAGTGGAAGGCAGTGGACCAGGGGCCGGCATGCCCGCGGTCGCCGCTGATCCGGTGGAGGGCATCCGGCGGGACGCCACGCCAACTCTCCGCCCGCTGCCGGGCGGGCGCCGGGATCGGCAGACCTTTCCCCCCAAAGGCGGCCCAGAATATGCCATGCCTTCCGGCAAGCGCAACGCGGTATCGCAGGGGGAGCGGCAGCCGGGGACGTGGGCGAGAGCAGCGACAGCCGATCTCGATATCGAGGACAGGAGACGCGTCCTGGCGGCGGTCGCCGGTGGAATCGTCCATGATTTCAACAACGCGCTAGCGGCCATCACGGGCCACGTGAGCCTGGCGAGGCAAAGCCTCGGCCTCGATCTCGAAGCGACGTCCGAGGATCTCGAGGCCGCGCTGGCCGCATGCACCAGGGCCAGGAAACTCGTCGACAACCTGCTGGCCTACCTCCGGGAGACTCAGCCGGCCCCCAGGATGCTCGACTTCGCCTCGGTCACGCGGGCAGCGGTGACGGCGATACAGGAGATGGTAGGCTCCAGAGCGATGTTCACGCTCGAATGTTCGGCCCCCTCCCTCCCGGTCACCGGAGATCCCGACGGGTTGTTCCAGGTCGTGGCGAACCTGTGCCTCAATGCGGTCGAGGCCAACGAGGCGGGCGAGGCTAGGATCCGGGTACGCCTCGAGGCAACGGAGACGGACACTGCGGCACGGGCCATGATGCCACGACGGCGCCAGCGTTGGGTGCAGTTGGAGATTCAAGACAACGGAAAAGGGATCCCGGCCAGCCAGCAGCGAAAGGTATTCGACCCGCTCTTCACGAGCAAACCGGCCACTTCCGGGGCGGGCCTTGGCCTCGCCATTGTCAAGCGCATCGTGTGTGATCACGGGGGAACGGTCCGCCTTGCCAGTGAGCCGGGCGAGGGGACGACTCTCACCGTGCGCCTGCCTCGAGCGTGACCCCGCTCGTGCCGGCCTGTCCGCGCCTCACCCTCTTGTGTCCGGCTGCCGTAGCCGTCCCGCAGGTGGATTGCGCCGCGGTTGCGGGCGGGCTTGGCGGGCCAATCAGGCCTCCGCGAGGACCTTCCGGCCATACTCGTAGCCCTTGTCGAACGCCTTGAGGTTGAGGTTGATGGTGCTTGGTGGGACGGAATCGCGGACAGAACGCCGCACGGCCTCCCGGTCGACGACCCCGGTGACAGCGGTGAAGAACCCGACCATCACGATGTTCAACACCATCTTCCGGCCCAGTTCCTCTGCAATCCTTGTAGCGGGGATACCGTAGACACGTTTGGCGGGATCGACGCCGGAAGTGTCCACCAGTTCGCTCTCCACGACCAGGATGGCATCGTCCTTGACCTCGGGCGAAAAGCGCGTGAAAGCGTCCTGGGACATGGCGACGAGCACGTCGGGACTGCTGACGTAGGGATACAGGATGCGGTCGTCGCTCACGATGACCTGGGCCGAGCAGGCGCTCCCTCGAGCCTCTGGCCCGAACGCCTGGGTGAGCGTTGCGTCCTTGTTGTCGTACAAAGAGGCGGCCTTGCCTATGATGATGCCCGCGAGAATCACGCCCTGACCACCGAAGCCGCCGAACTTGAGTTCTACCGTAGCCATGAGTGCCTCCTTGGGTGATGTTCGTCTAGTCCTCGAGCCCGGTGGGGTATGGCGTGTACCGTGACCCGAGTCTCTCGGTGAAGCGATGGTTCATGGCCTGCAGGAAAGTGGGGCGTTCGCGGTCGATGAACTTGCCCACGACTATGTCCCCCTGGAAGTCGATATCGACGTCTCGCGTGCTTGCGCCGTCCTTCCTGGTGCTCCTCTGCTTGTAGTACTTCATCGCGTCCAGCCCGTCCCCCAGCCTGTTGCGGCGCTGGTAGAGCGTGGGGCAAGGCGCGACGATCTCGATGAAGCTGAATCCGGGCTTGGCCATCGCCTCTCGCATGGCCCGGGTCATCTGCCTCACGTGATAGGAAGTCCATCGTGCGACGTAGACAGCGCCACAAGAATCGGCCAGGAACGGCAGATTGAAGGGTTGCTCGAACGCCCCATAGGGCGCTGTCGAGGCGATCGCCGTGTTCGGGGTGGCCGGGCCGACCTGGCCGCCGGTCATGCCGTAGAGCATATTGTTGACACAAACAACCGTTATGTCGATGTTCCGGCGCGCGGCATGAATCAGGTGGTTGCCGCCGATGGCGATCAGGTCTCCATCGCCGGAATAGACGACCACCTTGAGTTCGGGATTGGCCAGCTTCAGCCCGGTGGCGAACGGAATCGCCCTTCCGTGGGTGGTGTGGAAGGAGTCGAGGTTGAGATAGCCGGCGACGCGGCCCGTGCAACCGATCCCGGAGACGATGGCGACCTTGTCCAGGTCGTAGCCGCTGGAGGTGAGTGCTCGAGCGAAACAGTTGACGGTCGTACCGATCCCGCATCCCGGGCACCAGATGTGAGGCATGCGGTCCATTCTGAGGAACGGTTCGACAGGGTTGATCGGTGTGTTGGCTTCCGCAACTTGCGTGGTCATCGGCTCACCTCCAGGATGGCACGGGCGATCGCTTCGGGGTCATGGACGGTGCCGCCGCCGTGAGGCACGAGAACGGTTTGGGTCCTCCCACCGGCGAGGCGCTCCACTTCCAGTGCGACCTGTCCATAGTTCATTTCGGGTACCACGATCGCCTTGACCTTTCCGGCGATCTCCCGGATCTTGGTCTCGGGCATCGGCCAGACCACGATGAGGCGGAGGGTGCCCACCTTGGCTCCCTGGGCCCTGGCCATCTCGACACCTCGCATGGCGACTCGAGACGTGATCCCATAGGAAAGTACGACGACGTCGGCGTCCTCGGTGTCCGCCTCTTCATACATCGCGATCTCGTCGGCGTTCTTCCGTATCTTGTCTATCAGCCTGCGCACCAGTTTCTCCTGCGCCTGCCAGTTCATCGCCGGATAGCCCACTTCGTTGTGGGTCAACCCGGTGATGTGGAACCGGTAGCCGTCCCCGGCCTTCACCATTTCCGGCACCCACCCGTCATACACCTTGTAGGGAAGGTACTCGCCCGGAGGCCTGCTGGTGAACTTCCGGTCCACCACGTGCAGCTCTTCCGGCTTCGGGATGATCACCCGTTCGGTCATGTGGCCGACGCACTCGTCCATCATGAACATCACCGGCACGCGATACTTCTCCGACAAGTTGAAGGCCTCGATCGTCAGGTCGAAACACTCCTGGGGCGAATTGGGGCACAGTGCGATGATTTCGTAGTCGCCGTGGGACCCCCAACGGGCCTGCATCATGTCGGCCTGACCGGGAAGCGTGGGCAGACCGGTCGAAGGCCCACCTCGCTGAACGTTTACGAATACCACCGGCGTCTCGGTCATCGCTGCAAGGCCGATGTGCTCCATCATCAACGAAAAGCCGGGGCCCGAGGTCACCGTCATGCTCTTCTTGCCCGCCCAGGCCGCGCCCAGCACGGCGATGGACGACGCAAGTTCGTCCTCCATCTGGATGAACACCCCACCTATCATGGGAAAACGGGCTGAAATGCGCTCCACCACTTCCGTCGAAGGTGTGATGGGATAGCCCGCGGCAAAACGGCAACCGGCAGCCAGTGCGCCCTCGCAGCAGGCATGGTCGCCATCCAGGTAGTGGTGACCCGTCAGGACACCTTTCGGATCGACTGTCACGATATCCTCCCACGTATCTGTCCAAGATGGCCTCGCACCGTGCGGCTCCAGGCTTCAGGTTGGGCAGAATGTCTGTTTCAGTCCTCGACCTCAGTCCTCGACACGTATCTTCTCCGAGAAGATCGCGAAATCCGGGCAATAGAGACCGCAGAGGTCGCAGCCGTTGCACTTGTCCTCATGGGCGAGAAACGGCGGATGATACCCTTTGGCGTTGTAGTCCGTCTCGAGTTCCAGGGCACCGAACGGGCAAAACTCGACGCAGAAGCCACACCCCTTGCACCGCTCCCTGTCCACGTAGATCCTGCCCTGGTATTTCTTCTTTTTCTTCTTGACTGCACCGGCTTGCGTCGCGGCACTCATAGGACCATCCTCCGTTTCCGAGTGGTGATGAATCGCGCCCTGAGGGCGTGGTATCCATTCAGGTGCCAGAAAAAAATCGGTCGCACTCTAGCATCAAGGTCCCTGGCCGTCCAGGAAAAACTCGCCCTACTCGAGCCGCTTACCGATCCTGTCCAGCCTCCACCGGCCCCCAGGGTCCCGGGACCATAACACACGGTCCACCTTGCCCAGGATGAGGTCTCGAGGCACCGTGCCCCAGGTGCGGCTGTCCGAACTGTAGGCCCGGTTGTCCCCCAGGAGAAAATAGGCATCCTGCTCGACCGTGAGCGGTCCAAACGACTCCGGCGCGCCCCAGGTGGCGTAGGGCTCGTCCAGTATCGCCCCGTCGATGTAGACCAGGTTGTTCCGAATCTCGACCCGCTCCCCAGGTAGCCCGATGACACGCTTGACATAGGGCGTCGCCCGGTCGCCCGGGAAGAGGAACACGACCAGGTGTCCGCGCTGCGGGCCGGGCCCGTCCGCCGAGCGTGCCCGTGCCGCGCTGCCTGCACCGGCAAGGTAGGCCAGCCGGTCCACCAGGATCCGGTCGCCGACCTGGATCGTCTCGCGCATCGACCCGGCTGGGATATCATACCAGGCAGCCACCCGCTCCCTGAGTGTCGCGGATGCCTGGTTGACAACGTGGAACAGGACGAAAAAAAGCAGGTAGACCCACCACCTGTTGAAAGGACGGGGATGAAACCCGGCACCGATCCCGCTTGCGGTCATCCAGGCATCCGCTGCAAGGAACGCCACGCCAAACACAAGGACGAAACCCAGAAAGGCCAGCGGCAGGAGCGACCAGCCGTTGTAGGGCATGTGGGGAAGTGCGCCGAACAGCAGAACGTAGACCACCGGGAGGCAGCAGGGGAAGACCAGCGCCTTACGCAACTCCCCGTTGTACATTTGCCCCAGTCCCGGTGACAGAAAGGTCAGCAGCAAGGCCAGGAACCGGTTGCGACCCTGTGGCATCGATGCGACCCCCGTGAACCAGGCAGTTGCCAACGTACTGTCGAACCCTTCGCCGGTCCCCGCCCGTGGCGCAACTGCCCGTGCTCGTGCTCGCGCTCGATCCGCCGCGTCCGCGCACCCCGCCACTGGAAGCAGCGTCCACGTTTCTGCAACCGCCCGGGTCGCGAGTCGCAAGTCGCAAGTCGCGAGTCGCGGGTCGCAAGTCGCGAGTCGCGGGTCGCAAGTCGCGAGTGGCGGGTCTCCGGTGTCTCGTGAAAGCGCACCGTGCTCGCGCTCGCGCTCGATCCGCCGCTTCCGAGCACCCCGCCACTGGAAGCAGCGTCCACGTTTCTTCAACCACCCGGGTCGCGAGTCGCGAGTCGCAAGTCGCGG
>JAJRTE010000024.1 GCA_024278455.1 Myxococcota bacterium
AGTCCGGTCCAGCCGGGCAAGACGGGTCCTGGACGAAGGATGACGTCGGCGTACACTTTCGGGCGGAGTTCCGCCTCGAGAATGACCTCCCGGCCTCGAGCCAGCTTGCCGAGAACCATTTTGGCGAAGGTGTCGTGTGGTTGGTAATCCATGGCCAATCCGCGTGCAGGAAGGGGCGGAACATAGCAGAGAGTGCACGTCTTGGCAAGTGGAAAACGCGGGACATACCCAAGAGTGGAGAGCAGTATTCCATGGACGGCGTGGACCCAGGTCTGGTACTCTCTTGAAGACGCGAGGTGTTCCGTGGCGCAGGAAGAGAGACAGAACAGGGCGGCGAAGCAAGGGCGACACAGGCGCCGGAGGGGGGCAAACGCGGCCCAAGATCCGGTCCGAGTCGCTGCTCGAGCCATCGAGGCACTATGCGATCTCGGCGAAGCTGTCGGAACGCGCCAGGGCCTCGAGCCCGGTGACATGGAGGAGGTCGGTGCCATCGTCGTGCCGGTCGTCGTGCGCCTCGGGCGAGCGCGCGATGGTGAGGCGTTTCGTGCGGCCGTCGACGCTCTTGTGGCCCGTGTCTAACAGGAAGTTCGGCAGGTCGTTGTGGCCGGGTCGGCGTTCCAGGAGGGGCGGGTCTACTGCTTTTTCTGCGATACCGTGGACTGCGTGCATGCAACGCCCCCGGAACGGACCGACACCTTTTCCGGTTACTCCGCGCTCGGCAAGCCCCAGTGGCAGAGTTTCCCGAACTTCTGCATCGCCCTCGGCGAACGCCGGGTCGATGCGGTCTACGGGGAGCCGCCCGAAATAATCGCCGTGATCCAGGAAGCTGGAGACCTCGATACCGATCGCCAACCGGGATTCGGCCGAAACAGCCTGGCGTTCAACGTCCTTGGCCAGGTGGTGGCGGGGCTTGTTCCCACCAATCTCAATCCGGCCAGGCCTTCGGCTTCTCGAGTCGCCTGGACTATCCAGGTGATCGAGACCCGCGCCGGCGCCGAAAAGCCCAGGATGCGACTCAATATGCTGGGGCTCTCGATGTGGGACATGCTGGAAGCGGCGTCCGGGGCACGACAGCGGGAAGCGCCGGAGCGGCTGAGACGAACCATCGCCATCACGCGGCAGCGCGTGGAGGCGCTTGGGAGGAGGGCGGCTAGCGCGGAACGGCGTGGGGAGGCTTTCGATATCGGCGCCGCCGTGTATCGCATCCTCGGCCGGCTCAAGAACGACATCGAACGGGACCTGCGGGAACCGCTGCGCAGGACCCGCCACGCCCGGGAGCGGCACCAGAGCGTCTCCCGGCCGACCAGCAACGCCCTGCGCGACGCGCGCAACGCCCCGGCCGACCGGCTGCTGCTGGACACGGCGCGGCAGACCGTCATCGTGCTGGGGCCTCGAGGCCGCGCGCATGTCTTCTCGCCCGAGGGACGCCATGTCACCAGCCTCCAGCTCGATCCGGGCGAACTCGATCGCAAGGTCCACCGTGGCCGCTGGCGACCGCTGGATCCCGAAGCCGCCAGGATCTTCGCCGGCAACCTCCAGGGGACGGCCCGGGCCTCTCCTGCCGCGGCCGGGCCCGCAAGTCGAGACGTGTAGAGGGGGCAGCGGCTCGAGGTTCGGCGCGGTTCATCGCCGGTTCAGGGATGGAAGCGCCGATTGTCCCGGGCCATTTCGGCCAGGAGCGGCGCCGGCCTGAACCGGTCGCCCAGCGTCGCGGCATGGCCCTCGAGCTGGGCGACGGCGTTTTCGGCGCCCACGTCGTCGATGTACCGGAAGGGCCCGCCCCGGAAGGGCGGAAAACCGAGCCCGAAGATCGCCCCGATGTCCCCGTCTCGAGCGCATCGGAGGACCCCTTCGCCGAGACACTTGACCGCCTCGTTGGCGAATCGCCAGGCGCAACGCTCGGCTATCGTCACCGGGTCCATTCTGCGGTCCGGCTTGATGCCGAGGACGCGATACACGGACCGGTCGACCTTCTTCTTGCCGGAACCGTATGTGTAGAACCCCTTCTTGTTCTTGCGGCCCTTCCGGTTGTCGGCGACCAGGCGGGTCATCGCTGGAGGGGGCGCCATGTCTTGCCCGAAGGCATCGATCATCACCTTGCCGACCTTCTCGGCCACATCGATGCCTACCTCGTCCATCAAGATAATGGGACCGACCGGGAAGCCCCAGTTCTTGAGCGCCTCGTCGATGTCCTCGATTGGAACACCCTCCGTGAGAATCCTGGCCGCCTCGTTCATGAATGCCGCCAGAATGCGCGTGGTGTAGAACCCGGGGCCGTCACGAACCACGATGACGGTCTTGCCCTGTTCTTTGCCGAGCGCGACGCAGGTGGCGGTCACCCAGTCCGCGGTCTGGCCGGTGGTGATGATCTCCAGGAGTGGCATCTTCTCGACCGGAGAGAAGTAGTGCATGCCGATGACCGTTTCGGGTCTCGAGGAGGCCTCGGCAAGCCGCGAAATGGGGATCGACGACGTGTTGGAAGCGAAGATCGTCTCCGGTCCGGTGAGGGATTCGATGTCCCGGAGCACCTGGTGCTTGAGGGCCAGGTTTTCGAACACGGCCTCCACCACCAGGTCGCACTGCTCGAACCCCCGGTAGTCGATACTGCCGGTCACCTGGTAGTAGAGCCTGTCCGCCTCCGTCCGGCTGATGGACCCGCGCTTGACCCGTTTGTCGTGTATCTTTCGAACGGCCTTGAGCCCCGCCAGTACGCCGGCGTCGTCCTTGTCCTTGAGACGGCAGGGGATACCGGCTCGAGTGGTGGTGACGTAGGCGATGCCGGAGCCCATCAGGCCGGCGCCGAGGATGCCGACCCGTCGTACCGGTCTCGGTTCGACGCCGGGGTCGTCCACCCCGGAGTCCTTCTTCAGCGCGTTTTGGGCGAAGTAGATGCCGATGAGTTGTCGGGCCTGGTCCGAGACGACGAGTTCGCCGAAACCCCGGGCCTCGGCATCGAACCCGGCCTCGATCCCCTTGTCGAACCCGACTTCGACGGCATCGATGATGCGCTCTCCTGCCGGGTAGTTTCCTCGAGTCTTCTTCGAGAGCGCCTTCCGTGCCTGCCTGAACAGCAGCTTACGCCCGGGACCGGTGCGTTCCAGCGCAAGTTCCTGGAGGCCCGCCGCGTCGAGGGCCACCCGCCGCCTTCGTCCCTCCCGCTTGCCCGCCCGCTGCCTCGCCGCTAGCAGCTTCGCGCGCTCCACGGCCGCGGTCTCGAGGATGGGTCGCGGCACCACGTCGTCGACCAGGCCGAGCTTGAGCGCCTTGCGCCCGCGGACCTGCCGCCCGGTCAGCAGGAGGTCCAGGGCGTTGGCGATGCCGATCAGGCGCGGCAAGCGTTGGGTGCCGCCAGCACCCGGTAGGAGTCCCAACATCATCTCTGGCATGCCCAATACGGTCTTCGGGTCGTCGGTACAGATCCTCGAGGTGCATGCCAGTGCCAGCTCGACACCACCGCCCAGGCAGGGACCATGAATGGCGGCCACTACCGGGATGTTCAGGGCGGCCAGCGCACGGAATGCCTGCTGCCCCGTCCGGGACAGCGCTTCCGCCTCCCGGGCCGTCTTGCACCCCTTGAGCATGTCGAAGTCGGCTCCGGCCAGGAAGCTGTCAGGCTTGCCGCTGATGAAGACCGCGCCCTCGATGTCGTCGTCATCACGAATTCGGCGGAACAACGCTTCGAATTCACCTGCGAACGCATCCTTGAGCGTGTTCTGGGGCTCGCCGGGCACATCGAAGGTGACCATCGCGATGCCATCATCGAGAATTTCGAGGCGCAACGCCTTGTCGGTTCGCTGTGTCATGAGTCCACCTCCCATACCATGGCAACGGCCAGTCCACCGGCAGCGCAGGCTGTCGTCAGGGCGAGCCCGCCGCCGCGCCGTTCGAGTTCTCTCAGCGCCTGCGTGACGATACGTCCCCCCGTTGCCGCGAACGGGTGGCCATAGGCGATGGACCCGCCCAGCACGTTGAACCGGTCCATGTCCACCCGGCCGACAGGTCGCGTGCGATTGAGCGTGTCTCGAGCGAATGTCTTCGACTCGAATGCCTGCAGGTTGGCGAGCACTTGCGCGGCGAACGCCTCGTGCATGTCGATGAGGTCCAGGTCCTCGAGGGTGACTCGAGCCCTGTCAAGCGCGATGGGGGTTGCGTGGGACGGACCCATCAGCATGTCGCGACGGGTGTCCAGCGCGGCGAAGGCGTAGCTTCTGAGGAAGCCCAGCGGTTCAAACCCCAGGGCTCGAGCGCGGTCCTCGCGCATGAGGATGACGGCGGAGGCCCCGTCGGTCAGTGGTGTGCTGTTGCCTGCGGTCAGCGTGCCATGGCGCCGGTCGAAAGCCGGCTTGAGGCGGCGGTAGGCATCGATCGACGAATCTTCCCGAACGACGTTGTCGCGGACGAAAGGCTCTGGACTGGAGGGGACATAGGCATGCATGACCTCGTCGTCGAGCTTGCCCTCCGCCCAGGCCCTGGCGGCAAGCGTGTGGGACCGGTGTGCGAAATCGTCCTGGGCCGCCCGCGAGATCCCGTGGTCCTTGGCCAGTTGCTCCCCGTGTTCCCCCATGGTCATCCCGGTGGAGAGTTCGGTCACTGCCGGGGGAACCGGCGCCAGGTCCTTGAGCTTGATACCGGCCAGCACCTTGAGGCGCTGCTTCGGTGTCCTGGCCTTCGTCAGGTCCACGAGGGCCGTCGCCAGCCTGCGCGAAATCGTGATGGGCACCACGGACGCGCTGTCGGTGCCCCCGGCGATCCCCACCTGCGCGGTGTCCGTCTGGATCGCCTGCGCCACGTTGACGATGGCCAACATGGAACTCGCACAGGCCTGTGACACGCTGTAGGCCACCGTCGTCGGACTCATACCGGTGCCGAGGACGATCTCCCGCGCGATATTCGGGGCCTCGAGGAGCGGGAGCACCTGTCCGAAGACCAGCAGATCGATGGCACCGGGCTCGAGGTCGTGGCGGGCGAGCAGTTCACTCACCACCATCTTGCCCAGCTCGAGGGTGCTGGTGGTTCGGAACGCCGTGGACTGGCGTGCGAACGGGGTGCGCAGCCCGGCGACGAGCGCGACACGGCGGCCGGGCCTGGAGCGTTTCGATGGTGACATGGCGTGGTTCCCTCCAGTCATGGCCCCAAGGGCCGGTTGCTTGCACTTCCCGGATCGCCTCGAGGCTCGAGCCGGGTGAGTCGAGCGTTATGGACACGATGGTATGCCTGCCGGGCATCCTGGTCAAGGGGATCCCAGGGTGGCAATCTTCATTGACATCGTTTCGGCACTTCTGGTAGGAAACAGACGGCGCCGGACCGGTCCGGGACCGGAGTTCGGCCTCCGCAGGCAACAACGTTGAGCCCGCCGGGCGGACCCGGATCTGCTCGAGGGGGCGTGAGGAGAATCGACGTGAGTGAAGCCATCGAAGGATTGAAGCCGGAACTGGTCTGGAAGTACTTCGCCGAGATTTCCAAGATTCCTCGAGGTTCCGGAAACGAAGCCGGGATCGCCGGCTACGTGATGAACAAGGCAGCCGAACTCGGTCTCGAGGCCCGCAAGGACAGCACGGGCAACGTCGTGGTGAGCATGCCCGCCACCGGGGGCAAGGACGATGTGCCCATGGTCTGCCTCCAGGGACACCTCGACATGGTGTGCGAGGCCAACACGGACAAGGAACACGACTTCGAGACCGACCCGATCGCGCTGGTTCGGGAGGGGAACGTGCTGATGGCCGACGGTACCACCCTGGGCGCGGACAATGGTATCGCCATCGCCACCAGCCTGGCGTTGATGGAGGACCGCACCATTCCCCACGGTCCTCTCGAGTTCCTGTTTACTGTCGAGGAAGAGACGGGGCTCACCGGGGCAAAGGGACTCGAGCCCGGATTCGTCCGGAGCCGAACGCTGCTCAACCTGGACTCCGAGGAGGAGGGGGCGGTCTACGTGGGGTGCGCCGGTGGAATGGACACGCTGGGCACGTGGGAATTGAAGTACAAGGACCGTCCCAAGAAGTCGAAGGCCGTCGTCCTGTCGGTCAAGGGCCTCAAGGGAGGCCATTCCGGGCTCGACATCGACAAGGGCCGTGGCAACGCGCTGAAGATCATCAATCGTGCCATCATGGGCCTGTTCGACCTGAAGGCGAGGCTGGCCCTGCTCGAGGGGGGCAACAAGCGGAACGCCATACCGCGCGAGGCGACGGCTGTGCTGTATGTGCCGCTCAAGCGCCTGGACGCCGCGAGGGACTTCATCGACACGTTCAACGCGACGGTCAGGGCCGAGTTTGCGACCCTCGAACCGGACATCGAGGTGCGCATCGAGCCGACCGAGATCACCGGGCATGGCCGGGTCCTCAAGAAGTCGATCCAGCGGGCGATATGCAGGACCCTGGCGGTGTTGCCCCACGGCGTGGTGAAGCCCAGCCCGGATATTCCGGGGCTGATCGAGACATCCACCAACCTGGCATCCATTGCCATGGACGCGAAGACCGCGGTCGTCGCCACCAGCCAGCGCAGTTCGGTGGCATCGGAACTCGAGGAGATCACCCAGGCCGTCATCGCCGGGCTCAAGCTGGGCGGAGCCAGGGTGACCCAGGGGGACGGGTATCCAGGATGGAAACCCAACATGGAATCCCCCATCCTGGCCAAGGCCGTCGAGGTCCACGAAAGACTTTTCGGGAAGCCGCCGGAAATCAAGGCCATCCATGCGGGTCTCGAGTGCGGGATCATCGGCGAAAAATACCCCGGCATGGACATGATTTCGTTCGGTCCCACGCTCGAAGCCGTCCATTCGCCGGACGAGAAGATCTACATCGACACCGTCGAGCGCTTCTGGACCTTCGTGGTCGGGCTTCTGGGCAGCGTCGCGTAGGCCGTTCGCCCCGCCATGGCCCGGCCCTGGCCGGGCGAGGATGCCATGCACTGTTCGGCTCGTGATCGAGGGCTGCGCGATCCTCGTCCTCCACGGCTCACCGGACAGGCTCGCGCGCCGACAAGCTCACGTACCACCCCGGTCGTCCCGTGGCCTCCCCCATCGGCGGAAAGAGGGGCAAAAGCGAGATAGACGGCTCCCAGCGCGCCAGGGTCCTGGCGGGACGCCACCGGCGCCACCGGCGTGCGTGGGCGGCCTTCACATCGACCTTCGACGCAACGATGACTCCGGCCAACAACCCCGCACCGCTCCCAACCAGGTTCGCGGTGATGATCGTGTCCGAGTCGTCCGTGACCAGGGCCGCGCCGAGTGACGCAAGCGCCGCCCCGCTCATGCCCGCCAGATCGACGATGCCCACTCGAGTCGGATGGACTTTCATCACGGGAGACATCAGGACCGCGGTGGCGGCCAGGCCCAGGTTGGACGCCACGATGTTGCTCAACCAGGTCACCCTTGGTTCCGAGTCCGCCAGCGCGTTGCCCCACAGCGACAACCAGCTCCCCCACATGCCACCGGACGCCAGCATGAGCGTTTCCCACGCCGTCACATCCGTGACCTGGGCGACACCCAACGTGGCGATCCCGCCCACTGCCGCGCCGGTCATCATGGCGCCGCTCCTCTGGGTTTCGTCGAAATCGAAGTTGGGGTTCGCGTCCAGGTAGGCCCCGATGCTGAGACCTTGCCAGCCTCCCCAGGCCGTGCCCAGCGCCGTAAGAGCCGCATCACCACGGTCGAACACCACGATGTCTCGAGCCCAGGCCCCCACGACTGTCCCGGCGATACCCACGCCAAGCATGGTTCCCACGGTCCACCTCGGCTCGTCGACGCCGAGTAGTTTGGGCAGGCCGGCGCCGAGCAGATATCCGTAGCCGCCCGTTGTCGCCATGAAGGCGGTGTGCTTCGTCTCGAGGTCCACGTACTGGCTGACGACCGCGCTGCCCAGAGTCCCGAGGGACGACCCGAGCAGCATGCCCCCCCACACCTGGTCGCCGCTGGGCCGACTTCTTCCCAGTGCCGGCACCCACGTCCCGATCCAGGCTCCCTGGAGCGCGCCGTGGGTGATGAGCGCGACATCGCCTCCCGTGAAGTGAAGCCTCGGGGTGGCAGCAGCCGTCCCGGCCAGCGATACCAGGCTCGCGCCCATGAGCGCGCCGAGTGCCTGGGGCGTGTCCGTGGCATTGCTGGCCAGGAGCAATCCCCCCCACAGGGCGTTGTGGCCGGCAAGCGCTCCCAGGTTGATGGTCACGATATCGTTGAAAGTGTACCGATTGTGCCGTGCCGCCAGCGAGGTGGCGACCAGGCCGAGCGCCTCCCCGGCAAGGCCCAACGTGTTTACCAGTTCTTCGTCGGGCCGGGCATGGGTCGCCATGCGACCTGCGGTGAGCCCGGTCCACAGCCCCCAAGCACCACCCGTCACGATCCCGCCCGCCCGGGCCATGGTCATCTCGGCGTCCTGTGTCAGCAGGAACGACCCTGCCCCTCCCAGTACCAGACCGGATAGCATGCCAATGGGCACCGCTACCTGGGATTTCCCGTACTGCCCGATGGTTCCCAGCGCGTAGGCACCAAAGCCGCATGAGGCCGGCACGAGCAGCGCCCGGCCACGGCGATCGACGGCATGCGCCGATTCTCCCAGCGACGCCAGGTATCCCGGGAAGAAGGTCTCGAGAGCCTCCCCGCAGGCACGCCGGACCGGCTGCGGCTGCCTCGACTGCTGGAAGACCGCGTAGAGTGCGGTTCGGGCACTCGCCGTGCGTTGGGAACCCAGCGCGTAGGCCGCTGCCGCCTGGACCGTGACCATGCGCCCAGCGTCGGCAAGCACATCGGCCAGTGTCCGCTCCACGCCCAGGTGGGTGAACTGGCCGAGGGCCTGAATGACCGCCAACTGGACCCGCTCTTCCGGATCGCGAACCGCGTAGATGAGCGGCACGATGGCTCGAGGATCCTGCAGCCGCCCCATGGCAAGCGCGGCTTCGGCCCGGTCGTCCACCGGTGCAGTTCGATCCAACAGCACCAGCAGGGAAGTCACGAGTTCCTAGAGAGCCTCGCCAGAGCCGGGAGGAGGCGTGTCCTCGCCTGACGGCGCGCCCTCGATCGCGTGAACGGGGTGCGGAGGATCCGTGGGGTGCGCGGAATACGAGGGGGTGGCCGCGAGGCACACCATGAGCCAGCAGAGGCACGACACGCGTGCGGGAATGCGTGCTGGCATCCGGGCACCACCAGCGCGACGTGCAAGCCCGGTCACCACGATGATCATGGTTCCCTCCTTCGTGACAACGACTCCGTGGAAGCTCGAACACGTTGACGATTCGAGTCTATGCCGCAAACTAGGGGGAGGTCAATCGGCAGTTTTGGCGGCGGCGCACCCGGAGACGCCCGGGGGCGCCTCGATCGCCATCGCGCAGCCCTCCGGTGGGCAGCGGGTCGGCACGCCGAACGAGGCGCCATCTGGCCCGGAGAACACCACCCCCCGGGACGGGGGGGACCGAACGAGGCCCCCTGTGCACCGCAGGGTCGGGTGTGAGACCCGCCCATTCAGTGCCCCATCCACACCCGCAGGGTCGGGTGTGAGACCCGCCCATTCATTGCACGCCGAACGAGGCACCATGTGGCCCGGAGAACACCACCCCCCGGGACGGGGGGGGATCGAGAGCGCCAGAAATGAGCGCCCCCCCCGGGACGGGGGGGGATCGGGGGGGGCCAGTCCTCCCTGAATGAGGACCCCTCTGCAACCAGATTGTCCTACCGGAAACGGTTGGGACGAGCTGTTTCAGTCCTCCCTGAATGAGGACCCCTCTGCAACAGATCGAGAGCGCCAGAAATGAGCGCCCCCCCCGGGACGGGGGGGGATCGGGGGGGGCCAGTCCTCCCTGAATGAGGACCCCTCTGCAACACGTGCATTGGACCCGCTAATGGGTCCGAGGAGGTGTTTCAGTCCTCCCTGAATGAGGACCCCTCTGCAACGGTCGCTGGCCGTTGAGGCGGAAGTGGGACAGGCCGTGTTTCAGTCCTCCCTGAATGAGGACCCCTCTGCAACATCGTACGCACTAATAGGTGCCGTTTTTGCTTTAATTGTTTCAGTCCTCCCTGAATGAGGACCCCTCTGCAACTGTTCATTTCCGCTGTTGAAGAAAGGAGGAAAGGTTTCAGTCCTCCCTGAATGAGGACCCCTCTGCAACTGGTCAGTTTACCGCACTGGCCAGCCTTGGAATTGTTTCAGTCCTCCCTGAATGAGGACCCCTCTGCAACACCAGTACGCTAAAGGTGCTCTCATAGTTGCACTGTTTCAGTCCTCCCTGAATGAGGACCCCTCTGCAACCAAGCCATGGCTCAACCCACCGTGAGAATCGAAATGTTTAAGTCCTACCTGAATGAGGACCCCTCTGCAACACGCGGGCATCAATCCCGCCGCCACCGAGAGCCCATGTTTCAGTCCTCCCTGAATGAGGACCCCTCTGCAACAAGCAGGACGGCGGCCTAGAGCTAGGGGGGTGGTGGTGTTTCAGTCCTCCCTGAATGAGGACCCCTCTGCAACCCCGACACCACTCCCCCCCGGTGGGGGGTGGCATTGTTTCAGTCCTCCCTGAATGAGGACCCCTCTGCAACCCTTACCATTTTTAGCCCAGTCATAGCAAGGGAAAAAGCGTACAAAATTCAAGATCTCGAGGAAATTCGCGCGATTTTTGCCCTCTA
>JAJRTE010000025.1 GCA_024278455.1 Myxococcota bacterium
AGATTGTCGTTCATTCCCGAGTTCGATGAAATGCTGAACGCGCCGCGTTTCGCGTTTTCCAGGGAAATCTACGACGACGCCTACGCGGACGACCCGTTTCACGAGTCGATCTTCGACCTGGTCGGTCCGCCCGTGTCCGGCAGGGTGCTGTTCATGAAGCTCGAGGACCGGTTGGGACTCGAGGTGGTTCGTCGCGCTGCCCTTGAGTTGTTTGCCGGGGTTCGAGATCCGTTTGAAGCGTTGTTGGCGCAACACCTCGATGGCGAGTTTCGGGGGTGGGAGACGGAGCGAGTCGCGGGGGATCGGGCGCGAGACAGGGTGGAAGCCGTGTTCGAGGGCCTGTGCAGGACCCATGCCAGGGTCAACTATGGGTTGCGCGGCGTGTCGGTCGAGCAGACAGAGCGAGGCTACGTCACGCGAATGGAGGTCGTCGGGGAAGTGCTCGGCGGCGGTCCAGCGCCGGAACCTGCCGACGTGGTGTCCATCGATGTCGTCACCGGGGAGGGGAGGCGCCGAGTCACGTGGGACGGCCGGCAAGGCGGGCCGATGGAGGTCGTCACGGCGGCCAGGCCGAAGCGTGTCGTTCTGGACCCGGACCACCGGTTGCAGGAGACCGGGGAGAACGGTGTGGTGCTGAGGGGGGACAACGCCTGGCCCCGTCGCCGGAAGGTGATGGTCGCCCTCGTTCCTGGCGCCTGGGACCCTGAAACATGGCGCCTGCAGGGTTCGGCAGCGGTTTACCTGACGACCCCATACGAGAGACGCTGGCTCTGGTGGACGAGCATCTACACCTCGCAGCAGGTCCTGGTCGGCTCGAGCGTAGGGGGCAGCTATTTCTTCGGGCGGTACCGGAACGCCTTGTGGAGGCGCCACCAGGTCAGCCTGTCGTTCCAGGCGAGCCGGCGTGGGTCGTGGACGCGGAACTCGGGCCTCGATCGGGCATCGGTGCAAGATTTCGGCGCAGTGCGCCTGTCGCACCGCTATGACGATCGCGTGTCGTATCGCCATCCCGTGCGAGGTCTCAACACGTATGTCGGACTCGAGGGCGGCATGCACATGGCTGGCGAGGCCGCCGGGCCTTACGGCGTTCTTACCCTGTCGGCGGCGAAACCGTGGTCGTGGCATCCTCGAGTCGCGCTGGTGGGAAGGGTCGGGGTGGACGCAACTGCCGGGCTGCGGGAGGACGGAGCGGGGACTGGGGTCGGGTTCCTGGCGCTCGGCGGACCCTACGCCGTGCGGGGCATGCCTGTGGACGCCCGGTCCGGGACCTTGCGATGGCTGGCCTCCCTCGAGCAGCGTTGGATGGTGGTCCGCAACCCGGCCATCCAGGCGCTGGGTTTTCATCTTTCGGATGTCCAACTCGTCGGTTTCGTCGATGCCGGGGCGGTGGCGTTCGACATGGCAGGCCTGTCCTCACCCGTGGTCGCCTGCGGTGCGGGGATTCGAGCCCTTTTCGATGTCATGGCCATCGGGGAGGCGAGAGTGGGGATAGATGTCTCCGCCATGGCAGCGGGAGGGACGGGGTGGCAGACCTGGATGCGTTTCGGACAACCGTTTTGACGGGATTGCATTGGACAACCGCAGCGCTCGTGCTATTGTCACGAAACGGTGTAGCGGCTGGCGGAGGCGACTCTGCTGGTCGTCCCGGCAGGACGTTCGACCCCTCGCCGGTTTGCCCGGCCGATCGCAGCGTGTCCGTGCCATCGGTATCGCGTGCGAGGGCCGCCTGGGTTCCGGCGCCGTCGAGGCGCTGGAGGGAAGGGGATTCGGAAACTCTCAGCCCGGTGTATCGTGATGTCGACCAAGTACAAGATTCTCATGGCAGTCACCAGCATTATCGTGGCTATCGACCAGGCCGCGAAGTACTGGATACGGAACACGATTCCGGTCCGCGGGCGCCCGATCGAGGTGATTCCGGGGCTGTTTCAACTCGTCCATGCGGAGAACTCCGGGGCCGCGTGGGGCCTGATGAGGGATTTCACTCACCGACTTCCGTTTCTCATTGTGGCCACGGTCGTGGCGTTCACCGTGATCGGAATCTACTTCCACAAGATACCGAAGGGGCAGAACCTCGTGGCGCTCGCCATGTCTTGCATCCTGGGCGGTGCCATTGGCAACTTCCTGGACCGGGTGCGTTTCCATTCCGTGACGGACTACCTGGATTTCTACGTGAATTATCAGCCGGTCAAGGGTTGGCTTCGCTCGGTGTTTCGTTCCAACCACTGGCCATCGTTCAATGTCGCCGACATCGCCATCGTGGTCGGGTTGTTGTTCATCATGTACGACATGCTGTTCCTGGAGAAACGGCGGGCGCAGGAGGCTGCCGGGAAGAGCGGTGATACGGACATCCGGGGGGTGGCCGGGGAGGGAGAAGCCGCGCAATGAGACCCTGGGTCTTCCGCTACATCGTTCCCGAAAGCGTTCCTCTACTCGGTGGTCAGGACCTCTCCATTCCCTCCTATTTCTTCTTCCTGACCCTGGGTTTCATGATTGCCACGAACATCGTCATCCGGGAGGCGGAACGAGCGGGAGAGAACGTTCGTGCCATGCTGGACCTGGCGATTCTGATCCTGATTTCGGGCTTGGTGGGTGGTCGCCTGGGCCACATCCTGTTCGAAATGCCGGGTCTCTACGTGGAACACCCGGAGTATATCCTCCAGTTCTGGCGCGGCGGTCTGGTGTACTACGGTGGCCTCCTCTTGTCCATCGTGGTGGCCGTGATCTTCTGCAAGCGGCGCAAGTTCGACTTCTGGCGCGTGGCGGACATCTACGCGCCCGCCATCGCGTTCGGTCTCGTCTTCGGGCGCATGGGCTGCCTGTCGGCCGGGTGTTGCTACGGGAAGCCGGCGGATTTTCCCTTCGGATGGACCGTGCCATGGGGGATTTCGTTCTACTCCGGCCAGGTGCCGGCGGACCTGCGCGGCATTCCGCTCCATCCTACCCAGATCTACGAGTCCGTCAGTTCTCTCGGGATCTACTTTTTCCTGGTATGGTTGCGAAGACGACAGAAGTTCGACGGACAGATCTGGTGGGTGTTCCTGGCCATCTATGCCGTCATGCGCTCCGTGATAGAATTCTTCCGCTTCGACCTCGATCGAGGGGTCTACCTGAATGGATGGTTATCGACGTCCCAGATCATCAGCGTGATCCTTCTCGCCGGATCCCTCGTGATGCTGCCGGTGTTGGCTCGCCGGGCTCGGCGCGCCGGCGCCTACGGGCTCGGCCCTGCCTGGCCGTCGATGAAAACTCGAGACGACGCGGCTCACGACGACAGCCTGGCTCGGAATGAAGCCTCAACGTGAGATCGCCGGCATGCGCGCACCACGTCTCGCCGGCTGCCCGATCGACTCCGGCGGCCGTGTCGCCGGTGCGTCGAGCCGAGGTGTTGGAAAGTGACGCGAGAATCGGACATCGACGACGCACCTGGTGTCATTCCTGGCGACCTCGACGGGCTCGAGACGGGAGTGCCCCATGAGGATGACATCGGCCATGTCACCTACGTCGAGAGGGTCACGAGTCTATTCCTTGCGTTGAGAGGCACGGGCCTCTTCCTTTCTCCGCGAGACATGGAGACCATCCTCGAGTGGTGGGACGCCGGGTTGCCGCTCTCCACGGTCTTGCGAGGCATGGCGAGGGGCGCGGAGCGGTTGCACGCGCGCAACCAGCCAATCCGGTCTCTGGGCCGGCTCAAGCGCCATGTCACCGCCGCGCACAGGGGGCGGCCACGGGAGGCCTGGACAGCCGCGGACCGATTCGGCGAGCCCGCGTGCGGGCGTGCGAATGCCATCGAACCAGGCGAGAAACGTGCTAGGATAGATGCGCTGATCGATGACCACCTCGAGGCACTCAGGGCGCTCGAACGACGCGAACCCGGGGAGCCGGCCGTGGTCCTCGACGCCGCTCGAGAGGCCGTCACCTCCCTCGAGGAGGTGCGCGTGAGAACACGACAGCAACCTGGTGACCGAGCAGCGGGAGCCATTCTCGAGGTCGGCCGGAAGTTCTATCGCCGGTTGCTCGCGGGCCTGCCCGAGGACGCGCGGGCCGGGCTGAAGGCGCAGGCTCGAGCATCGCTGCGGGGATGGGCCGATACCATGAGCGACGAGGCAGCCGGCGACACGCTCGAGGAACTCATGATCGTGTTGCTCCGGGAGCGCTACGAGATGTTCGAGCCCGGGCGCGTGCTGGCGCTTTGGGAGCCGTAGCCCGGGTTCGACCGGGAGTCGCCGGGCACGACGGCGCGGGAACAATGGAATGACCTTTCGGGAGAATCGACAAGTGGCGCGCAAGCTGCCGAACGCCGTTCACGAGCAGGAGGTGCCCGGCCCTGGCACCGGCGAGGGCGGGGCCGGCGAACCACGGGGAGGGAGCGGGCGCGCCGTCTGTCCTCGTTGCTCGGGCACCGGGTACCGAATCGAGACGGTGGGGGAGTATGCTCGAGCCCGGCTCTGCTCGTGCCAGGGGGCGTGCGAGGTGTGCAAGGGGCGTGGGTATCTCCTGGAAACTCGAGACAACGGGTACACCTATCACGTGCCTTGCAGTTGCCGCAAGCGTATCCGCCGCATCGATCGGTTCAACCGCTCGCTCATCCCTTCCCACTTCGCGTTCAAGGACCTTTCCAATTTCGAATGGACGGAAAAGACCCACTACGTCGCGGACTTCATTACCACCTTCGCCAGGGGATATCCCGCGGACCGTTCCGGGCTCCTGCTCGTCGGTCCGCCCGGTGTCGGAAAGACGCACCTGGTGGTCGGCATCCTGAAAACCCTTGCGCTCGAGAAGGGTATCCCCTGCCTCTTCAAGGACTTCTTCCTGTTGCTCTCGGAAGTCAAGTCGGCCTACGAAAAAGGGAGGTTCGAAACCGAGGTTCTGCGACCGCTCGCGGAGGTGGAGGTGCTCGTGATCGACGAACTCGGCAAGGGGCGCTCCAACTCCGATTGGGAACATGGCCTGCTGGACGAAATCGTGTGTAAGCGGTACAACCAGATGAAGACCACGCTGTTCACCACGAACTTCCCGCTGGAGTCCACCGTAGACCGGGGCCACTCGCTGGTTTCGGCCTACGGGGGCGGCAGCCATCGCGCCGGCATCGGAAATCTCGC
>JAJRTE010000026.1 GCA_024278455.1 Myxococcota bacterium
CCTGCTCGAGCAATCTCAGCGTCCCCGGAGCATGGCCGGTGGGAAGCGTGACGTGAAACCTCGAGCCACGCCCCTCCCGCGTGACCGCGGGGAGCGGTACGTCGCGCCCGGCGACATCGAGCCGCGCCCAGGGAACAGGATCGGGAATCGAGACCGGGCGTGCGGATCTCGGCGTGAAGGCCCAGCCCACGCCGGCGCGCCTGGAAGCGCGGACCAGGTCTCGAGGATGGGCCAGCCACTCGTAGACCGCCGGGGCCAGGTACTCGGCGTATTGCCCGCGCACGAGTTGCACGCCGATGTCCGGTCGAGAAGGGGGAAACTCGAGCCCGGAGACTCGAGGCACGCCATGTGTCGCCCTGTCCGGCAGGTCGAGCGGGCGCGATCTGTACCGGTCGCGGAACAGCGCACCTTGCCCGCCGTGGTCCCCCGCGTCGTACCAGTGGACCGCGCCCGAGTAGGACGCCACCCAGTCCGGCGCGCCCGTGTACGGCCAGGCGTCAGCGATCACCACGGCCAGGACGAGCACCGGGGTCAGGGTGCGAATCCGCGTGGAAACACCGGGGACGTTCAGCCGCTCGTCCAGGAGGACCACGAGGTGCCCGAGGACCATGGCCGCCGCGGCACTGCCGGGGCCGAGAAACCGCCAGGCGAACTGGAGCTTCGGGAACCCCGGCCAGGCGGCGAGGACTCGAGCGACCGGCAGAAGAGAGATCGCGACAGTGACGGCGGCAAGAACGATCCAGGCGAAGACTTCCCACTTCGACCGCTCCTTGCGGCGCGAGGCCAGGGCCAGGCCCAGGGCGGCCAAGCCCCCGGCGATGAGCGAGATCCCGAAGTAGTACGGCATTTCCATGGCCGTTCCCGGAGGCATCTCCGCCACGGTGTAGGACGGCAGGCGCCCGTACCAGAGCCGCCGCCACACCAGGTCCACCAGGGCGATACCGTGTTCACCGAAACGGGGCGGGCGGCTGTTGTCCAGGAGAGGGAACGAGGTGTGCCCCACCTCGAGCACGGCCGGCACGATCCAGTAGCCGGCCAGGGCGGTGCCGAGCGCGACCGGGAGCACCCATCGCCAGCGCAACTCGTCGCGACCGAACATCCACCAGGCGAGCGCCGCAGCGCCTGCCCCGGCCGCGGCGGTGAACAGCGTCATCAGGTGGGTCAGCGCGAGCCAGGCGGTAGCCAGCACGAGCCTGCGACCGGCCGAACGATCGCGCCCGGTGACCAGTGCCAACACGGCCTCGAGGAAGATCGGCAAGGCGATGAGCGCGACCGACTCGCCCAGTGCTCCGCGGTAGTGGGTGTCCAGGAGGTGGTACGGGGCGAACGTGTAGGCCACGGCGGCCACAACGGCTGCGGCCCGCTGCCCTGTTACCTGTTTGGCGGCCCAGTACATGGCGGCGCCCGACCCGGCGAGGGAGAGGATCAGGGTGACCTTGAAGGCGTCGAAGACGGTGAGGCCGAGAGCCATGAACAGCAGGCCGGGGAGGTAGGGAATCGGCCCGTGGTGCAGCAGCAGCGGGATGCCGAGCCCGATCTCGGACACCCAGCGGCCTGGAAGCACCCCGCTCATGGACCGGTAGATACTGTGCAACGCCCAGAGGTGCGTACCGCCGTCCTGGCTGTAGGGAAAGCCGGTCCGAAACAGGACGTGGCCCGCCGCGGCCCCGGCGACGGCCCCGACAGCCAGTGCCCACACGGCATCTCGACCCTCGAGCCGCGACTCCGGGAGCGCCGCTGCCAGGCAGAGCAGCCCAAACGGGCCGAGGAGCCACCATGCCGAGGGCACGACCGCCGGCGATCCGGTGGTGGCCACCTGCACAACGGCTGCCGTGATCGTGCACGCGACCAACACCCACACCCACGCTCCGCTCCTGCTCACCACTGCCTCCCCCTGCTTCGCGCCGCCTCGAAAGCGCCGGCACCAGACGGTATCAAGACCCCCCATTGCTCGACTGCGCCACGTTGCCCCGACATCTTCCGCCCCCCTGCCCCCCTACTCGACATAGCCCAGGGCCCGAAGCTGTTCGCGCGTCTCCGGGTCCAGATCGCCGCTGCCAGAAGAAGCGGTGCCTCTCGAGCCACCCGGACGAGCGCGCACACAGGCCTCGACGTGACGAGCGAAGGCCGCACGCATCCGGGCGACCCGGTCCGGATGGGCCCGCGCGACATCCAGACGCTCCTCCGGGTCGCTCCCGCGATCGAAAAGCTGCACGCTCCCGTCCTCGCCAGCGATCAACACCCAGTTGCCGTCGTAGACCGCATGCTGGGGCGGCCCGTAGAGTACATTCTCACCGAACAACATCCTCCCGGGAGCATCGGCCTCGAGGAGGTCCCGTCCCGGTCCCGCGGTCTCGACGGTAAGGCCGAGGAGTCGCAGCAGGGTAGGCTTGACATCGATCAAGGAGACCGGCCCGGCGACGCGGCCTCGAGAATGGCGAACCCGCTCGCCGCTCCCGGGATTCTCTCCTTCGCCGGCTCCCGTGCTTCCGTGCGCCCCTTCCCCGTTCTCCTCCTTTTCCGATTCTCCTTCTTCGCGTTTTCTCCCGGGTGCATCGAGAAGGAGAACGACACGCGAGACCTCCTTGTGGAAGCTGTGCCCATGTTCGAACCCGCCATGCTCCCACAGCTCCTCGCCATGGTCGGACACCACGGCGACGACGGTGTGATCGCGTTGCCCGGTCCGCCGTAGTTCGGCAAGGAGGCGACCGACCTGGTAGTCCACGTACCGGACCTCGCCCCGATAGAGGCGGCGGACCTGCTGTCGCTTCCCGGGCGTATCGGCCTGGCGCGCGGTCGCCTCCCGGTCTGCACGGCGGTTGGCCAGTTCATCGCCTCCGGCGTCGTGCCCTTGCAACGCAGCCTCGAGGCCGGCGGCCAGCGCTTCGAGGTCTGGGTCGCCGGGCGGTTCGCCGGTTTCCGGGCACAGGGCGCCGTGCCGCCCGCCACACCACGGGGAGTGGTACCGGTAGGGCAGGTGCGGGTCCATGTAGTGGACATAGGCAGCGAAGGGTTCTCCCCCGCGCCGCGACAGCCAGCCGATCGCCTCGCTGGTGACCTCTTCGGCCAGGGCATCGTTGACGAACCGGCAAGCCTCGAGCCCCCGTCTCCAGCCCTTTCCCTTGAGCACGGGGTTGGTCTGGATGCCCCACGTGACCCAGCCGTGACGTTCCAAGGTGTCGAACAGGCCGGAAACCTCCTCGAATCCGGGAGGCGCGTTGACCATGAAGTTGCCGTCACCGAACAGGGCCGGGTACTGCCCGGTGAACAAGCTCGCCATCGACGGCCCGGTCCAGCACGACGTGGACAGTGCATCCGGAAACCACCATCCGTTGCGCGCCAGGGCGTCGAGGTTCGGGGTCGAGACCGGGCCGCCCGCCACCGAGAGGTGGTCGGCCCGGAGCGTGTCGATGACCACCAGGAGCAGGTTCCAGGGCGTGCCGGGAACCGCCTTCACGGGGACGACCCGCGGGTGGGCCACGACGGCCAGGTCGAACGTCGAGGATGCACGCGGGAGCGTGCGAAGGGTGAGCAGACCCTCCTTGCCACCCAGTGCGTCAAGGTCAACTGCCACATCGACCCAGGTTCTGCCTTCGGCGGTCCGGGGATCGACGACCAGGTCGAACAGGGGATGGACCTTGCCGGTCGCGCTCTCGGTGAAGGTTCCCAGGAAGCGAACACCATCGCCGGGGTCCAGGGCCGGCACCGGGCGGATGCCTACCGCGGCCTCGAACCGCGACCCGGGAGGAATGACCAGGTGATCGGTGATCGAGCCGGGCGCGGGAAGGTAGACGGCCTGGCGGCGGTCCCCGTCGATCTCCACGGTGCGCCGGACGAAATCCAGGTCGTCTCCGGGCCACAGAGAATAGGCCCAACGTCCGTGCCAGGCTCGAGTCTGTTCGGCCGTTATCGTGACCGAGCGGGGACGCTCGCCTACCGGAAGCGTGAGCAGCAGGTCCCCGTCGCGAAAACCCCACTTGCCGGGCTCGTGAATGTCGGGGTTGAGGTAGCGCCCGAACCGGCAGGCCCTCCCGTCCACCTCGACCCGGAGGGCGTTGAACGCATCGGGCAGCAAGGTCCCGTCTCGTCGCAGGAGCGACCGAACCGGGAAGGCCGTGCGCCAGAGGGAAGAGAGCGGCCGGGCGGGAGGTGTCCGCACGCCGGCGTTCCCCCCTGCCTCATCCCCGGAATCCTCGCGAGCCCCTTCGCCCCGGACATCTGGACGCCATCGACGGAACGCCAGGCCATCGAACCTCGCCGTCTCCCGGGACAACACGGGCTCGTCTCCACTGGGCAGGGGTTCCCCCAGGTTGTGCGGGGGCAAGGAGACGGACCACTCGGCCGCTCGATGACGCATCTTGTACACGGGGCCCCCTTGCCCCTCGTCACCGGCCCGGTCCGGCCCAGCATGCCACGCGGTCACTCGTCCGGGCGAGATGGTGAGACCGGGCAAGGGTTCGGGCCTGGAGCAACCGATCGAAGCTACGAGAGCGACCACGAGGGCAGTTTCGACAACGCCGGCCCCCGGGAGGAGCCCCGTTTCGAAACACCGCGCAGGAGTCTCGACAGCCCCTGGCACCCTCGCGTCTCGCCCGCTTGCTCGAACCCCCTGCTGTCTTCTCGAGGCGATCACCGGAACACGTACCTCCCTCGCCTGTCCACCGAAACCCGCGGGGGACGATGACGCCGCTCGAAATAGCGGTATCCCTCCTCGAGGTTCTCCCAGAACGGGTACCAGCGCCCCCTCTCCTCTCTCCATCGTGCCATCCGTTCCGGGGTCATGCGCGCGGGAAAGATGTGCACCGGCACCGTCCTGCCGCGGTCGTGGGTATCGAGCACCATGAGATACAGCTCATCGATCAGGTCATCGGTTATCGGTATGCAACCAATGGTGACACAATCGCCGTGAATGAAAATGTCTCCGCCGAGCGGCGGCCTGCCAAGAATCCGGTCCGAGGCGTTGGGATAATCCACCCGGAACGACAGGTGGAAGCTGCTCGCCGGATTGAAACCGGCGACACGATAGAATCCCTCCGGGACCTGGAGGTCGCCCCGGGTCCGCTTGGGACCTGGCTTCCCGGACGACGCGCAGATCGGATAGGTCTTCACGAGGAGGTAGTCCGCATCCCTCGAGGGCGCGGCCCAGACCTCGATCTCCTGCTCCGCCTTGAACACGCGCAGGAGCAGGCCCGGCGGGGGATAGGGAATCCCTTTCCGGGAGAAGAAGGACGCGACGACCTCCCCCTTGGCCGCCCGCGCCTGACGTACTCGAGGATAGGCCTGTTGGGGCTGCGCGGCCAGGGGAGCAGCGGCGAACGCCAGCAGCCCCGTCAAGAAGATGACCGCGTGCAAGCCAGGGGCGGGTGACAGGATCGAGCCGTGCCTGTTCGCGACGGCCAGGGAGGGACGCCGGGACACTGCCGGGTAGACCGCGGCCACGCCCGTGGTGCCCGGGGGTGGCAGGACAGCCGCGTGGCATTGATTCCTGCAGAAACGCATGCTATGTGTCATTATCTCTTGACTCGCACTCCATGGTCGGCTACTTGTTCCTGTTTTTCGAGTAGCGGGACGAATAACAGGCAGTTTTATCAACCACATCACGCTATTACCACAGGGAAGTGTCATGAACCTGGAACAACTTGCGCTACCTTATCATGCAAACGGGCGGCCGGGCAAAATCGAAGTTGTCGCCACGAAGCCATGCCGAACGGCGGAGGACCTTTCGCTGGCCTACACGCCGGGCGTTGCGGGTCCGTGCCGGAAGATCGATAAGAACCCCGATGACGTGTACAAGTATACCGCCAAGGGCAACCTGGTGGCGGTGGTGTCCAACGGGACGGCGATCTTGGGCCTTGGCAACCTGGGCCCCGAGGCGAGCAAGCCGGTCATGGAAGGCAAGGGAGTCTTGTTCAAGCGGTTTGCGGACATCGACGTGTTCGACATCGAGATCAACGCGCCGGCGATCGAGGACGTGATCAAGGCCTGCGAGTACCTCGAGCCGACCTTTGGTGGTATCAACCTGGAGGACATCAAGGCGCCGGAGTGTTTCGTCATCGAGGAAGAGCTGAAGAAGCGGCTGAACATCCCGGTGTTTCACGACGATCAGCACGGGACGGCGATCATCTGCACGGCGGGGTTCATCAACGCGCTCGAGCTGACCGGGAAGAAGGCGGAGGACGTGAAGATCGTGTTCAGCGGTGCCGGAGCGTCGGCGATATCGTGCGCCCGCCTGATGGTCGTCTTCGGTGCCCGGCGAGAGAACATCGTGATGTGCGACAGCAAGGGTGTCATCTACAAGGGCCGTGGCGCGGGCATGAACAGGTGGAAGGAGGAGTTCGCCACGGAGCGCGAAGTCCGCACGATGGAAGAGGCATTCGTGGGCTGCGACGTGGCGGTGGGGCTTTCCGTGGGCGGGATGTTCACCAAGGAGATGGTCGCGTCGATGGCGAAAGACCCGGTCATCTTCGCCATGGCCAACCCGGATCCGGAGATCACGCCCGAGGATGCCCTGAGCGTGCGCGAGGACATCATCATGGCCACCGGGAGGTCGGACTATCCGAACCAGGTGAACAACGTGCTGGGCTTTCCGTTCATCTTCCGCGGGGCGCTCGATGTGCGGGCCAGCGACATCAACGAAGAGATGAAGGCGGCGGCAGCGCGTGCCCTGGCCGGGTTGGCCAAGGAGCCGGTACCGAGGATCGTGCGGCAGGCCTACGGCGACCAGGCGTTCTCCTTCGGCCCCGACTACATCATTCCCAAGCCGTTCGACGTTCGCGTGCTCTACTGGGTCGCCCCTGCCGTGGCCCAGGCGGCCATGGAGACCGGTGTGGCCCGGAAGACCATCGACCTGGACGAATACCGTGACTCCCTGACCCGTATCTTCAACCCGTCACGGAACATCATCCAGACGTTGATAGCTCGAGCCAAGCAGCGCCGGCCGCGGATCCTGTTCCCCGAGGGCACATCGCAGAAGGTGCTCGAGGCGTGCCGCCGCATCATCGACCGGGAGTTCGCTTTCCCCGTGCTGGTGGGTTCCACCGGCGAGATCACGACACGCTGCAAGGAACTCGATATCGACATGAGCGGCCTCGAGATCATCGACCGCGGGACGTATAGCGACCTGGACAACATGGTCGAGGAACTCTACGAACAGCGCAAGCACAAGGGCATGACGGCCGAGATCGCCCGCAACCTGCTCGCCCACAACGACCACTACTTCGGGGCCATGTTGTTCAGGCGGGGTGTAGCTCACGCGATGCTGTCCGGGGCGACCTGCAACTATCCGGATGCCATACGGCCGGCCTTGCAGGTCGTGGGCATGGCCGATGGCGTGTCTCGAGTCTATGGCCTGTATATCATGGTCACCCGTTCAGGCGTCTACCTGTTCACGGACACGTCGGTCAACCACGTGCTCAACGCCGAGGAGCTTGCCGAAGCCGCCATCCTGAGTGCCGGCACTGCCGAAACCCTCGGCCTGGAGCCTCGAGTCGCCATGGTCTGCTACTCGAACTTCGGGAATGCTCGAGGCAAGACCGGCCCTCGCATGCGGGAGGCCGCGGCCATCGTAAGGAAGCGCCGCCCGGACATCATGGTGGTCGGCGAAGTGCAGGCGGACTACGCGGTCGTGGAAGAACTGGCCGAGCAGCGATTCCCATGGTTCGGGGGCGCGGCCAACATTCTGATCTTCCCGAACCTCAACGCGGCGAACATCTCCTACAAACTTCTCCAGCGGCTGGGTGGCGCCGAGGCCATCGGCCCCATCCTGCTCGGCATGGGCAAGCCGGTCAACATCATCTCTCCCAGCGCGGACGCGACAGAGATCGTCAACCTCGCCGCAGTGACCGCCGCGGAACTCGTCCAATCCGGTTCAGCGAAGTAGCCAGCGAGCCCGGGGCCTTCGACGGGACGCCGCGCCGGGGCGTGCCGCCATCGCGCCCATCGCTGTCCATTGCCTCGTTGACTCAGGCCTCGAACCTGGCATAATCGGCACTCGAGGCAGCCAGCGCCACCTTGAGGGCCAGGAATTGCGGAATCCTCGAAACGTCAGCTCCCGCACGGGCGCCTGGCGGACGGAAGGAAAGATCTGGCTCCGGCTTGCCGACTTGCAGGCGGGCCGGAAGCTGTGGACACGAAAAAGCAACACACAACAAGAAAAGGAGGTAGTCATGGGAGTTAGGGGCCGTGAGATCGTCGGCATGAACATCGAGCGGGTGGTGGAGCTGCTCAACAAGGCATTCGCCGACGAATGGTTAGCCTACTACCAGTACTGGGTCGGCGCCAAGATAATCGCCGGTCCCATGAAGGACGCGGTGATCGCGGAACTGATGCAGCATGCGGCCGATGAACTGCGCCACGCGGACATGGTGTCGAACCGTATCATCCAGCTCGGCGGCGTGCCGCTGACAACGCCGAAGCAGTGGTTCGACATGACCAACTGCGGCTACGACGAGCCCTCGGACCCGTTCGTGAAGCGTATCCTCGAGCAGAACATCAAGGGCGAGCGGTGTGCGATATCGGTGTACCACGCCATTCTCGAGGAGGTCGGGACGAAAGATCCGATCACCTACAACCTGGCGGTTCAGATCCTCCAGGACGAGGTGGAGCACGAGGAAGACCTCCAGTCGTTGTTCGAGGACCTGGAGATAATGCTGGGCGCCCGTTCCTAGCAGGTTCGGCTCTCCGGATACCGCGCGAGTTTCCTTCCGCTCCCCCCCGAGTCGATTGCACAGGCTTCTTGCCCTTGTGGGCTCCGACTGCGGAACCCGCGGACCAAGCCCACGCCGCGGGGCTCCAGATCAAGCAGGACATGGCCGTTCCGGAACAGGATCCCGGCGAACGCCACATCGCTCGACTCCAGGCACATACCGCAACAGTGGGACCTGTGGACGGTGTGACGCTTCAGGAGTATGCTCATAGGACAGGACCCTCACACCAGTCCACAAACAAGGATGGCCCCCATGCGAACTGCCAGTGATTGTATCCCGCTCCTTGCCTTGCTCGTCTGTTTCCCAATCGCCCCCACCGCGCGCGCCGACCAGGTCCTCGAGGACTTCGAGGACATCTCCGACTGGACGGGACTGGACCAGGATACCCAGCACGTCCAGCAGGGCTCAGGCTCCGGACGGTGGGACCAGATGGAGGAGCAGACCTACATTCGTCATGATTTCGTCTCGCCGATCGACGCCAGCCAGGAGACCTTTCTCGGGCTCTATCTCTACTCGGAACAGGCCACCGGAGCCAAGATCCAGGTGACGCTGGATTCCGAGGACCCCGGCGATGACACCGGCTGGGACTACTATTCGACCACGCTCTCCGTGGACTGGGCAGGATGGCGATACTGGAAGGTGCCCCTGGAGGACTGGAGCGTGTCGCGCCACCCCCTGGGCTGGGATCACCTGAACGACATCCGGTTTCACGCCAGCGGCTGGGGCCACACTCCCCAGCCTGGTACCGTGCTCTACCTCGACGAGTTGAAACTGGGGACCGGCGTGGTGGACGAGGTAGTTCCCGCCCACGGCTACCGAGACCAGGACTATGTGTACCACTACCACGCGCAACTCCGCGACCCAGGCGGTACGGGGGTTACGTTGAGCACCACGACACTGGCCGAACAGGGGTTTACTTTCGATATGAGCATTTCGCCGGACACGGTCGTGATCCCGCCGGGCGGGACGGCACATCTCGACGTGGAAGTCCTCATCACGGCCGAGCAGATCGCGACCTTGCCCGCTCTGGCGACCTGGCGCGCACAGGTTTTGCTGATCGAGGAGTCAGGGTCGGTTGACATCGAGGAGGAGTCTCGTGCGGGCGCGAGGGAATCCCAGGACTCCGGGATCCTGGACACGATCGACATCATGGCCGCTGTGCCCCTTCCCGATCGACCGTCTCCGAGGCTCCTCGTTGAGCAGGCGGATTTCGACGATATCCTGGCGCGGGCCTCGTCCGACTACTGGGTTTCGAACGAAATCCAGTCCATCGTGAGCGCGGCGGACGACTGGCCGTCGAGCTACGAATCCAAGTATGGACAGGCGACCTGGGCTCTCCCGCCGGAGGGGGGCCAGTGGACATTGTACTATATCTGCCCGGAGCACTCGGTCTATCTCGAGTACCAGAACCAGCAGAACGTCTGCCCGATCGACGGCGCCGCCTATTCCGGCTGGCCCTACGACCAGGTCGTCTACAGTTTCCAGCACCAAGACCTCGCCAAGACCGCGCTGAAACTGGGCCTGGCCTGGCAGTTCACCGGGTCCCTCGACTACGCCGACTCGGCAGCGGAAATCCTCGAGGCCTATGCTGGAGTCTACGAGACCTATCCGCTCCATGATAAGTACGACGGTGAGGGGGCATCAGCGGCCCGCGTTCTGTCCCAGACGCTCGACGAGGCGTACTGGCTGACGCAAATCGCCTGGGCCTACGATATGATCGCCGACAGCGGAGTCCTCGACACCTCCCCCGACGGGCTGGTGCCCACCCATCTTCTGCAAGCGTCCGCAGCCACTGTCGGCCGCTACGACGCGGGCACGAGCAACTGGCAATCCTGGCACAACGACGGCATTGCCTCGGTGGGGTTCGCACTCCAGGACTTCTCCCTGGTAGCGCAGGCCCTCGTGGGGTCGAGCGGCTTCGCGTTCCAGATGGAGAACTCCGTGGAAGGGGACGGGTTCTGGTACGAGGGGTCATGGAGCTACCACTTCTACGCCCTGGACGCGCTGCGAGACGTTGCGGAGATGGGAACTCGAGGCGGCATCGACCTCTGGAGCGACCCGGCCCTGGCCAGCATGTACCTGGCCCCGGTACAGGTCGCCATGCCCGACCTCATGCTGCCCGCCTTCAACGACAGCAAGACCCGTTCGCTCATCTCCGATGACGGCCTCTACGAACAGGCGTTCGCCCACCTGGAAGACGACACCCTCACGGTGCCCCTCGGCCACCGGTCTCGAGGCTTCGACGCCCTGCTCTGGGGCGTGGACACCCTCCCGGAAACCCTGTCCGACGCCCCGACCGGCTCCTTGCTGCTGTCCGAATCGGGGATCGCCGTGCTGAGATCGCGTGACCGGGACGGCATGCCGACCTACTTGGCGCTGGACTACGGCCCCCACGGCGGGGGACACGGCCACTACGACAAGCTGGGGTTCGTGTCCTATGCTCGAGGCGCCATCATGGGCGTCGACCCCGGCACCCAGTCCTACGCCTCGCCGTATCACGAGACGTGGGATGTTACGACCGTCGCCCACAACACGGTGGTCGTCGACACCGTGTCGCAGTCCGACGCGACCGGCGAACTCGAGGATTTTTGGGTCGATGACGACATCTCCTATGTCCGGGCCACCGCGGGTGAGGCCTATTCGAGCGCCTCCCTCGCCCGCACGATGGTGATGGTCCCGGACTACGTGCTCGATCGCACCGAGGTGAGCGCGCTCGACGGCCAGGCCCATCAGATCGACTGGGCCTACCACAACGGCGGCACGTTCCAATCGCTCACCCCCCTGGACATCGACCCCTATGCCGGTCTTCCGGATTCCCAGGGCTACGAACATCTCTCCTCACCCAGGGCCGCCCAAACCGGGGGAAACCTCATCGCAGCCTGGGACATGGGCAACCCCGGATCCATCGGGAGCCCGTGGGCGTCGCCCTCGACCGTGGGCGCATCCATGGAAGCCATCGAGGACCCCGAACTGGCCCACGGAGGCGCCTGGCTCGCTCGGCTCGATTACGACTTCAGCGCCGAAGACGGCTACATCGTCTACGGATTCACGACGTCGGAGCCGCTTCCGGACGAAGCACCGCAGGGAATCACTTTGTGGATTCGGGGAGACGGAAGCGGGCTGTCCATCGCCATCCGGCTCTACGATCAGACCTCAGAACGGTTCGTGCAGCCCCTCGGCGTGGTCGACTGGACCGGCTGGCGGGAGATCACGCTACAGGATCCGGAAACCTGGTCGAATTACTTGGGAAACGCTGATGGCATCTTCGACCCGCCGCTGAGCCTCGTCGCCGTGCAACTCACCCGGAACGGGTCCGGCTCCGTGACCGGGTCCTTCGAAGTGGACGACATCACGCTGCACTACGGCGAGGACCTCCACTATGCCGATTTCGAAGTGCCGGCTCGAGGCATGCGCCTGTGGACCCTGGGCGTCCCGGATACCACGTTGGTCGCCGCCGAAGGCCTGGGGCCCGACCTCGAGGCCGTGCCCATGGTCCTCATCCGGCGCCACGCCGAAGAGACCACATTCGAATCCCTGATGGAGTTCCACGGGGCGACTCCGGCCGTCACCGGCTTCCAGGCCTTGACCGCCTCTCGAGCCGGACCGGGCGCCGCGGGCTACGAGGTGTGGACGACCCGGTTCGACGACATCACGCTCCTGGCCGGCGACGGCGGCCCGCTTCCAGGATTGGGCTTCGGTGACTGGCTGTTCGACGGCGCGTTCGCCTGGTACAGGCAGGAGATCTCCGGTGCGAACCCGGTTCGGCTCGTGCTCCGGGAAGCCAGCTCCCTCCAGGGCCCTGGCCCAATCCCCCAGATCGACAGGCTGACCGGCTCGGGCGCACGCGACGACCAGTACGCCGCGGAAGACCAGGTGGACATCCTGGTGAGCGACACGACCCTCGAGCGGTTCTCGGGCCGCTGGGAGGATGAGGGCACGACTCTCGTGGTCGACCTCTCCCTGGAAGAGCGGGACTCGGCCCGGATTCGCCTGTTCGCCCCCGATGTCGCCGACCTCGAGGTCAACGGCGCACCGACCATCTTCTCCCGTTCGGGCTCGTATATCACCTTCACCTGGGAGGAAGATTCGGGAAGCGGGGGCTGCTCGGCCGCCGACAGTGGGAACCAGGCCGGGTCGAGGGGACGCGGAGGTTCACCGTCCCGGGGAGGCATTCCCGCCATCGCGCTCGGCGCCCTGGCCTGGACGCTCGCGCTCCGCCGCCGCGCACGCTCCGCCGCGCGCGCGCCGAGACGCCGCTGACCACTCCCATCGCCCGGGGTCGGCGTGTTCAGCGCGCACGCCCGTGGACGCCGAGTGCCCGGACGATTCGCGGGCGGTCCATCGGGACGAACTCGTCCTCGAGACGCCACAGCCGCACGCCGCCGGGCAGGTGCAGGTAGACCGCCCTACCGACGCTGAGCGTCCGCAACGGGCTCGACTCCCAGTTCGCCCGCCCGGCGACAAGCCTCAAGTCACTCGCTCGCTCGGCTGAACGCGCCCGCCAGTGTTCCACATGTTCCGCGGCGGCCAGAAAATCCCGCTTCCGGTTGTTGCACCTAGAATGGGCCACCACGAGATTGTCTATGCTGTTGTCGGGATGGCGGGACCAGGGGATGAAGTGGTCGACATCGTGACTCCCGTCAATGGACTCGCCACAGTAGAAGCATCGGTTGTCCTGGAGTTCGCGCAGCCCCGGCCGGACCGGGGCCAACTGGGCCCGCGCGCAGCCGAACAGGACCAGCTCGAGACGGTACTCCTCGAGGCGGTTCATGCGCGCCACCCTGACCGCCCACTGGCGATGGATGAGAGGACGAAGGACACCGCTCAGGCGAACGAGCTGCTCGCTGACGCCGGGTCGGAACCGGATGCGGTTGTCGAACGCGCTCCCGTCGCCCCGTTGGTAGCGCGCCACCTCCCGCCGCCGCACGCTCGCCCTCCAGCCTCCCGGACGCCGGACCGCCCGCCATCCGATGTCGTAGAGGAACCTGTCCTCCTCCTTGCCGAGGAACTGGAGTCGGGGCAGGGGCATCTCGATGAGCTTCCACTCGACGAAACGCACGAGGTCCTCCCAGCCCTCCTGCGCGACCCGAGTGCGTGCTCGAGAAAGGGGCAAGGATTCCGCGGGGTTACGTGTGACGACCTCGCGGAATGCCTGGATCTTGCGCAGAATATCTGCTTGGCCCCCTGGTCCAGCCGTACCCTGGCGCAGCACTCCGGCTTCCCGGTAAGGCACCGTGTGCGGCCAGTAGAGTTCGATGACTTTCTCGGCGAGCTGCCTGGTGGTCACCGTCTCCGGCGGGAGCGCCTTCTCCGAGTAGCCCTCGAAGCACAGGTCGATCAGCGCGACGAGGAGCGCAAACTTGTAGGTCGCGGCGAACCTCCCCTCCTCGAGGAGCTGGATGAGCCGTTCTGCCAGGCGAAGCACCCCCTGGTCGGTTTCTGACGGTGGACTCACGCCGCGCCCTCCCCTGCCCGGGTTCGTACCGGCCCGGTTCCATTATCCCGAACCTGGCTCGGCCCCGTGAAACGGATCGGGAGAAGTGTACCACGAACCGGGGGAGGCACAACCCCATTGGAAAGGACATCGAGGGTCAACAGATCGAAACACGGACCGATAGTATGTGCCTCGAGGGTCAACAGATCGAAACACGGACCGATAGTATGTGCCTCGAGGGTCAACAGATCGAAACACGGACCATGTCGAGAAGCCCAAGTGTGGGGCAGGCTTTCCAGCCTGCTCACTCCCCAGCCCACCCACCAGCCTGCTCACTCCCCAGCCCACTCCCCAGCCCACTCCCAGACGGCGCACCCACCAGCCAGCCTACTCCCCAGCCCACCCCTCCACACCAGCGAATCGGTCCCCTCGCCGTCTCCAGCCCTGCCGGGACGTACTGTCTCGAGGCCTCAGCCCATGTCGGGATAGGGTTGTTCCGGACCGTGGTACTCGCGCCAGGAGTACCAGAGGCCGGGCATCATGATACCACGGAGCACCTGCAAGGCCTGCTCGCACCAAACGAGTTTCAGGTTGCCGCCGATGACCATCCATGCGGGGTCGTTCGGGTATCCACCGGCGGTGACGCACGCACCGAAGAGGTTCGCCGTGCCCTTGAACAGGATCCGGGCATTCCGTCCCACGACGATGAGCCCGGAGAAGGTGAATGTCCCGGTCTGCACCACGGTCCCGTCGATCAAGAGCACTCCCGCCCCCTGGGTCGTGCCGTTGAGGTCCAGTTCGGTGCCCTGGGCCACGTAGACCAGTTTGGGGGCGTCGATGGTGCCGTAGGTCTCCTGCGAATTGGCCGGCCAAGTCGTAATCCGTTCGGGCATGGGCAGGCGATACATGAATTCGGAGATCAGCCGGGCCTGCGCGCAAAACCCTTTGTCGCCCTGGAGTTCCGGCACACCGGACGCCGTGTCCGGGTCGCCCTCCACCACGCTGCTGCTGCCCAGGTAGGCCGACCGGCCTGCCTCCTCGAAGAATATCCCCCCCTTCTCGAACGGCCCGTCCAGCCTTTCCGGGTTGCAGTTCGACCCGCTGCACGGCGAAGGCGGAGGCGCGTGGTCGTATCCGGACACCAGGGAACTCCCCGAAACCGACGCAAAAATATCGTTGCCGCACACGGTCAGCACGGAAAGCGGCTCGAGGTCGAACCCGATACGGCGATACATGCCCTCGACCGTCACAGCGTACTCGAGATTCCTGCCATACCCCTTGGCCAGGATGCGCAATGCATTGTCCGTGTCGTACATGCCCGGATCATCCGCGTTGTTCAGCAGCCTGGCCTGGTAGTAGCCCTGGCCGTGGGGCTGGTACCCGAGGAAGGCGTCGTGGGGAAGTGACAGGGCGCTCCAGTCCTGGATTTCGTCCAGGTGCACGGCCGCATCCTCCATCGCAGCCTCGGCCAGCATCAGCGCATAGGTCCTGTCCTTGTAGTCCATGGCGCGGTAGAGTTCCTGGCGGGCCGCGCTGAGCGCGATGCCACCACCGATGAGGATCACCAGCAGGCATACGGACGCCACCAGGACGGTGGTCGCCCCGCGCTCCCCGCCGCATCCTTGCGCGGTGTGTCTTGCGGTTTCGACAGCCGATGTTTCGTCTCTTCGTGCGAGTGTCGTCGAGTCCATGCCTTCGCCTCCAAGTAGCAACAGCGTTACCCGGTGCAACATGCTGCTCGCGCTCCGCCCACCGCGACGCCTTCTGTTCCTGCGATCCGGCGCTGGCGCACCTCGAACGGGACCTACCGATTCCTGAGCTTGATCGTCAAGGCCCACTTGCGGGTGATTTCGTCCGTCTGGTAGCAGTCCGACGGTGCTGTCGTGGTCGTGGCGTCGATCCGGACCCAGCTCACATCGTTGGCACTGACCGTCGGCTGTCTGTCCCGGTCATAGAAGCTGAACGCGAAGTCGCACACGTTGATCAAGATGACTTCCTGGTCCCACTGGTCCCCGAACCGGACTTGGCGGACTATCCGATGGGTGTTGGCATCGAAACGATACCGAATCGCCTCCCGGTCGTCGTCGGCGTCGCCGTCGGGCTCGTTCCTCTCTGCGCCCCCGAACCGATCGTAGCGCACCTCGAGGTCGTTGGTCATGTCGCCGTCGCCGCCGGGATCGAGAACCAGGGGGCGGTCATCCGCCGGGTCTCCATCGAACAGGAAGGGCTTCGACAGGGGATTCGAGCCGGCGGAACGAATGTCGCGCGCGACCTGGTGGATGACTTCTCGAGCCTCGCTCGAATAGAAGGTCAGGCGGTGCTCGAACTGGTAGAGTTTGCCAGCGCCGTTCACCGCCACGAGAAACCCCGCGGAGAGGACGATCCCCATGCCCATGGCGACCGTCAGCTCCACCAGCGACGTTCCGATCTCGTGCCTCTGACGCCGGGAGTCCCCCACCGGGCCGTCACCGTTTTCCCCCGGCCACGCCCGTTCGTTCTGCCGTTCCTCATCGACAACCATGTTCACCTCCCGCGCCGCGCCGGCTACTTTTTCCTGTGTCCCCTGCCATGGTCGTGATTGCCTTGCTCGTCCGGGATGATCACTGGCACAGGCCACCCCACCCGAGCGCCGGAATGAAACACCGACTGGCGTTCGACACCTCGAGCGTCGCGCCAGGTGACCGTGATCACGAGGCTGTCGAGGCCCTCGTGAGGGCCATCAGCGAGGTATTCCCAGTCGGCCCGGTACCGGCCGGATGCGCTCGGCTCACCAGCGCCGTTGATCGGCCCCGTGGTCCCGGAGAGGGGAATGCCGAGCCGCGCCCGCTCCTCCGGGTCGCGGGTCTTGAATTCCTCGAACAAGTTGCGGGCCAGGGTCGTCGACGTTGCGATTTCCGTCGCCAAGCTGTTCGTGTACGTGACCTCGTTCATCAGTGTCGCACCCGCTGCCATTCCGCCCGCGAACAGCGACATCGCAATGACATTCTCGATGATCGTCGATCCTCTGCTCCGAGAACTACCGTGAGCCGGCAGCTCGAGGCGGCACCCGCGGCCACACGGTTTCGTCCATCTCCGCGCACAGATTCTCAGCCACCGCATCATCGTTTCACCTCCTCGATCGTTCCCCACAGGGCCGGACTGTCTCGAGTCGGGCTCAACGGAGGAAGGCTGCTCCCGGGTTCCAGCCCGAAGGCTTCGGGTGCGCCCAGGGGCACGACCACGGTCCCCCTCGACTCCTCGAGGGGGACGCCGTCCTCACGTTCTTCGGCCAAGAGCGTGTTCCGGCGGGTCGGCTCGAGGCTCTGCCCTGTGGGTGCGCGTTCGTTGTCCGCAAAGGCGAAAACAGCAGCTCCCTCGGCCGGCATGCGATTCGTCCCGGCGACGGGCCATTGCGATCGGCGGCCGGTGACCTGCGCCCGGAAAAACGAGTGGACTCCCGTTGCGCCGCCGCCCGATTCCCTGGACCTGACGCGGATGACACCTGACGGATCGATGAGCCAGCACTGGTGGGTGGTGCACACCTCGGCCAAGAACATGGCACGGCGCCCCGCCCGAAAGGCGAAGACCCGGCCCCGGCATTCCCCGGGAGGACGAGCACCCAGCGTCTCGAGGGAGGAGGCGAACCGTCGCGTTGTGTGGTAGTATTCGAATTGTCGCACATGCACCGCCGCCAGCCATCGCCTGGCGGCTCTCTCCCGGGTCCAGGCGCTGTACTCGCTGGACGCACGGACGCACCCACCGGCCAGACTCCATGCCATCAGCATGAGGGTGGTCACGCGAAGCACCCGTGGAGAGACGGGCTCGAGCAGCCTGGCCAAGACCCGCCTCATGGGTACACCTCGACCTTGCCCGTCAAGCAGGTCGCAGCAAGCCTGCCCGAAGGACGGAAAACGGCCACGTCGCGAAGCTCGTTGCCTCTTCCCGCGAGGGCCAGGACGCTGGTTCTGCGCTGCTCTTCTTTCAACACCTCCCACCGCCGGCTGGTGACAGCGACGACGGAATCCCCGATGATGCGGAGTTCCGCCAACCCCGGCGGCAGGCGAACGTCTCCCCCGGAAACCACCACGTAGGTCGGCTGTCCCCCTGGATCACGGCTGACGTCGCCGGTCCGCGCAGCCAGCCACGTTGGATGGCCAGCAAGCGCGAATCCGGTCGCGAGATGGATGCAGAACAGGAATTGCCACGTGCGGAGGGCGGTCTTTTCGCCACGCCACGATGACAAGAGCGTGCCGCCATGGTTCATCGTCGATACTCCGGCAATCTGCTTTGACACTCCCCCTGAGCGTTGGAACGGACGCGCGCACCCATCCACCGAGACTTTCTTTGCCCCGATTACCGGTTGCCGGTCCGCGAAGGGGGACATGCACCGGCGATTCCAGCGGGGGTGTATGATTCCAGCTTGCACGTGCCGGCACGAGACCTCGTGCCCCGGGAATCGAAGAGCACCGGCAGCACGGACGTAGCCGCGGTGTTGGAACGGTCGTTGCGTGTCGGCCTGGCCCGGGTTGTGCGGCCCGGTCGCACGCCACTTGCCTATCCGGCGCCTTTGGGGTAGGGTTTGCCCACCGGGTCCCACGTGGCGGTGTTCGGTGGCACGAGCCCATCCCCCGGCGTTGTCTCGCGTGATCTGCCGGGGGTATCGTCTTGGGAGGACCGGTTTCACGCGGGCGAGGAACCACCATGGCCGGTAGCGAAGAAGGTGGCTCGAGGCGAGGCAAGAAGGCGTGCGCGGACGCTGACGACACCACGACCCTGCGGTCTGGGGAGGCTTGCGGGCAGTCTTCCACCAGGACGCGCCCGGAGCGCCGTGTTGCCGCGGCGGCGAAACCCCCTCTCGTCGATGTCACGGCGGACTTTTCGGCCGGAGACACGTGGCCGCTGGAGGCGCAAGGATCTCCTGGTCTCTCCGTCGAGCCGAAGCCCGGGACGCGCTACGTCGACCTGGGGCTCATCGGCGAAGGAGGCATGGGGGAGGTCCGCCGGGTCCTGGACCGGGAGCTGAACCGGACCATGGCCATGAAGATTCTGCGACCCGAGTTGGGTACCGGCGAGGCCAACGTGGCGAGGTTCGTGGAGGAGGCCCAGGCCACGGCACAGTTGCAGCACCCGGGGATCGTTCCTGTCAACGAACTCGGCCGGCTGCCGGATGGACGCTTCTACTTCACCATGCAGGAGGTGAAGGGCCGCACGCTCGAGGAGGTCATCACGGAACTCCACGCAGCGTCCGGAGGGGGCCACTGGGGCGAGACCGCGTCGGGGTGGACCTTTCGCCGGCTGGTGGCCGCGTTCCACAAGGCCTGTACCGCTGTGGCCTATGCCCACAGCCGGGGCGTAGTGCACCGGGACCTGAAACCTTCGAACATCATGGTGGGAGCCTTCGGTGCGGTCCTGGTCATGGATTGGGGACTGGCCAAGATCCTCGTCGGAGGCACCTTCCCAGACGCAGTCGCGGACGAGCCCACCGTCGTTACGTGCCGTTCCCAGGACGAAGACACGATGACTCGAGCCGGCGTCATTGCCGGAACGCCGGCCTACATGGCCCCGGAGCAAGCTCGTGGCGAGATACGCGAACTCGGTCCGCGCACCGACGTCTACGCGCTGGGCGCCATTCTCTACCAGGTGCTTACGGGCCGGCCGCCCTATCGTGGTTCCGGCATCGACGTGCTCATGCAGGTCCGCGACCGCTCGCCCGTTCCGCCCCGTCTCGTGGCGTCGTCCCCCGGTCTTGCAAGCGTCGAGAGGTGCGAGCAGACCGGTGAGGAGCCCACCGCGGCCGTCATTGGCCGGGGACCTTCCCCTGTCCCGCCGCCCATTCCGGGCGAACTCGAGGCCATCTGTCTCAAGGCCATGGCGAGGACGCCTGCGGAGCGTTACAGGGACGCTGCCGGGGTGGCCGAGGCGGTGGGCGCGTGGCTGGAGAACGCCCGCCGCCGCGAGCGGGCATTGGAGCTGGTTCGCAAGGCGAAGGAGCACGTCCCCGAGATAGGGACGCTCCGCTCGCGGGCTCGGGAACTGCGCGAGCAAGCCCGGCGCCGGCTTGCCGCGGTCAGGTCGTATCAGCCCGTTGCGGACAAGGTGCCGGGCTGGGAACTCGAGGACCAGGCTCGGCGCCTGGAGCAGGATGCAGCCCTCGAGGAGATTCGGTACGTTCAAACCCTGCTCGCAGCGCTGACCATCCAGGGTGATCTGCCCGAGGCCATGGAATCCCTGGCGGATCACTACCACGACCGCCATCGGGAGGCCGAGAATGCCCGTGACATCGAGGCGGCCGGGGAAGCCGAATTGCAGTTGAGATGGTATGACCGGGGCCGCTACGCAGTCTATTTGAAGGGAGACGGCGCGCTCACCCTGGTCACCCGTCCGGAAGGCGCCAACGTCCAACTCTTTCAGTTCCGTACCCATGAACGCAGGCTGATTCCGGTCTTTGTCAAGGAACTCGGGCGTACTCCCCTGCGCGCGGTCTCCTTGCCTCGAGGTAGCTACCTTCTCAGGATATCGGCGCCGGGACGAGATGTTGTCACCTACCCGGTGCTCATCGAACGGGGAGAGCACTGGGAGGGCATCCGGCCGGGGGACCGCGATCCCTTCCCGGTACCTCTTCCCAGGGAAGGTGCGCTGACACCGGACGAGGTCTATGTGCCGCCCGGCTGGTTCCAGGCCGGCGGCGACGGCGAGGCCTTCAACAGCCCGTCAAGGACACGGCTCTGGGTAGACGGTTTCGTCATTGGCAGGTACCCGGTCACCAATCGAGAATACCTTGCCTTCCTGAACGACCTCGTGGCCGGAGGCAGGGAGGATCGCGCGTTGACACTCGCACCTCGAGAGCGGGGAGGGACGGCCGACGAGCCCAGCGCGATCATCTACGGCAGGCGCGACGATGGCCGCTTCTGCTTGCGTCCGGACGCAGAGGGTGACATCTGGTTGCCCGATTGGCCGGTGGTGATGATCGACTGGTACTCGGCGACCGCATACGCAGCAGAACAAGCTGCGCGCACCGGCATACCTTGGCGTCTGCCATCGGAGTGGGAATGGGAGAAGGCGGCTCGAGGCACCGATGGGAGGTTTTTCCCCTGGGGCGACTTCGCCGACCCCACGTGGGCACGGATCATGGACAGCCGGCCAGGACGACCCGGCCCCGCCCCAATCCACGAGTATCCCGTGGACGAAAGCCCCTACGGGGTTCGGGGCATGGCAGGCAACGTCCGGGACTGGTGCCTCGAGATCTTTCGCGACGACCTCCCCGACCCCCGGTCGCCGCTGAATGCCGGGTCGGCCACGCCTGACTCGAGCGATCTGTGCGTCAGTCGTGGGGGGAGTTGGATCGGCACGCTCAGGACACTCCGCACGGCTTGCCGGAACGCCTTCTTCCCTCTCGTGCGTTACGGGGATTTCGGATTCCGGCTCGTGCGCCCGTTCGGATCCTGACAATCTCGAAACCCCGGGCCAGGCCGCGCGAATCCTCTTGTCCGTTGCGCCACCGTTTTTCCGGGACGCCCCGGTTCCCGGAAGAGCCGGCAACACCACTTCTTGCCTTTTCTGACAGGTGTGTTATGCTTGTCGATATCGGTACATTCCCACGTTGCACGAGGTCGTTGTGTGCGCATGACGCCTGCGAAAGCATTGTTGGCGGGCTCTTCTCTCGCCGCCGCGGTCACCCTGCACTGTGGCCGGGACGGAGGATGTTCCGCGGGCTCCAGCCCGGACGACTACGCGCCGCCCCAACCCACATTCGAGCCGACGCAGGTGCCCGATGAACTCCCGGTCCAGTGGGCCCTGCTCCGCCAGGCCGACGTGTTCGTCTACGTCGAGGACTCGCTCTTCGTCGAAGGAGGCTGGCAGCCACAGACGATCTGGAGTTCGTACCTGGTCACCTGGGTCGAGCGGGATGACGGCGACATCACCCAGATCGAGCAGGCCTGTGAGCTGGTGCCGGGACCAGTCTACATCCAGACCGTGTTCGGCACTCGAATCATGGAAACGGTGATCCCCGACGCGGTCTACGCAAACATGCCCCTCGCCGAATGGCACGCTCGAGTCACCTTTCCGCCTGATGGCGAGGAGGGGTCGTCCCCGGTCTACCAGTTGTTCCAGAGCGACTACGGCCCCCAGTACTGGGTGCTCGGCGCCCGTCTCGACGATCCCGTCAGCGAATCCTGCCCCCTGAGCGCAGACGACCCCGCGGAGTGGGACCAGGACCAGGACAACCATCCCGGTGTCACGGTGGAGCAGTGGATCGACGGGGAACTCGACACGCTGTGCTACATCTGCTCCCGGACCCTCTACACGTTCGAGCCGGGAACCGTCTTCTTCGACGAGGGCGCCCACCAGATCACCGGCTCGATGGTGGACGTGCTGATCGACCAGACGCGGTATGGCTCGGACAGCGAGGATTTCAGCGGCGACGACCCTATGACGGAATGGAATCCTGAAGGTCGGTCCTGGTACTGGCTCATCGGATTGGACGGCGACGCCACGTGCGATGACGTGAAAGCCGTTTTCGATCTCCCGGACATGCCAGTACCTTGAAATCAACTCCGAACGGTGCGGCAAAGCTATGAAGAACTACATCGGACTCGCGTGCTCCTTTCACGACCCCGCGCTGGCGATCGTCGGGCCCGGCGGCGAGGTCCGTTTCGCCGAGGCTGCGGAACGGTTCCTCCAGAACAAGCGGGCGTTCAACAGTCCGCCAGACGACGTCAACCGGGTTGAAACCCTGGTGGCCGAGTGGTGCGACCCGGGTGCTGACCTGGTCGTATCCAGGAGTTGGAGTCGTCCCATGGCTCGCCGAATGGCCATCCTGCGAGGCACGCTGGGCATATTGTCGTCCCTGGCGGCTCGGGCCGGCTCCCGCCGTGGGGCGCCGGAGATGGTGTCCGCCGCAATGAAGGCTGAACATGCGTCGTTCCTGCTCGACGCCATGACCTCGAGCATCAACCTGGCATCGGCGAACCTCAAGCTCAGAACACGGCTCGAGGCCTTCCTGGGTGGCGATAGAAGGACACACGGGACGGAGGTGGGTGCACGGCACGGGGCGATGGATCCTGGGAGGACCCCGGTGTCCCGACTCCGCAGGGCGACCGGCCGGCGGGTGATATCGGTGGATTTCGACCACCATCTTGCGCATGCCGCGACGGCCTGCTACATGAGTCCGTTCCGGGACGCGGTCTGCGCGGTGTTCGACGCCTACGGGGAAGACGGGTCTCTCTCGTTCTTCCACTACCACGACGGCGCCATCGACCCGATCGAGGCTCCGCGGAGCACGGGGCGGGCCAGTCTCGGCCGTTTCTACGGGTTCATCACCTTCGGCTGCGGCTTCGATGTGATCAAGGGGGAGGAATGGAAGGTGATGGGGCTGGCTCCTCACGGTTCCCCGAATCCTCGAGTCCAGGCCATCGTCGGGCGCCTGCTCCGGGTCGAGGGATTGCGCCTGGTCCCCGGCCCGGAGCGCCGCAGCCATCATCGACTGCTCGCCCAACTCAGGCAGTTCGACCCCGCCGACGTGGCGTTCGCGGGGCAGCTCGAGTACGAGCGGCTTGCGACGGAACTGCTTTCGAATCTCCACGCCCTTGGTATCTCGGACAACCTGGTCCTGGGAGGAGGGTGTGCGCTCAATTCCAGCTTCAACGGGAAAATCCTCGAGGTCACGCCCTTCAGACGCCTTTTCGTGCCCAGTGCACCCGGAGATGACGGCTGCTGCCTCGGGGCGGCCTGCCTGGCCTTTCGTCGCGACAATCCAGACGCGCCACTGCCCGGCACGATCCAGGGCCCTTACCTGGGAACCGCCATGGACGGCAGGACGCTGGAGCGTCTCAAGTCGATGGGCAGGGTCCCCGGCATGATGGTCTCCGGCGACGGCGTTGCCGAAAGAGCCGCGGCACTGCTGGCCGACGGGAAGATCGTGGGCTGGGTGCAGGGGCGGGCCGAGTTCGGTCCTCGAGCCCTGGGCAACCGCTCCATCCTGGCCGACGCGAGACGTCCCGGTATCAAGGACGAAATCAACGCTCGTGTGAAATTCCGGGAGCCGTTCCGGCCGTTTGCGCCATCCATCCTCCACGAATACGGGGAGGCCTACTTCGAAGGGTACCAGGAATCCCCTTACATGGACCGGACGCTTCGGTTCCGGCCCGAGGTCCGGAACAAGGTCCCCGGTGTCGTCCACGTGAACGGCACCGGCCGACTCCAGACGGTCAGGCGAAGCTGGAACCCGGCCTTCTACGATTTGATAGACGCTTTCCGCCGGAAAACCGGCATTCCCCTGGTGCTCAACACCAGCTTCAACATCATGGGAAAACCGATTATCCACAGCCTCGAGGACGCGCTCGGGATGTTCTTCACGACCGGGTTGGACGCCCTGGTGGTGGATGACGTGCTGATCATGAAGCCGTGAGGGACATGGCTCGAGGCCGGGAAGGATTGGACCCGTTGACGGCAACGACCTGCATGCCCGGCCACGATGTCCGGCTATCTCGAGGCATCCCCGCCCTTTCCAGGGTCTCCAGCTTCCCGTTCCCCAAGGTGCTCGCGAAACGCAAACCTCGCATACACCTCGGGCAAGGCCGCCTCGAGGTCCTCTTCCGAGAGCCCGATCGCGTCCAGGGTGTAGTGATGACGGCTCTTGAACGCACGCCCCTCCCGGGCGGCGGCAGACAACCTCTCTTCGAACATGGGACTCAGGGGCAAACCCAGCGCTTGGTATGCGCGCTTGACCGTCGCCTCGGGATCGGCCACCAGGTCTTCGTACCGAACAACGCACGAGGACCCCGCCGGAAGGTCGTCCAACGCCTCGAGCGCGTGTCGATAGAGGTAACAGGCCGTCTCGACGAGGCGTCTTCGCTGGGCTTCCAGCCCCTTGCGGTCGAACTGCGTCTGCCAGAACCGGTCGAACATGTCCGCGGTCGAAGCGATCGACACCGCCGGGTTGCGGACCAGGTAGATGAACTGCGCGCTGGGAAACAGGCGGTGAATGGTGCGCACCTTGGTGGGGAACGTCGTGTTCTTGGATAGGAAGCGCCTGGCGCCGCCGTCGCGGTGGATGTGGCGTCGAACGAAGTCTGTGTAGAACGCATCGATCGGCCGGCGTCGCTCCTCGTCCAGTTCGTCGTACTGGACCAGGGGAGCGAGGACTTCCGCACCGGGGAAAAGCATGAGGAGCGTGGATGTCGCGAAGGCATGCACGAGCACCATCTCGTCCTCCTCGGGCTCTTCCAAGTGGATGCGACGCACCTTGTCCGATTCCCGGGTGGCGTGATTCTCGACCAGGCGGATGGCCCGCCGGAACGGGGAACCGAGGGCACGGTCGAGCTTCCCCAGGCCGGCCAGGACCTTCTGTTGCACGATCGAGGGGAAGAGGATCTCGTGCAGCCGGACATGCGTGAAGAGGTGATCGTCCATGGCCATGAGCCTGTGGAAAAAGCTGGTGCCGCTCCTGGGGTTTCCCACGATGAACACCGGGGTCTCGACGCGGGTCGAGCGGAACCGCGGGTAGACGAGTTCATCTAGTTTCAAGCAGAGCCAGGTGAAGCATTCGAACGGGAGGAAAACGAGGAGGAACAGGGACAGGACCAGGAGTCTGCGGGGGGAGAAGGGCATGCGCCGCAGTGTCTGGCAGAACGCCAGAGCCAGGATTCCGAAGTGAACGTGCATGGACGCCTCCCGGATCAGGTCTCGGCCAGGGGGAAATCACGCCGCCCAGTGCCTGCAACGAGGCGCGCGGCCGATCCAGAACCTCATCACCACGCGCGGGTAGGTCAACCCGATCCTCCTCGAGGAAATGAGGCGAGCCCGAGCGCATGGAGGATCGGATAGGTGCACACGTACCATCCGGCCTCGAGAGGTAGGTTGAACGCATACATGATGACCACCTGTTCCCAGGTTGCAGCGACCTGGAACGTCCCCCCTGTGTCGACCTCGATATAGCGGAGCAGCCCGACATGGAGAGGAAGGGCGAGGACCGTCGTGAAGAGGACGATACCCAGGTAGTAGACCAGGAACGAGCGCTTTTCCCGCGAAGACACGCTCTTGCGCAAGAAGAAGTACCCGAGGGCCAAGGCGTAGAACACGGCCAGCAGGATCAGTGCGTGTGAAGCGAACATCGCGCGTCGCGTGAAGCTCACGCTTCCCGGATCGTGCTCGAGCTGTGCCTGGAGGGCGAACACCCCGGCGATGCCGGTCAGCGCGAACACGAGGCAAAACGCGGTGAACAGGCGTCCTGCCAACCGGTCCTTTCCGCTCACCGCCTTGACGAACAGGTACGCGACGGTCACCACGACGCCCCCCTCGAAGGCCCCGGCGACGAGGGAGGTTGCGGGGAAGCGAATCGCCATCCCGAACAGGGAGGCATGCGCGGTGTGCCGCACACCGGTTCCTTCAGCAATGCCCTCGAGAAGCGTGTGTATGGCGGTCCCGACCAGGAACACCCAGACGAGGGCGCGCTCGCGCGTCGTCCAGCGCAGAACGAGGAGGAGTGCGAAGACCGCCAGCGCCACCGATGCCTCGAACGAAAAGAGCATGCTGGTGCTGTACCGGGCTACGTAGTACCTGGCGATGGGTCCGGTGTTGGGCATGGTTCCGCTCCTCGAGCATCAGGTTCGTGTTGAAGGTCGCCCGTGTCTCCACGACGTCGCCCGCTCAACCCGCTTCCGGGTATGGCGTCGCCATGAAGTTCGGGTTGGAGACCTTGATGGTCTCCACGATGTTCTTGGCCAGCAAGTAGCTCCCGACGGTCACGCGCAAGGCCTGGGGATGAGACGACCGCAGCGCCGCGCGGACCAACCGGTAGAACACGCGCCTCTCCTCGCGATCCGCGCCGGTGAGGACGTACTTCAGTATCCTCGCGGCAATCCCCACGTCCTCCGCCTCCGGTGGTCCCGAGGGGATGTGGAGTTTGTTCTTCTTCGGGGAGTTCTCGAAGTTGTCCAAGTAGGTCATCAACCGTTGCTCGAACGCCTCCCACCGGTAGAAACTCGCCAGCAGCCAGTAGATGCCCTGCCGGAGCTGGTCGATGGTCATCTGCTTGGGGATGATGGTGAACGTCTCGCACGCAGGCCCCACGCTGTCACGGTGCGGGTCGATGTAGCGGCCCTGCTCGAGCATGCGCGCCTTCACCGGCGTGCCGTCCATGGCCTGGAGCGCATATACCTGGACGTTCGGAATGGCGACTCGAGTGAAGAACTCGAACTGGCGGCGGAAAATGGAAATATCGTCATGATCGAATCCGACCATGCACCCGCCGCACACCAGGATGCCATGCTCGTGGATCCGGCGGATGTCTCCCTCGATGTCCGGGCGAATGTTCTGGAACTTGCGCACCTCCCGCAGGCTCTCCTCGTTGCAGGTCTCGAGCCCGATGATGAACCGCACCACCCCGGCCTCGGCGGCAAGCTCGAGGAATTCCTCGTCATCGGCGATGGAGACGGACACAGACGTTACGAGGCCCATCGGTACCCGCTTCTCGCGGTTCCAGTCACGGACGCGACGGAAGATCTCCTTGCTCCGCTTCGGGTTCGCGGAGAAATCGTCGTCGGCGATCCAGACGTTGCGCTTGCCCAGACGGTAGACCTGCTCCAGTTCTTCCATGACGCGCTCGATAGGCTTGTAGCGCATCTTCTTGCCGAGATAGACCAGGCCATCGCAGTACTCACAACGAAACGGGCAACCTCGGCTGGCTTGCACGACGCCGCCCGTAAACTTCTGGATGGCCGCCATCGGCATGCCGCTGTAGTCCGGCACGGGGCTCAGGGCGAGGTCCACGCGACCCACTTCCCGGTACTCGGCCTGGTGGCGGCCGGCCAGGTAGTCCTGGAGGAACTTCGGCCAGACCCGCTCCGCCTCCCCGATGACCAGGACGTCGGCGCACGACTCCCATCGCTCCGGGCTGACCGTAACCGACGGCCCGCCGGCCACGACCAGGACACCCAACTCCCGAAAGCGCCGCATGATCTCCTTGCCCCGTTCCTGGAGCGTCGGCTTCAGGCTCACGCCCACCAGGTCCCAGCCCGCGTCGAACGGGACCGGCTCGGCACTTTCGTCCACGATGCGCACGTCGAACGCCGGTGGCGCCAGCGCGGCGAGGGTGGGGAGGCTGGCGTTGAGCCATCCGCCGGACTTGCGGGTGAGAAACCGGATGTGCTCTTGGTTGACATAAGAGGTGTGCGCCGGGTTCGCCGGATTGATCAGCAAGAGCTTCTTTCTCATGGCATTCTTCCTCGTGCCGTCCGTTCGGGAGACGGTTGAACGGTGATGGTGGACCCTCGCCATGGGGACACGAACGACGACGGCTCGACGGAAGTCTTCCTCGGGGCACGCTCCCCGTCCCTGCGCGAAACGCCTCGGCTTCCACCTGGCGAGGTGCCGGTTCACGAACAAGGTCATTGTGGCACGAATATCATACACGCACAACGATAGAAAGAGTGTGCCATAACCGGCGCATGTATGACCACGCGCGTCTGCCATGGCGTGCTTCGGGGAGGAGTGCGGGGAGGGACGGATAGGGGGCTAGCGCAGCCACGCCACGGGGTGCGCATCGAGCCGTGCCCCCCGCGCCGCAGAGTCGTGACGACCCGTCATCCGGTGTGCCCCCTCCGGGTCTGGGACCGCTTGGCCATTTGCCGTTTCGACCGCCGTCGCAGCAGGCCCAGGCCCAGGAGACAGGACCCCGCGGTGATGGGGTCGTGAGCGACAGTCCTGCAGCTCGGGGCTGGGTCTTCGTCCCCGACCTGGTACGGAAAGGTGGTGTCGCAGACGGAATCGCCGTCGTACTCCACCGGTCCAATGTCCGTCGCCCCATCGTTCCGGTCATTGGTGCAGAAGTCGTCGGTCACGAGCGTGAGGGATTCCCCCTGATCTACGTAGGCGGTCCCGTCCAGTAACGTGAAGTCCAGGTTGTCGGGATCGGTGAACCAGGCATACCACTGATCGGCCGGCACATTCGTCAGGTTGCTCCCGGTCGTGGCGGTGCCACCGTCGCGTTCCCGGATTTCGCCGCTGAGGATGTTGTTGCGGATGTCGGCCGTGGTGGGGGTGAACCGGGCGTCGATCCCCTTCGTATCGTAAAGGATGTTGTTGTAGACCTTCGCGCCGGAGGCTTCGTTGAGGTAGATTCCCACGTCCCTGGGGCAGTGGACGATGATGTTGTTGCGCATCGTGCCGTCGGTGTGTTCGACCGCACACGTCCCGTCTTCACAGATCGCATCCGGGTTGGATCCCCCGCCTCCGAACGAGAGGCCAAGGCGGATGCCACCACTGTGCAGCCACTCGCACACGACCAGGTTGCGCTCGAACACCCCATCTCTCGAGTTGCCCTTGAAGAATGCCGCATAGCTGACCTTGTCGGAGCCACCCTTTTCGAAGTCATGGATGAAATTGGCACGGACGATCCAGCGCTTGCCGCCGACGACATCGATCGGAGTTACCGGGTTGCCGGTCGAGCGAGCGGTGATATTGAACATCTCCGAATTCTCGATGACGACGTCGTCGGGGAAGATCATCGTCCCGCCGACGTCGAGACCATTCCCTTTGATCTGTGCGTTGAAGTCCCTCATGACACAGTTCCGGACCGTCGTGTGATCCGCTTGTCCGATGATGTGAAAGGCGTGTTCACACAAGGAATCGGACGCGCATGAGCCATGGATCTCCAGGTCTCGAAAGGTCCAGTACGGGGCGGAGACCTCGAAAGCCATCGTGTTGTTCACCTTGAGAACGGCGACGCCCGGGGCCTCGCCGCGCACCGTGATGGGATTCCCGTCCTCGCCCGGTGTCGTGCAGAACAAGGGGGATGGCAACGAGTAGGTGCCGGGCGCGACCAGGATGTCGTCCCCCGGCAAGGCTGCAGCGATGGCAGACTGCAGTTCGGGCACGTTGCTCACGGTCACTTCGCGAGCCTGGGCTGCGTTCCCGGCCAGCGACGCCAGCGCCAGGCAGACGGCGAAGATCTTCATGAGAGCACCTCCTGGGTCCGTGAAACAGGTTCGGGACGCTGTTCGTTCGGCGCACCTCGGCGCCAGGCAAGCCGGCGACGCCTCTGTCACAGGGTGCATGACCTTTGCCGGAGCGTCTTTCGATTCCGGGGGCGCCCCCCGCCCCCCTGGACTCCCGGCGATCGCCAGCGAACGATGTCATCGTACCATGCCACGTGGCGGGCGTACAGGACCTGGTGTCCCGCTCTCCAACAGCATTTGAAAACTGTTGACAAAGATGTCCTCGCTTGAGATAATTCAAGGGCCTGATAGCCTGCCAGAGCCATCACGACCATTGTGCGGTCGAGACTCGGGAAAAGAGGTTCAAATCAGCCGGTAGGCACGACGAATACGGACACCGTGTTGCCATTCGCCAAAAGGGGGCAGGGGTGAAAAAGAAGTATGTACTGGTCACGGGGGCGTCCGCGGGGATCGGGGAGGCCATCGTCGATCAACTGGACAAGCGGGGCTTCAGTGTATTCGGGACGGTCCGCACCGACGAGGACGCGAAGAAGCTCGAGGTCCGGACCAACGGGCGGATACAGCCGGTGCACATGGATATCACGCAGGTGGACACGATCGCGTCCGCCCGGACCATGATACAGAACGTGTTGGGGGATGCGGGGCTCTACGGTCTGGTCAACAATGCGGGAAGCATTCTCGGCGGCCCGGTCGAGTTCCAGGCCCTTGAAGAAGTGCGCGGCCAGATCGAAGTGAACCTGATCGGGCATATCGCTGTCATCCAGGCGTTCCTGCCACTCCTGAGACTGGGGCATGGCAGGATTGTCAACGTGGGTTCCGGCCTGCGATTTGGGCCGACGCCGTTCGTCGCGGCGTATTGCGCGGCGAAGACCGGACTGGCCGGGTTCACCGACGTTCTGAGGATGGAGCTTCGGCCGTGGAGTCTCCCGGTCATCATGGTGGACCCGGGAGCGACGGACACACCGGTGTGGGACAGTGCGCTCCCGAAGACCGAAGAGGTTTTCAAGCAGTTGCCCGAACGCGATCAGCAACGCTACCACACCATGTTGTACAACACCGGAAAGTTCTACGAGGGCTTGCGGAAGCAGGCGAACACGCCGCAGAACGTCGCGCGGGTCGTGGCTCGAGCGCTCACCGCGAGACGGCCGCGTCACACCTATCTTTCTGGCTAGGACACGGTGCTCGGCTACGTGTGCGACATGCTGCTTCCCCGAAGGTTGTACCACGATGTGCTTGCCCGGCTCACCGGCGTCGTGTGACTTCGCATGGCTTCTTCCGGACGGATGCCGGACCTTTGAACTTTGGAACCGCGCTCGAGACATATCGGGACACCAGGGAGCATGGAAGAGCAGGAAGGCCAAACCCAACCGAGGGCGGGGAGAGCGGAGTCCCGTGAACCCGGCCAGGTTGCCGGCTCGCCCGCCACGAACGGAGAAGAGGTCGACGCCCTGGCGACTCGAGCGTTGCTGGCCCGCCCCGGCGTGTCGATACGTACCCGGCTCACCATCGGTTTTCTCGCCATTTTCATCGTGGCCCTTGGGGCCACCGCGGTCACGTGGGTCATCGTCTTCCGCCTCGACGACAAGCTGGAGTTCGTCGCGCGGTCCGACAAGTTCGCCAACGAAATCCAGCAATGCAGGCGATTCGAGAAGAATTTCTTCTTGTACGGTTCCGATCTTGCCGACCTGCTGAAGCACCTGGAAGCGGCCCGGACCGTGCTGATCGGGGTCAAGGCCGAGTTGGGCCGGGTGATAGGCCCCGACCAGATCAAGGCCCTCGAGGACGACCTGGAAGCGTACAACGAACTCGTGTTCGAGTTGGTGGAGATCCACCGCAAGCTTCCTCCCGGGGAGAGGCTGAACAATCCGTCGATCGAGCAGGGACTTCGGCTGTATGGCGGGCGGCTAGTGGACACGGCGCTGCTCATGAGCCGCCGGGAGCGCAAGAATGTGCGTTCCAGCCTGCACCTGATGCGGCGTTGGGACCTTGTGTCCCTGTTCATCCTGCTGGTCGTGATGGTCTACATGGCGAACTTCCTGAGCCGTCACCTTCTGAAGCGGCTTGAGTTCCTGGTGAGCGTCACCAAGCGTATCGGGGAAGGCGATTTCACCCCCATCATGCCAGTCCGGAAGTACCGGGACGAGTTCACGCGGTTGTCGCTAGCGATGAACCGGATGATGCAGGAACTCGTTCGCCGTCACGACCAGCTCGTGCAGGCCAAGAAGATTGCTGCCGTCGGGACACTGACCGCTGGCATTGCGCACGAAATCAACAATCCTGTCAACAACATATCGCTTATTCTCGAATCTCTTCTCGAGGGTGCCGGCGCGATGGACGAGGCAGAGCGGAACCGGCTCTACGAAGAGGGGATGGAGCAGTGCGAGCGGGTGAGCGATATCGTGAGGAACCTCCTCGAGTTCTCCCGGGCGAACCATCCCCGGTTGGTTGAAGTATCGCTCGAGCAACTCGTGGACAAGACGGCGCAACTGGTCTCGAACGAACTGAAGCTGCACGATATTCGTTTCTCCAAGGAAGTCCGGGACCAGTTGCCGGAACTCCACGTGGACAAGGGCGGGTTGCAGCAGGTCCTGCTCAACCTGTTTCTCAATGCCATTCAGGCGATGCCCAATGGCGGAGAATTGCGGGTCGTCATTCGGCTGAGCAGGGCGATGAACGAAGGAGTCATCGACGTGATCGACACGGGTGTCGGCATAGATCCGAGGCACCTGGATCGCATTTTCGACCCCTTCTTCACCACGAAAGAGAACGGTCAGGGGACCGGGCTGGGGCTGTCGGTCAGCCACTCCATCATTGAGAAGCACGGGGGCAGGATGGAAGTGAGAAGTGCGCCAGGCAAGGGCACGACGTTCTCCATCCGGCTTCCGTTCGAGCGGCCGGCTTTTTGAGATCGCCGGCGGCATCCCGGGCGTGCTCGAGGCGCGTATCGCGTCGAGGTTTGCGTGGCGGGGGCTGCTCCGATGGCGGCGTCTGCTCCCCCCGCTGGAGGTGCGGCCGCGTGCGGTCACGTTGCGCGGCTGAGTTCCCTGCATTCCTCTTGACAACGGCATGGTTCCCAGCAAGATGGGGCAAAGGCGGCGAGCCGATCGCGGGCTCGAGTCTGCCAGGACCTACGGAGGGCGCAGCATGACCGAGGGACTCGAGATACTCGTCCTGGACGACGAGCGGACCGTGGGTGACAGGTTGAAACCAGCGCTCGAAGCGGACGGACACCGGGTCGAGACTTTTGTCGACCCCGTCAAGGCGCTTGAACGCCTCGCGGCCAAGGAGTTCGACATCGTCTTGACGGACGTGCGCATGAAGGGGATCGATGGCATCCAGGTGCTGGAACAGGTGCGAGCCCGGACGAGCCGGACGAAAGTCCTCATGGTCACCGGCTATGCCACGATGGAGTTGGCTCGAGAAGCTTTGACCAAGGGCGTGTTCGACTTCATCGCCAAGCCGTTCAAGTTGCGAGACATTCGGGAAATGGTGCGCAAGGCTGCCGCGGCCTTGAAGGAAGAGGGTTGACGGCTGGCGACTTTCCACTGCTATTTCAGCGCGTCACGTGCTGGCTGGTAGACCGCACCGATCATTTCTCGTGCGGGAAGCCGGCCAGGAAGGGAGACCTGATAGATGAATCCCCACCTGTATCTCGCCATTGCGGGCAACAGCGTCAGCATTCCCCTGCTGGTCGGCCTGGGTTTCGTCGTGGGTCTGCTTTCGGGCCTTTTCGGCGTGGGGGGCGGTTTCCTGATGACGCCGCTCCTGATCATGATCGGTATTCCGCCCACAGTCGGGGCTGCCACGGATTCGAACCAGATCGTCGCAGCCTCGTCGTCTGGGGCATTCGCCCACTACCGGTTGGGCAATATCGACGTGAAGATGGGCCTGGTTCTTCTGGTCGGGGGGTTCATCGGCGGCACGGGGGGCGTGCATCTCGTCAAGGTATTGCGTGCCATGGGAAACGCCGATTTCCTCATCGTCGTCACCTACGTGTTGATGCTCGGTGGCGTCGGCACCTACATGTTCATCGATAGCGTACGCGCGCTTCGGGGTGCCGGTCCGGAGACCGTTGTCACCGCCGATCCCGGCAAGCCGTCGCTTTACATCCGTTTCATCGAGGCGTTGCCCTACCGGACAGCGTTCCCCAAGTCCGGCGTGGAGATGTCCATTCTCCTGCCGCTCCTGCTCGGGCTCCTCGTCGGCGTCCTCGCCGCAATCATGGGTGTGGGCGGTGGATTCATCATGGTTCCGGTCATGGTGTACCTGCTGCGGATGCCCATGCACGTGGTCGTGGGAACGAGCTTGTTCAACGTGCTGTTCACCTGCATCAACGTGACCTGCCAGCAAGCGGGCACCAACCACACTGTCGATTTCCTCCTCGCCGTGATCCTGATGATCGGGTCGGTCATCGGTGCCCAGGTCGGCGCAAGGCTCTCGAGCCGGTTGAAGGCGGACCAGTTGAAGATCATGCTCGCCATCCTGGTCTTGCTGGTCATGGTCAAGATGCTCTTCTCGCTCTTGCTGACCCCCGACCTGCTCCTGGCACCCAGAGGAGGGCATTGATATGGCTGTAACGAAGAAGATCGCCCTGTTCTTGTGCCTGGCGTGCCCGGCGGCATGGCTGTCGATCGGCCTGGCATTTCCAGCGCCCGTGCTTTCTGGCGATCGAGCCGATGATGTTCCGGGGGCGACACCTGGCACCGCCACGCGCAACGAGCTGGCGCCGAAGTCCCCCGGGGCCGGCCGCGCGGGCGCCCTGCCCTCCTCGAGCGCCTTGGGTGCCAGTTTGCGCCTGGACCCTGAGGCGGTGGCCATGGACCTGTTCTACAACGAAGGCCATGTCACGGTCGAAGGCATCCTGCCTACCGGGACCGACGCCGCGCTGATCGTTCGCGGGCAGGAAGAGGAAGTGGCGATGGGCATGAAGGGCAAGCGGCTAAACCTGTGGATGACGGTCGGCACGGCAACCTTCGCGCGTGCCCCGGTATTCTACCGGTGTCTTACCTCGAAACCGATCGCCGAGATGACCGCTCCCGGCGTCGCGCTGGATGCCGGGCTCGGTTACGAACGGCTCGAGCGGGACATGGTGTTGCACCTGGATGAAAAAGTGGCGAAGACGGCGGACGCGGAGCGTGACTGGAAGGCGGAGTTCGTCAAGTACAAGCAGGAAACCGGCCTGTACGCCATCGAGGAAGGTGCGCTGCGGGTCTCGGGAGCCGGACAGGGGACGGAGAAGGTTCGGGGGGAAATCCGCATCCCGGCTCGCGCGCCTGGCGGCGCGTACCAGGTCATGCTGATCGGATTCAAGAACGGTGTGCCGGTGGCTCGAGCCACGCGGAGTCTTTCCGTGAGCCTGGTGGGGACCGTGGCGTTTCTCCGCAAGCTTGCCATGGAACACGGGTGGCTGTACGGGATCATGGCCGTTCTGGTCGCCCTGGCCTCCGGGCTTGGCGTCGGAGCCATCATGCCGTCGAAGGGCGGCCGGTCCAGGAAATGAAGGACAAGCTCCAGGCGTTGCGTGACAAGCTCTTTGGGAAAGGCGGCGAGGAGGGATTGTCCTCGTTCCGGTCTCTCTTCGAGCGTTTCCGTGACCTCTTGGACGCCAACAACGACGTCCTCGCCCTGATCGCGGACATGGGCGACAAGCTCTCCGGCGATTACGTCTTCGATACCCGGTACCTCGAGAATACCGCCAGCGAACTCGAGGTGTTGGTTCGGCGCATCATCGACGACCTCAATGTTATCACCGGCGACCGCTATCCCGAACTCAACGAGGCTTTCGAGAGGATTCGGCGGGAAGTCCGGGCCGAGATGGACGACGACTGCTGGCGCCGGCAACAGGACCTGGTCGTCCCCCTGGAGCGGGCGGACCTGGATCGTATCGAACTTGTCGGCGGGAAGATGGGCACTCTGGGAGAAGTGCGCTCGAGGCTCGGGTTGCGCGTCCCGCCGGGGTTCGTTGTCACGACCACGGCCTATCGCGCGTTCATCTCCCAGGATGGCGTCGCCGATTTCCTGTCCCGGGCGTTCGCGGACCTCGAGGCGGGCGCCGGCGTGGAAGAGATGTCGCGGCGGATCCGTTCGTACCTGGCCGGGGCGAGGCTCCCCGAAAAACTCGATATCGCCATTGTCCGGGCCGCGAGCCGGATGGCGGCCTCCGGCTACCGTTTTTTCGCCGTGCGCAGCAGCGCCGTGGAGGAGGACGGATGCCGGAGCTTCGCCGGGCAGTACCGGAGCTACCTCCAGGTGCCGGTCTCGCAGCTCGGCGAACGGTACAAGGACGTCGTAGCCTCCTTGTTCACCCCGGAGGCCATCGTCTACCGGGGAGAACACGGGCTGGCGCACAACGATTCGGCGATGGCTGTCGGGTTTCTGGCCATGGTGGATCCCGAAGTGAGCGGTGTTCTCTATTCCCGGGACCCCGAAGCCGGTGAACAGCCCGTCATGCTGGTCTCGGCCGCCTGGGGACTGGCCCGGACGGTCGTGGACGGCTCGAGCGGGACCGATTTCTATCGCCTGGACCGGGACGGCGACAGGCCGGGCAGGGTGATCGAGAGGCGTATCGCGAAGAAGGAGACAGAGGTTCGTCCTCGCGAGTCGACCGGGGAGCGGCAGCAGGCGGTCCCTGAGGACCGGCAGGCCCGCCCCTGCCTGACCCCTGAACGCCTCGAGCGCCTGTCGGAAGTCGGCGAGCAGCTCGAGGCCTACTTCCGAAGTCCGCAGGACGTGGAATGGTGTTTCGACGGGCAGGATGTGCCTATCATCCTGCAAAGTCGCCCGCTGCGGGTCCGGACCCGGGAACGTATCGATCCGGCTCGAGTCGCCGAGGCGGTGCGCGCCCATGCCGTCCTGATGGAGGACGCCGGGATGGTCGCATGCCGGGGCATCGGCGCCGGCAGGGTGACAAAAGTCCTCGCAGACGACGACTTCGACCGCTTTCAGCGCGGCGCCGTCCTGGTGGCCCGCAGTTCCTCCCCCAAGCTCTCCCGCCTCATCCCGCTTTGCGCAGCCATCGTCACCGACATCGGCACCCCTACGGGGCACATGGCGACGGTGGCCAGGGAGTACCGGGTGCCGACCCTGGTGGACACCGGCCGGGCAACGGAGATCTTGGAGGAAGGCATGGAGGTGACGGTCGACGCCGAGGAGCAGGTCATCTACAAGGGGGTTGTCAAGAAGCTACTCCACTTCCAGACACTGGTGGACCAGCCGTTTGCCGACGCTCGAGAATTCAGGGTGCTGCGCCGCCTCCTGAAGAGGATCTCACCCCTGTACCTGACCGACCCCAAGGCCAGGTCGTTTTCCGCGGAGAACTGCCGGACGTACCACGACATCACCCGGTTCTGCCACGAGATGGCGGTCAAGGAATTCATCGACTTCCACCTCAGGGGCGGACCGTGGAGACGTATCCCCACCCACCGTCTCGAACTCGCCGTCCCCCTCGGGCTCGTGGTGATAGACATCGGGGGCGGGATCCGCGAAGACGTCGGGAAACGGGTCGTGAAGCCGGAGCACATTGTCTCCAGACCGCTTCGCGCACTGCTCGACGGCCTGTGCGCCGAAGGCGTGTGGCGAACCCGTCCGGTCGATATCGACTTCCGGAGTTTCATGTCCAGCTTCACGAAAATGTCCCACCTGGACACCATGGATCCGGGCGAGGCGCAAAACCTGGCCGTGATTTCCCGGGACTACATGAACGTCAACCTCCGCCTCGGCTACCACTTCAACATGATTGACGCATTGATGTCGGACAACCGTAACGACAACTACGTCTATTTCCGGTTCATGGGCGGCGTCACCGATGCAGTGCGTCGTTCGCGCCGCGCTCGGTTTCTCGCTGAAGTGTTGGCGCAGCATGACTACCTCGTCGAGGTCAAGGGGGACTTGGTGGTGGCCCGGGTACGGAAGATCCGCAAAGCCATGATGCACGACAGCCTTGTCATGGTCGGCCGGCTGCTCGGCTTCGCCCGGCAATTGGATGTCCTCATGAAGTCTGATGAGACGGTCGCGCGATACGTTCGCGAGTTCCTCGATGACGAGGCGTCCGCCCGCAGCGCTCTTCAAAAACAGGGAGGAAACGCATGACAGAACCTCTGAAGGTCCTGGTCCTCGACGATGAGCCCATCGTCGGCTCTCGCATCAAACCCAGCCTCGAGCGTGCCGGGTACGAGGTGGAGGTCATGACGGACAGTCAGCAGGCCATGGCGCGTATCCGCGACGTCCGCTTCGATATCGTTGTCACCGATTTCAAGATGAGTCGCGTCAGCGGACTCGACCTGCTCCAGGCGCAGAAACGGCTGTGGCCGGACACGGAAGTCATCATCATCACCGGGTACGCCACGATGGAGACCGCGCGGCAGGCCGCCGAGTGTGGTGTGTTCGACTTCATCCCCAAGCCGTTCCGGCTCCGCGATCTCAAGGAGGTCATCGGCCGCGCGGCCGAGCAGGTCCGTGGACGCAAGGACTGACGATCGCGCATCAGCCGGCGGCTTTGAGCAACCGCATCGAATAGGCGTTGGCCCAACCGAAGGCGATGGGAACGTAGGCCAGGCCTGCCGCCGCCGTGCCGACCCAGATGCCTTGCAATCCCCACTCGAGGAAGATCCCGAAGAACCATGCAAACGGCACCGTGAACACGAGGGTGCGAATCAGCGTCATGGCCAGGGCGTTCAGCCCCTTTCCCGTGCCCTGGAACAGCGCGGAAGTGAGCATGCCCACCGGGACGGCGGGGAGGAACACCCACATCGTCCGGAGAAACACGACCAGGTCGTCGATGATCCCGGCCGATGCCCTGGACCAGGTAAAGATCCAGGTGATTTGCGGCGCAAAGGCGAGAATGCACACCGCCAGCACCCCCTCGGCGGCCACCCCGGCCTTGAGCGCGTAGAGGTAGGCTGTGCGCATCCGCCCATACTGCCCCGCGCCGAAGGCCGCACTCACCACCGCCGTGACGGCACTCGCCATGCCCAGTATCGGCAAGGTCGCCATGGAGACGACACGCCACCCGGTGGTGTAGACCGCGACCCCTTGCGGGCCGCCCACCCCTGCCACCAGCCTGGTCAGGACGAACGCCATCACGGACATCGACATGTGCGATACCGACACAGGGAGGCCGACGCGCCCGATATCCAGGACGACCTGTTTGTCGAACCGAAACCCCCTGAACCTGAACGACACGTAAGTTCGCCTCTGGATGAACAGCCAGTAGGCGGTGACGAGCGATACCAGGCCCATGGAGAGTACCGTCGCCCAGGCGGCGCCTGCGACCCCCAAGTCGAGCACGTAGATAAACACCGGGTCCAGTGTGATGTTCAGAACCACCCCCGCGACCATGACGTACATCGCCCTGCGGGCGTCTCCTTCCGCCCGGAGAATGGCGACGGCGGTCTGAACGAAGAACACGAATACGATGCCGGCGAAGATGATCCGTGCATAGGTCACGGAGAGTCCCAGCGCCGACCCGGCCCGCATGAGACGCATGAGCCGGTCCGCCAGAACCAGCATGGTCACCGTGGAGATGGCCGAGACGATCACCATGAGCACCATGGTGTGCGCGGCGCGGCTGTCGGCACCGGGTTTGTCCCGCGCGCCGATCTGCCTGGAAATAGCCGCCCCGCCCCCAATGCCGACGCCGTTGGCCAGTGCCATGGCCAGGAAGTAGAACGGAAACGTGAACCCGACAGCGGAAAGCGAGTCCGGCCCCTTCCCCGACACCCAGATGGCATCGACCAGGTTGTACAGCGTCTGGGCCGACATGGCCGCGATCATGGGCAGTGACAGCTTGATGACCGCTCTCTTGGGATTGCCCAGGAGAATGCGGACACCTTCCGTGTCTCTCGCGTTGTCCAACTTCCTGGCACCTCCGTCACGCATTCCGGGGAAACGGGATGGGCGCTGGCCGTCTGGCAGGCACGCAAGGATACGCCACGGCACACCAGTTGTCGAGACCATACCGCCCTGCGGACGATGCCCGGGCCCGCCCGTACGAACGTCTGAGATCGTGCAGGACCAATTCATTCCAAAACCCAATGGAGTAACGAGGGGGAGCGATCGGAACTCGACCCCTCACACAACGAATCGGGACGGCGGCGAAGCCGCCCTCACGCCGCCGACTCGCAACGAAGCGCAGAAAATGCGGGAAGGGACGGCCACAGTCTCATGCTCCGCCGATCGCAGGTGTGTCTGCGGCTTCGCGCGAAAGCCCCCCGCTCGTGCGTCACCTGGCGTTTTTCCACTCCATCCACCTGAGCTTGCGCTATACTTCCCGGTATGCCTTCTGGCTGTGGAACCGGTCCGCTGTTGCTGTAGCGGTTCTGAACCCCGTGCCCTGCTTCCGTCCTGCCGTGAGTGCGCGTTCGCAGTCCTTCAACCCCTTTC